>NZ_BJMS01000022.1 GCF_006539285.1 Sporolactobacillus inulinus
TTTTGACTGTCCAGTTTACATTATAAACAGCAAATAAAATAAGCAGCAAAGTAAGTGATAATAGGACGTTCAACCGTCCATGTTGGACCTTGAAACGCCCTACCTATGCTTTGTTCGCCTACATCAACCCAAACAACGGTCTGCGCGATTAAGCTGCTTTAAAACTGCACGGTGTCGCTGTATAAGAACTTGGACTCATTTAAAAACGCTTTTCACAACTTTTTCTGCGGAATGACCTGTTTCCAGCGAGCAGAACTTTTGATAAAATTCATCGAAATGATCCGATACCGCAAATCCAGATTCAGCGATTTTCTTAACGGCCTGAATCAATTCGTCCGTCGTCAACACAAGAGGTCCCGGCGCCTTCTTTTCAAAATCAAAATAGAAACCGCGCAGATGATCGCGATAGTCTTCAATATCGTAAGTGAAAAAGAGCATCGGCCGTTTCAAATTCGCGTAATCAAAGAATACTGATGAATAATCGGTAATGAGCAGATCCGAAATCAAATAGAGCTCGCGGATATCTTCGTGATGCGAGAAATCATAAGCAAAGCCTTCGAATTCAGACAAGTCCAGATGATCGGCAATCAAATAATGCATGCGCATGATCAGCACATAGTCTTCGCCAAGCGACTCCCGCATACGCTGCAAGTCAAGATCAAGTTCAAAACGATAACGCCCTTTACCGTAAAATTGATTATCTCTCCAAGTCGGCGCGTAGAGAATAACTTTTTTATCCTTTGGTAAACCAACACGATCCTTAATCGCATCGATAGTCTCTTTATTGTTGCTTTTATAGAGAAAATCATTTCTTGGATAGCCCGATTCAATCATCTCGTTCTCAAAACCGAATGCTCGAGCAAAGATTTCTGATGAATAGGCATTCGGAGAAATAAGATAGTCCCAGCGGGCAGTCTCTGCAAGAAAATCACGTTTATACTTTTCTGTATTTATACCCGGCATATGCACTTCTTCTATATCCATAGCCAGTCGTTTGAGCGGCGTGCCATGCCAGGTCTGCAGATAGATCGTATCTTTTGGTTTAGACATCCAAAGAGGCAGACGCACATTGGTTACCCAATAATTTGCTCGCGTCATAAGCATGAGCCATTTTAATGAGAATCTTTTTACATAAGGAAGCTGGTGCTGTTCAAACAGATCGATGTAATTCGCGTTTGCGCTCCAGACCAACTGATATTCCGGACAATGATCCTTCATATATTCATAAATTGCCCTCGGATTGCAGCTGTATTGCCTGCCGAAGAAGCTCTCGAACATGACCAGATTCTTTTTTTGGGGGAGGTGAGAAAGCGTTTGAAACAGGCGATGATAAACAGCGGTAAGCGCTTTGCTCTTTCGAACTCGACCGATGCCCCGACGTACTTTTCTTTTTACAGCATCACGTAGCGTATAAGGAGCAATTCGGAATACAAGGCTGTGATTACAGTTGCGTTTCACGATTAAACTTTTTTTAAGTCCATTCAATTTTATAATATGCCGCCCGGTAATTACCTTGCGACGCGCAAGGATACGAACCGGGTGTTCAGTAAACAGCATACCGTTTTTTTTATGCGTGAGCTCCATTCGGAAGTAAAGCAAAGTTGGTTCTTCCGCATCAGCAATTTGCGTCGCAATCGACTTTAGATCAAGGACGAGCGAGAAACCGGCCCAATCATAATTTCTTCCAAGTGATTTTGCTTGTTCCGTCAAGTCAAGGCGTTCAACATTTTCAGCACGCCATTCAGCAATGATTTCTTCATCAGTATTTACAAGCGATATTTTTTTTTGAATGTCCGGTCGAGAAAGAACATCGGAAAAAGGAAAGACAACATGTCCTTCCAAAGTAAGCATGAAGTTTCTGCTCATTGCAACACGATCGATACGCGACATGACATGAACCGCTTCAACACGCAGTGAGAGGCATTTGCGACCCGTGTAATAAGGAATCAGCATTTGATCGTTCACTTCGTTATAAATGCTGAAAACATCTAAAAATTGCCTTTTCCCTACTGCCTGTAAGCGAATGGCCAATGCAACCGTCCCATTCGGATCTGATTGATGAATACTTGCTGATGCATCAGCGTCGACTTCATCCAGTTCAGCATAGACCTGCCCTAAGAGCGGTTGATCAATAGGAACTTTAATAAAAAAATCCCAATAGTCCCTTTTGAAAAGCGTTTGCTGTATGGGCTCCAATGCCAAAACAGCTTGAGCAGACCAATAATCATTTTCATCCCTTTCCACAGAACGAATAGGGGCGCTGAAGGACTCATCGCCAAAACGATCACAGAGATGTACCTCCATGCGTTTTATGTACTCCTCATTCGCCATTGGATCGAAGCGAATCGTGAGCGTCCAATCATTTGGACTGGCATTAAAATGCGTGATCCTCGGCTTCATTATCTTTTTAATTTGTTTTTCAGCTTGCTCACTGATCATTTCCCCTGTTCCTCCTGGTTGTTGTAGAATCTAAAGTCTACTTCCGATGTCTCTCCAGTCATGAAAGAACACATGAACCTTTTACCGATTGCTTCATTTTTTGAATGCTGTCGTTTATTTCCTTAAACAGTCGAAAAGATAATCAACGACATGTCTGCTTGACTGTCCCTTTGAATACTGATTCCAGTATTCTGAGAATTGTGCTGTTTTTTGTTCATCAAAGCGATGTTCCTTGATCATGTGAACTAATTCTTGAGTTGATGATGCAATTGGTCCTGGAACCATGTCTGTATAGTTTTCCCTTAATCCTCTGCTTTTTTCATAGTGATGCAAATCATAAGGAAAAAAGATCATTGGTCGTTTTAACAGCGCAAATTCAAAAGGGATTGATGAATAATCCGTGATAAGCAGGTCCGTGATAAGCAACAACTCATTAACATTCTCCCACTTCGATCCGTCCATAATAAATGGATCACGAAAAATAGTGCGATCAACTTCCTTTTGCTCCAAAGGATGCAGACGCAGAATCAACACATAGTCGCTTGCCAACTCCTTTTTCATGACCTCCAGATTTAAAGCGAGTTGATGCATCGGAGGATCACGAAATGTCGGTGCATATAAAAGAAGTTTTTTTCCGCTGCTTAACCGATGCAAAGATTTTTCGGCTTGTTTTTCCCGGTTTAAGTCAAAAAAAAGATCGGTCCGTGGAATACCCAAGTGAATAAAATGGGACTCGTCTAAACCGAATGATTGCTTGAAAATTTCTTGCATCGCATCGGAACCAACCACAATCTTATCGAAATGCCGATATACGTTTAAAAAGCGCTTTCGAGCTCTCACTGTTCTCAATGCAACAGAATGGTCTTCCAAACCAAAGGTTTTAAAGGCACCGCATGCGTGCCAAAGTTGGATGCAGACGACTGGCTTTTTAAATGCCGCAGCGGCGAGAAAACCGAAGTAGTTATCAATGACAATGACTTTTGCAGTTGCCAAATGATACGCCGAACGTACCATAGCGCCCACGCGCATTGTTTCAATCGGGACGACCCTTTCTCCTGTTTCAGCAAAATGGTCGCACGCGGCTTTTCCACGGCAAAGAAAGACTACATCTGTTTTTTCTTCTCTGCGCGTCAACTCATCATAAACATATTGACTATTATCTGTATAGGAGCAGACAAAAACCACTTTTTCCTTTAACGAAAAAAATTTACACACATTAAAAAGTACCTTAAAAAGAAAAAGGTACCCGTCAATCAATAATTCCTTAACCATTTTTGATCGTAAACAAATCCTGTTTAATCTTTGTCGTTGATATGCCCACCGTACGCGGTAAATAAACGACTTCACAATAATCCTTCAGAAAGTCAAATTTTCCTTTCCAGTCATCACCCATAACAAAAACATCAACATCATTATTCTGGACATCCGAAATCTTTTGATTCCAATCCTTTTCCGGGATGACCTCGTCAACATAACGAATCGCCTCAAGAATTAATTTACGGTTCTCATAGCTATGATAGGCTTCTTTATGTTTTACTGCGTTAAACTCATCCGTGGACAGCCCAACAATCAAGTAATCGCCTAATTTCTTCGCACGTCTCAGTAAATTTATATGCCCGTAATGCAGCAAATCAAAAGTTCCATACGTTAATACTTTTCTCATTTTTCATACGCTCTCCTTAATACCATAGTGTACAAAATCATGATCAACGGCATGTATAAAACCACTAAAAAGCATTCTGATCCGTAGAAACAAGATACCTCTGCTGCAACTTTATTTCATACACCTATGAATACATGCATTCTACATTTTGCGCTTCTAAATGTCAATGTCCCTGCGGCATCAAGATTTGAACACCCATCGTTTACTTAAAATAAAATTAACACTAAGTCCGATAAGCGTACTGATCACTTTATTCAAGTACAAGGGCAAAAACAGCATGCTGTGCATTGCAGCTAAGGTAATCGCTAATACAGCCGCATTTAACACCACAAATTTTATTGCTCTAACTCGCGAATGCATCGATTCGGCAAAGGTTACCTTCGAATTCAATAGATAGCTGTTTAGCATGCCGGCTCCATACGAAACAATTTGCGCGATCACATAATCGATCAATACAAAATGCGTCAGTAAGTAAAAAACAATAAAGTCCACAGCTGTATTGCTTACCCCGACGAAACCGAACAGGATTGCCTGCTTCAGCCAGCGCCAGTGAAAATGACCCGCACGCATCTCATCCCGTTCATACTGTTCCGATTTACTGCCCATAATCGCCGCATTCCTTTGTCATCAAGTTATTTGTTCTTGTTCCATGTCGTGATTTCTATAGTATACCTCGGTCGCTTTTTTGTTTCCGTAAAAATTTTTCCAATGTATTCGCCAATGACGCCAATGGCAATTAATTGCATACCGCCAATCAGCCATATCGACAAAATCAGAGAAGTCCATCCGCTGATCGTGTGGCCAAGCAGCCAGTTGATCAATGCGTAAGCAGCGATTCCTGTGCCGATCAATACAAAAAAGAATCCGATATTCATGACTAATTTAATTGGAACAATACTGAAAGAGGTGATCCCGTCAGCGGCAAAAGCGAACATTTTTTTCAGTGGGTATTTCGATGTTCCGGCATACCTTTTGCGGCGATCATAATAAACCTTGGCTGATCTAAAGCCAAGCAGTGGAATGATCCCGCGAATAAAAACGTTCTCCTCTTGATAGCGTTTAAACTCCTGCATGGCTCTTCTGCTGAGCAATCGGAAATCTGCGTGATTTGGAACCAGCTTTACGCCCATCTTGGCCATTAATTTATAAAAGGCTAAGGCTGAGTTTCTTTTGAAAAAGCTGTCTTGATTACGCCTTTTTCTTACGCCGTAAACAACGTCAAACCCTTCGTGATACTTGTCAATCAACGCATGAATCGCCCGAATGTCGTCCTGCAAGTCTGCATCAATCGTGATGACACAATCGGCTTGGTTGCTGACCGTTTCCATTCCTGCAATCAGTGCGTGCTGATGTCCAAAGTTTCGGCTCAGCTTCACGCCTTGAATAAATGCATCGGTTTCCGCTTTTTCACGAATAAGCGCCCAAGTCCGATCCGTACTGCCGTCATCAACAAACACAATAAAACTTGACTTATCGATTTTATCATTGATCTTCAATTTGCGAAGCTGTTCACTTAATTCTTTAAAAGTCTCCGGAAGAACCGCTTCTTCGTTGTAGCAGGGAACAACGATACTAAGCAGCGTTTCTTCATTCATTGTCACCATCTGCTCCATTCCTTCTAATCAATACCATTTCCAATAGCGATTACTTTTCTTCATCGAATCAATTGATAGTATACCGTTGCTGCTCTAAGATTCCGGCAAAATGAAATTCTTTTCACAACTAAGCGCTTAGTGTCTTTGTAATGTTTTAATCGCAAAGCCGGACCAGCTCTCCATTCGTTCCAAACGATGCGGATCACTAAGCTCCTGAAGCGTTTTCCAGCTGCCCTCAAGTTTATCCTTCTCACGAACCGTTACCTCAGCATCATCCGGCAGTGAAATCGCCACAAGCACACCGATATGTACTTTTCCGACTTCTGTCTGATCATCATTAATCAATCCAATCGTGTGATATTCAGCAGGCTCTGCGCTCTGTACAAGCAGTTCTTCATTAATTTCCCGATCCAGATTTTGCTTCAGCACTTGCTCGAAGTCCGCGGCATGCTCAACCCTGTTCATATGTCCCCCGACACCAATGGAGAGTTTCCCATGTAATCGCTGCTCGCCGCCACCGCCGAGCCTTCTATAAGTAAAGTAGTGATCACCCTTTTTAAGCACTGCGTAAGGAATCGGCTGTTTAAATTGCGGATTCTCTTCCGCATCACCACGGCGCATGACTCGGTAATGTTCAGCCATTCTGTTACTTAAAGCAGCAACTGCTTTTCGATCTTGTTCCGTTCCTTGAAACGTCAGGTCATTGCCTGCTTCATCAAATAATTGTGATCGTTTTACAACAATAATTTGTTCGTCCATTTTTCCCATTAATCGTTCCTCCAAGTTGCACGTTCTAACACAAGGGTGGGTGATTCTTGTGCGCTTGTCAAGCCTCGCCGCAAGATTGGGCGTTTTAATGATCGCCAAATGTACCGGGGTTACATAGTATATGGTATCTCGTGATAAAGGAGTGATCTGAATGGGCAACTTTGGTTTCGGCGGATATCCGTCTAATGCTCCGTACGGCGGAGCTAGCGAAGGCTGTGGCTGTGGCGGCTACCCAACTTATCCAGTAGGTGGTGCTTCCTGCGGCAGCGGTTTTGCGCTGATCGTCGTACTGTTCATCCTGTTGATTATCGTTGGTGCGGCATTTGTTTGCTGATTAAGAGGCATCAAAAAACCTTGGCGGATTGAACCGCCAAGGTTTTTTTCTTGCGCGAGCCGGACTGCCTGCGGCAAGCAAGCCGCTAAAGGACAAGACTTCCTCGCCTTTTCCTCGTGCAATTGACATCCGCTTTTGTGTATAATTAAATTTATGAAGCACGTTTGCATAATTGGAGGTGACACCTAAGCGTTGGCAACAACGGCTTGGGATGCATTTGACTAGTACAATCGGCCTGATCCTTGTCGTCCTTTTAATTTTATTGACAGCTTTCTTTGTAGCTGCTGAATTTGCAATTGTTAAAATTAGGACCACTCGATTAAATGAATTGATTAAACTCGGAAACAAACGCGCCGCCGCATCGAAAAAAATTGTTGATGACTTAAACGCATACCTCTCAACAACCCAGTTAGGTATTTCAGTGACTGCACTCGTTCTGGGTTGGATCGGCGAACCCGCAGTCGCTCACTTGTTCAATCCGGTATTTGCCTTATTCGGATTAAACGATACGCTTGTACACACCCTTTCCGTTTTAACCGGATTTTTCTTCATTACATTCTCAAGCGTTGTACTCGGTGAATTGGCACCAAAAGGAATCGCGATTCAAAAAGCAGAACAAATAACATTAGCTATTGCCTATCCGCTCATTTGGACGCACCGGCTTTTGTTTCCGTTCGTTTGGCTGCTCAATACACTTTCGAATGGGGTCATCCGTTTATTTGGTATAAGACCGGAAGATCAGCATGACAGTGCACTGACCGAGGGCGAATTGCGTCTGACATTAGCCGACAGCTTTAAGAGCGGTGAAATCAGCCAAGGCGAAATGCGCTACATGACGCGCATTTTTGATTTTGACGATCGAACGGCTCGTGAGATCATGGTTCCTCGAACTGAACTTGTCTGCATGTATAAAGAAGATCCTTTGGAACAGTGGCTGCAAACCTTGCATGATGAGAAATACACACGATTTCCAGTTGTCGAAGAAGATAAAGATCACGTCGTCGGCATGATTAATATTAAAGACATGTTTACCGACGTCCTGAATAAGGATCTGAAACCAATGATCCACTATATCCGCCCGATTCTATCTGTGCTCGAAACGACACCGATTCGTGTGCTGCTCGAGCAAATGCAGAAAGAAAGCATTCACATGGCGATTCTTACCGATGAATATGGGGGCACCTCCGGCTTAGTGACCATTGAAGATATTGTGGAAGAAATTGTCGGAGAAATTCGCGATGAATATGATGATGGGGAAGAACCGATGATTCAAAGTATTGATGCTGAGAAGACACTTGTAGACGGAAAGCTTTTGATTGCTCACGTAAATCAACTGTTCAAAACCGCCATAGAAGAAGAAGGCATTGATACAATCGGCGGTTGGATCATGGTGGAAATACCAAATGTAAAAGTGGGATCAACGCTGCATTATGGTCAAGCTACTTTCGAAGTGCGCGAAATGGAAGCTCATCAAATTCGCAAGATCATGATCACTCGCCATAAACCGATCGCAAAAAGATAATAAAGCGCAATAATCAAAGAGGGGACCCAAAATCAACGTTTGGATCCCCTCTTTGATCACAGAATAAGAAAGTAGATGATTTTTGCCTCGTCTTCAAACCAATAGACCAGTGTCTCGGCTAAGAATCAAAGCGGAGCTTATGACTTGTTCATTCGATAATCGACTTCCTCAGTCTCACAGGAACATCAAGCTCATAGAGTTTGCCGTATCGGCTCGATTTTTGAAGCAGCTGCTCGTGGGTTCCTTGCATCATTGCCCTGCCATGCTCCATGAACAAAATATGATCCATTTGTTCTGCACCAATCAGATGATGAGTCACCCAAATCAGTGTTTTTCCCTTTAGCGTATCAAAAATCTTTTGCAGCAGTTCTCGTTCGGTTATTGGATCGAGTCCCACGGTTGGTTCGTCCAAAATAACGACCGGCGTATCCCGTAATAAGGTTCGTGCCAGAGCGACGCGCTCCTGCTCTCCGCCGGAGAAAATCGTGCCGGCTTCATGCACTTGTGTCTGGTAACCGTTCGGAAGCTGTTCAATCAATTGATGCAACCCCACTTCTTTTGCCGCCGCCACAGCCTCATCAAACGTTGCATCCGGACTCCCGAGCGTTAGATTATTCAGTACGGAGGTATCAAAGAGATGCGGATTCTGGCTGAGCACTGAAAACTGAAGTGATCGATTTGGTCCAAGCGATTGAGCAGCCAAACCGTTCAAGGTTACCGCGCCTTCATCCGGCTTCAGATTACCATAAATCAAATGAGTCAGTGTGGATTTTCCAGCACCGCTTCGCCCAATAAGCGCGAGCTTTGTTCCAGGCTCAAGATGCAGCGATACGTCATGCACGGCCCAATCGCTGTTCTGGGAATAGCGAAATGAAACGTGGCTCACATCAATCGTCAACGACCCCTCCGGCAATTCTCGGCGGTCGCAGGTCTCATCTGATTCATGTTGCGCTGGTGCTTCGATCTCTTTCAGCCGTGCAAGCGCGCGTTCATACTGAGGAACACGTTCGACAGCCTCAGAGAGCGGCACAAATGCTTCAGCAACGGAAAAGATGACTAAGGAAAATGCAGCAATTAATGTCGGCTGCAAGGCACCTGTATGGGACATGCCTCCAGACCAGACAACAAGTCCAATAACGCAGATCCCGATCAATACTTGGGCGATAAAATCACGTCTCTTTCTGAAAGAACTGACCGCGCGCTCCTCTTGTCTTGTTTCGTTTTCAAGCTGCTCATAGTGGCGCAAAAACTGGTTTTGCCGTCCTGACATCATCCAATCCGCAGCACCTAGCACCGCATCGGTAAGTTGTTCATACAATTCATGCCTGCTTTTGGCTATTCTCTGATAGTGGTGCCGCATCCGAATCAGTGAAACAAGAGGAAATACAACAACGAGAAGCAGCAGATAGAGCGCCATAAGGAAGGCGAACCTTAAGTCAAAAAAACCAAGTACGGCAATCCAAGCAGCATAGATGATCAGCCCGCAGCAGCAAGGGAGTATCGTGCGCAGAAACAGATCCTGCAAGTGCTCAATATCATCAGATAAGGCGCTCAGGATTTTCCCTGTCTTGTATTTAGAACGGATATAAAGTGCGGACGGCTCCAATTTTTCATAGAGATGCGCACGCATTTCAGAAAGAATTTTCAGAATCGTGTTATGACTGGCAAGTCTTCCAGCATAATTAAAAACAGCACGGAACGTTCCAAAAGTACGAACGGCGACAATCGGGACATAGATCATTAAGATATTCTCCGGACGCAGTGCTGCTTTTGAAATCAAATACCCTGAAGTAAAGAGTAATCCTGCTGCACAGAGCAGAGCAAAGAGACTTAGCACCGTTGCAAGCAATAACCCGCGCCAATGCTTTTTCAATGATGGAGTCAGCCATTCATTCATTAAATCCCCTCCAATTGAGCGCGAACCATCGCATGATAGACCCCGTTTTTCCTTATAAGCTCGTCCGGAATCCCGGTTTCAACGATTCGCCCGTCGCGAACAACCACAATCCGATCCATCTGTTCCATCCAGTGAAGTCGGTGGGTTGCCAGCAGCACTAATTTATTCTCGAATAAACGCAGCATCGGTTCTTTCAGTTCATACTCCGTTTCAATGTCCAGATGCGCTGTTGGTTCATCCAGCAGCAGGATCGGACGTTCACAAAGGAAGGCGCGTGCAAGAGCAACCCGTTGCTCCTGACCGCCGCTAAGCGGTCTTCCGCCACTTCCGATTCGCTCATCCATACCATTAGGCAGGCGGCGAATCAAGTCTTCCAATCCAGCTGCACGAACCGCATAAAGAATTTCCTGATCAGATGCCTCCGGTTTATAAAATGCGAGATTATCTCGCAGCGTGGTACTGAATAGATACGGATGCTGCGGAATATAGGTTACCTGATTGCGCCATTGGTCCGATGTAAACCGTCCGGGTGCCTCATTGATTTTAATCGAGCCGGAAGTGGGCTCGATAAACCCGCCCATCAGATCAATTAAGGTTGATTTTCCTGCTCCGCTTGCGCCGATGATGCCAACCTTCTCAAACCCCGAAAAGGCAACAGAAATGCCCTCAAGTGCCTTTTTGTGCGCCCCTTCATGCGCAGCATCACAACCGTTAAGCACAACACAGGCCCGCTCATTCCATTTCATTTTGTTTTGTCCCGACTGCAGCGCCACTTCATTTGATCCTTTTGACGCTGCGTATGCATTCAATCGACGAGCTGCCTCTTTACCATCGAGGGTCGCGTGATAGTCCTGACCAAGTTCGCGCACTGGCAGAAAATATTCCGGCGACAGAATGAGGACCGTCAGTGCCGGCTCTAACAAAATGTGGCCGTCGATCAAACGAATACCGAGGGCAACCGCTACAAATGCAATCGACAGCATGGTGAAAAAGTCCAATGCAAAGGATGACAGAAAAGCAAGACGCAACGTACCCATGGTCATACTTCGATATTTGTCGCTGACACGTTCAATTGTTTTTTTATGAAGTTTGCTGATTCCCAAATAATAGAGCGTCGGTAACCCTCTCAGCGAATCAATAAAGTGATTGGAGAGCACCCGATACGATGCCCAGCGATCATCCATTCTTTTTTGTGCAGCAAGCCCCAAGAGAATCATAAAAATAATCAGTACCGGCATGGTCAGCAGCAAAATGATCCCGCTCATGCGATCCTTCCAAAAGACAAAGCCAAGAATGAGTACCGGGATCATTCCATTTGCCGCCATTTTGGGAATAAAGAGTTCGAGGTAACTGCGTGTCTGAGCAACCCCTTCCAAGGCAAGTGCCACCAGCGAACCGGTCCCTTCCTTACGGGCAAGTTCCGGCCCCGATGCAAACAGCTTCTTTAAGAACTTTTTTCTCAAATCCGCGCTTGTCCGCTCCGCAAAACGATAGCATGCCTGTTTGATAACCAAAACGGTAAAATAACGCACCAGCACAACAACGAAAAAAAGGAGCAGATCTGAGCGGATGCTCGCAATCTGTCCTCCAGAAAAAAGACCGGATACAATCCGGCCGAGTAGTGCAGCTTGACATATAATACAGACACCCTGAATGACGGTAAGCAGCGCAGTGACTGCAAACAGAGGCTTGGCACCTTTGTAAGACAACAATTCCCGATCCATAGTTAAGCTTGGCAAAGACTCCGACAGGTTGTCATGAGTGCCAAGCGTACACATCCTTTCTTTCTGAACTTAATATTCCAGATGATGATCCTTTGTCACTCTTTTTCTGAAAACGTAGTAGCTCCAAATAGAGTACCCGAGAACAAAAGGAAGTAAAGTGACGGCAACGATGGTCATTACGGTCAGTGAATAAGATCCGGACGCTGAGTTATAAACGGTTAGATTATACGCAGGCGTAACACTGCTAATCATCAGTCTAGGGAACAACCCGACAAACAACGAAGCGACGGTCAGCAAAATGACACCGGCATTCATACCAAATGCCCAGCCATCACGCTTTTTGCTCAAGAAGACAACTGACAGAATCAGGACAATGACATCAAGGCCATAGATTGGATAAAGGAGTGCGCCACGTTTCGCAAACAAATCCGTAACAAAGTACGTCACAATGATAAATGCGAGCGCTGCAACCGCTAGAATCCAGAATACTTTTTTGGCCAGCGCACGTGCGCGCAGTTGAAGTTCGTCTGTCGTTCTCAGGCAGAGGAACATGAGTCCGTGATAGAGACAAAGCAGCGTGATTAGGATGCCCCCGAGTACGGAATACGGATGAACAATGCTTGTAAACGTCGCGTGCATGTTCATATTTTTATCAATCGGCAGTCCATACACAAGCGTCGAGAAAACGACGCCCCATAGGAACGGGCATAACAGACTGGCAATGAATATTGCCCAATCCCAAGTACCTGACCATTTCGGATGGTCTACCTTTGCTCTGTATTCGAAAGCCGTACCGCGCGCGATTAAGAGCAATAGAAGGAACACAAGCGGCACATAGAAGCCGCTGAATAACGTCGCATACCAATTTGGAAATGCCGCAAACATCGCACCGCCCGCGGTAATCATCCAAACCTCATTCGCATCCCAGAATGGGCCGATCGTGTTGATCAACATTCTCCGTTCCGTTTCATTTCGCGCGACAAAACGCGTGGCCATGCCAACGCCAAAATCGTATCCTTCAAGAAAAAAGAATCCGATGAACAAAACAGCGATCAGTAAAAACCACAATTCATTCAGTAACAACGTGATACGCCTCCCCATCAAATGGATCGTTCGATGATACATCCTTCTTAGCATTTAACGATGGACCTTCTTTAAAGGTGCGTACAAAAAGGTAGATCATTACCACTGCGAGAATAGAATACATCGTGATAAACGCTATGATCGAGAAGAGCAATTGTCCTGCCGTAACGTTTGGTGATACACTGGCCGCAGTTTGCATAAATCCAAAAACTGTCCACGGCTGCCGGCCAATTTCAGTCATCAACCATCCGGACGTGCTCCCGATGAATGGAAAAGCAATCGACGCGACCATGATTCTCAAGAACCACTTGCTGTCTTGCAATTTCTTTTTCCAAAGGAGGAACACACCGACAAGGCCAATGACACAAAGTAAACCGCCGAAACCGCTCATGACGCGGAAACTCCAGAATGTTGTCTTAACCGGCGGAATATAATCGCCTTTTCCGTATTTCGCAACATACTCTTTCTGCAGCGTCTCCATGCCTTCTACGTTGCCGCTGAACGTTCCGTAAGACAAGAAGTCAAGCAGGTAAGGAATTTTCATTTCCTGATTGTTCTTATGATTTTTCGTGTCTATGGAAGCAATAACTGTCCATGCAGCGGGACTTCCACTATCTTTCCAAAGCCCTTCAGCAGCGGCCATCTTCATTGGCTGCGTCTGAACCAAATATTGTGCCTGAGCATGCCCGGAAAAGGCGATCCCCAGACTGGAAATCACGCCAACGATGATCGCAAGCTTAAATGATTTCAAATAAAAGGACACTTGCCTTTTTTTAAGTAAGGCAATTGCACTAATTCCGGCAACCACAAACCCACCGGTTGCAAAGGAGCCGAAAATCGTATGTGGAAATTCGACCCATAGTTGTGGATTGGTTAAGAGCGCAAAAAAGTCGTTCATTTCTGCTCTGCCGTTATTGATTTGAAAACCGACAGGGTGACGCATAAACGAATTCGCGGTCAAAATCCACAATGCGGATAAGGTCGTTCCGGCCGTCACCAGCCAAATGCAGGCTAAATGTGCGCCCTTCGACAATCGATCCCATCCAAACAGCCAAATGCCGATGAACGTCGATTCCATGAAAAATGCGAGCAATGCTTCAATAGCAAGCGGAGCTCCGAAAACGTCCCCCATGAAACGTGAATATTCCGACCAGTTCATTCCGAATTGAAATTCCTGCAGAATACCGGTAACAACACCGATTGCAAAGTTAATTAAAAAGAACTTCCCCCAAAATTGAGCCATCTTCTTGTAGATTTCATTTTTCTTAACGACATACATGGTCTCCATAATTGAAATGATAAGTACAAGACCAATTGAGAGCGGTACGAAAAAAAAGTGGAAAATCGTCGTTGCCGCGTACTGAAATCTCGCTAAACTCAATACATCAAACATGCTCTCTCCTCTTTTCAAGTGGGTAACCTTTGGTGGCGGTTACCTTTTATCACTAAAAGCAGCAATCATCTAAAATGATCCGACCGATCGGATTAAAAGTGTAACAGATGTCACAATCCACTTCCTACTTTACAACTTCTATGGCACAATTCACCCTGTTGGTCATGACAATTTTGTGAACATATCGTGACACATTTTTATCCAAATTGTGACATTATTCGCGTATGAACCATATTTAGTTGACATGAGTGAATTTTTTTCTTCTACCTTTTGACAACTGGAAAAAAATTAAGAGAGATGTAAAACTTTTTAAAAAAATTTTCCAAGGCTGAATGCGAAGAGACGCTCCGCAGGCGCCTGAGCATCTGCATGTTTGATGCACCGTCTTTTGCATGACCAAAAATCACATCCTTTCTTTACCTGGAACAGAACCGAGGCGAGAACAACAAACGGATGGTCCCCCAACTTTATGTCAATTGGACCTTTTTGAGTGAATAAAAAATGATCCCATCCCTCTCACTTCTTTTTCATTAAGCATTCTGGCCCTGATTAAGTAACTCGTGAAATAAGCGGAGATTTTTCGGCTATCTGCAGAAGGGAGCGCGATTCAAGGGTATATAAGGGGAGAGTTTCCGGTTATGCAAAGTAAAATCCCCCATTTCCACGTTTTTCACGTTGATAAGCGGAATCTCTCCGTCTATTTACTTCCGCAGGATGCGGTGACTTCCGCGTTGTGCACAGGACGTGCACGCCTTTAGCGGAAGTTCCTTTTACAATTAGTGAAGATCCTGAACAATTAAAAGGAATTTTTCCGCCTATTTATCGGATTGGGCACTTAACCTGATCCACCAACCGATAGGTGCGGATCCTTTTGATCTCAGATACGCATACTTTCTTTACCTGTAAGAAAAACGGGCTACACCCGGTCCTTACTTCCGCAGGATGTGGTGACTTCTGCGTTGCATACAGGACATATGCGTGCTTAGCGAAAGTTCCTTTTCAATGAGCAGAAGTTCCTCTTGACGCTAATCGTCGTACCAGCAAGGCAAAATCATATACTTTCTTCCCGTATAAAAAAAGCCGGCACTTCTGCCGGGTCTGCTTGCTTCGATTAATCTCTCTTATTAAAATAGGCATTCAGCTGACCGCGAATCATCCGTTCCCTAAGTTTCGTATCGTACCGCTTCTCCTCTTTTCGCTGCATTTCTTTACGCAGCTCCGAGGTTTGCATGCCGTCCTCCATCTTATTGGCGATGTCCATGAGCGCTTCAACATCAGCAAAAGAATATTTGCGATTTCCGCGTTCCGTTCGTTCTGGAAAAATCAGTTTTCTTTTTTCATAATAGCGGATCTGCCGTTCACTCAGACCTGTGAGCTCGCAAACGGTTCCAATCGTGATCACCTTTTTATAGAGATAAGCATCTTTCTGAGAATGCGTCGCCACTCGTTCACCCCTCCACTTTCGTTCAAATGTTTTCAAAAATCGCACAATTGCGTGTAAGATAATATTACATCTATAACCGATACAGTTCAATAACTATGTAAGATTTTATAACGTACTATTAGACGAAAAAATGAAAACGCGCTATCCTATTTATAGGATTAATGCAGACACGAAGAGGTGTGTACAATGACGGAGACCCTCACACAAAATAAAGATAAAAAAAAGAACGATCTTATCATTAAGCTGTTGAATAAAGGGGTTTATAAAACAAAGAATCGTCAGCTTTATCAGCTGTCCTTCAATGAACTTGAAACGCTATATAAGAAGATCCTTCAGCCATAACATGTGGAAAAGAGAAGGGTATCTCCTAAGTCGATCATGACTTGAGGTACCCTTCTTTCTTAACTATTTTTCCAGTCCATTCGATCCTCAAGGCAAAGCTTAAGCATCCATGGCCATGGACCATAACCGGAATCAAGGTTTATATGCCCTTGTTCAGGAATAATAAAACAGGGTAAGTGGTAAGACAAAAAGTGAGCCATATCCTCTTGCGGTAGAAAGGGATCGTTGGTAGACAAGACAAACAGACTTTTCTTAGCAGCTGCTGCAAGCGGTTGTTTCGCTTCCGGAAGCGGGAAAAAATCTTGAATTTCTGCTTTTTCATGATAGGGAGAAGGCGGGCAAACCATAATCACACGATCAATGCGTCGGGAAAGGCGCTGCGCAGCATGGTGAATCCACAGGATACACCCTAAGCTATGCGCGACGACCGTTAACGGTTCGTCGGGTATCTGCTCAATCGTTCGATTCAGCTGTTTGAGCCATACGCTTTTGATCGGTCGATCCCAATCAGAAAATTGAGGGAACCAGACCTTCTTCCCTTTTCTTCTTAATGATTCCGTCAGCCATTCTTGCCAATGCCCGTCCTTGCTTCCGCCAAGCCCGTGCAGCACAAGGTAATTCATCACATGCACCTCAATTACTAAATCCATTTCATAAATGCAACTTTTTTTATTATACAACAAATAAGCGGATCCGAGAGATCCGGATCCGCTTATTTTCTATGGGATTGAGCAGCTCTTTTCTCCTCATCATCCCGAACACGATGTGCGAGACGGCTTGAGGCGTCCGCAGCAATACTCGCAATCAAATCATCCAGAAATGTGTTGACCCGACCACCTTTAGCCAAATCCACTTTTCCGATAATCTTCGGCTTTACTTTATCTAAATAACCAAAGGTAGTCGCCGCAATACTTCCAAAACTTGAAACAGCCCCCAAAGCAATCGTTTCATCGACTCCGAACAATCCTTCATCCTGATCAATCAAAGATTGCAGCGGTTCGGATAACATTTTCTTCTCAGCAAAACGATCAAGTTCGATGCCGACCAAGATTGCATGCTGCAGTTCACGCTTTGCAAGAACTGCCCGAACATTTTCCACGCAGAGTGCCTTTGTTAATCCGGACATAAACGGTTTTTGCAGATCAAATACAATCTCGGCGATATCGTCGATTCGCACGCCTCGTTCTGCTAAAGCTTTTTCAGCTGCACGTTCGACCGCCTCAGAGGTGACCCTTTTTTTATGCGCTGAGTAAAAAGTTGCATCCTCCGGAAGTCCCGGAGCGTACGTCATGCTTTTTGAAAATGATTGATCTTCCATCTATTTTCTCCTTCCGAGCAGCTCGTCACAGGAATTCGAACCTGCATCGAGCAATCAATAAGTTGCAGCGTGCAGTTCTCCTCCCCTCATTTTATGCAAAACTCATTTAAAAAATGACCACCATGTTGCGTAAAACACAAATTCTTTACCTTGTGTTTGGCAGCAGACTTTGCGATGCACGCGAAGACCTGTACCGCTATTCTAGTCCAATGGCTCGTGTCGAATCAAGAAATTCCAATGAACACATACCTATAGGCGCATAAATGAGAGGGTTTGCTCTCAAACTAGATTTATGATGATTTAGTAAAGGTGGCCGTATCATGCATGAACTTATCTCAATCTCTGTGGAACTCATTGTCGGCTTATTCTGCCTGCTCCTGCTTACTAAGGTAATGGGCAGAGCCTCAATGTCCGAATCAACACCCTTTGATTTTATCTCCATGATCGTCGTCGGTGATTTCGTGAGCGATGCGATCTATGACCCAAACACGCATGTCTTCAAGGTTATCTATGCCATATTTTTTTGGGGAATCGTCATTTATACCATTGACCTGATCACATTAAAATTCAACAAAACACGCCGTTTTTTCGAAAGTCAGCCGGCAATCATCATAAATAAAGGTCGCATTGATCGAAATGTGATGAAGAAAAATCGTGTTGATATGAATCACTTGCAAATGCTGCTGCGCGATCGAAGCATCTTTTCTCTGCGCGATATCGAGTTTGCTATTCTTGAGCCAAACGGCAAGGTTTCCGTTCTTCGCAAATCCGATCATGAACCAACCGTTCGAAGCGACTTCTCACTGCAGGCAAAGGATGTTTGTCTTCCCGTGACGCTCATCAGTGACGGGGTCATCATTGAAAGAAATTTAGACACGCTTGGCAAAACAAAGTCTTGGCTCATGAATGAACTAAAAAACTACGCGGTTTCGGAGGCAAAACAAGTGATGTTCGCCGAGTGGCGCGATGATGAAGGGCTATTCGTCCAAAAGATGAGCAACTAGCTATTTTACTATATCTAATTGAAACGTTTACGGATAGAATTCAGTTTATGCAGCACTTGCATGTTTCTTGACATTTTTTCTGAGATGAAAAAACTGCCTGTCCTTCGTTCGAAGGAAGACAGTTCTTTTTTCTCGCTTAAGAATCAGATGCTGATAATGTTGAATCCGGCATCAACATGAAGCGTTTCGCCTGTAATGTTCTGAGACAAATCACTGAATAGGAACAATGCCGTATTGCCGACATCTTCAGGGCTAATTGAGCGGCGAAGTGGTGCTTTCTCTTCAATCACTTTAAGTACACCATTGAAATCTGAAATACCTTTTGCAGAAAGCGTACGGATCGGTCCGGCAGAAATACCGTTCACACGAATGTTATCTTTGCCAAGATCGTTCGCCAAATACTTGACACTCGCGTCTAGGCTCGCCTTGGCAACGCCCATGACGTTATAATTTCTGACGACACGTTCACCACCGAGATAGGTCATTGTCACGACACTGCCGCCTTCGGTCATCAGTCCTTTTGCTTCTTTAAGTACTGCAGTCAGCGAATAGGCACTGACATTTTGAGCGAGCAGAAAGCCGTCGCGCGTCGTATTCATGTAATCGCCGTCAAGTTCTTCCTTCTTAGCAAAGGCGATGCAGTGCGCCAAGCCGTGAATCACGCCGACATCCTCTTTAATCTGTGCAAAAGTTGCTTGAATTTCTTCATCAATGGTTACATCGCATGGATAAAAAAGGCTGTCCTTGCCATCAAGTGTTGCCGCTAGCTTTTCGACGGGTTCGCGGAACCGTTCATTATTGTACGTAAAAATCAGACGTGCTCCGGCACGATCCAGCGCTTGCGCAATGCCCCATGCTATGCTTCGTTTATTCGCAACGCCCATAACAACATAGGTACGCCCTTTAAGTGTTAATTCCATTACCAAACCTCCCTGTATCCCTTCAGTCCAAACGTTATTATATCATGAAAGCGTGCGCGCGTCCCTTTCGCACTCGCGCTCGGTCCCCGTATTACGTCAAGAGGCGTAGCAGCTGATTTGTGATCATGAAAAAATCCACGAAATTTTCTTCGTTTATCGGATACAAAATCGCGAACAGAGACGAATGTTTTTAATTAGCAATGATACGGTGTGCCCTTAATGACTTCATTTCACCATTTTGTTTCTTTTTTATCCGCTTTACGCTATCATGATTAGGGATTACCAAAACGGCTAAGTACCATAGTTGAGATCTATTATAAAGAAGAAGGATTAAATTCATGTTAAATCGAGATTCTCTAGCTAAAATAGACTACACACTGTTTTTTATTGTATTCTTGCTTGCTTGCATCAGCTATATTTCCATCTCCATGGCGTCGTTGAAATCAGGTGCTCCCGCTGTCGGATTGGCGTATCGTCAGGTGATCTGGTATGTTTTCAGTACTATGATTGCTGTAGCAATTATGTTCTTTGACTATGAACGTTTGAAACGCATGCACTGGATCTTTTATGGAATCGGCATGTTTCTGCTCATCGGGCTCACTTTCGCTCAACTCGGATTGCCCATTCCTATGATTGATAAGTCGCACGGGGCGACAAGCTGGTATGCGATGCCTGGGATCGGGCAACTCCAGCCCTCTGAGTTCATGAAACTATTTATGATTGTCTCGATTGCGACGACGATTGACAAGCATAATGAAGTTTATTCCATCCGTGGTTTACGAGAAGACCTGCTGCTGCTCGGTAAAATTGCGCTGGTTTCCTTTCCGCCTTTTATTCTCGTGTTTATTCAGCCTGACCTTGGAACAGCGTTAGTCATGTTCAGCATTATTCTTTCAATGACAATCGTCAGCGGCATTAACTGGAAAATAATCGTTTCAATTCTGACAACACTGACGGCAGGTCTTGCATTCTTCGCAATCAGCTGGTTTCATTTTCCAACGGTCATAAACTTTTTCCTGAAATCGCACCAGAAGGGTCGTTTTCTGGCGTGGCAGGATCCGGAACGCTATTCAATGGATGAAGGCTATCAGCTTCTTCAATCAATGAAATCAATTGGATCAGGAGAATTTTTTAATCATCAATTTAATTCAGCGATTGTCTTCCCAGAATCATACAATGACTTTATTTTTGCTGTGATCGGCGGCTCATTTGGTTTTGTCGGTGCAGTAACCGTTATTTTGCTGTTCTTTCTGTTAATTTCGCGTGTGATCAAGGCCGGAGCAGAAACGCATGATCCGTTTGGCGGCTATATCTGTACAGGAATCGTTGGCATGATCATGTTTCAGGTCTTCGAAAACATCGGGATGACGATTCAAGTCATGCCGGTCACCGGGATCACACTTCCTTTTCTCAGTTATGGGGGAAGTTCACTGCTCTCCAGTATGATCTGTATCGGTTTGGTGCAAAGCATCCGCCTTCAAACGCAAAAATTTATGTTCTCCTAAACAGCCGCGCGCGGCTGTTTTTTAATAAAGAAATCAAGTACATGGCTTTGAACTTGCTGAAGGGAACTTCCGACTTTTCTGATACAGAAATCAAACTTATGAAGCAGGCGCAATTGGAGAAAATAGGAGAGAAGGCTCGATACGGAGGATGAGGGATATGTACGACGTAATTGGTGATGTTCATGGTTGTTATCGGGAGTTTGTTCGTCTCACAGAGAAGCTCGGCTATCAGTGGACGCAGCATCTGCCCATTCATCCCAATCGGCGAAAGCTGGTGTTTGTCGGTGATATTGCCGACCGCGGTCCGGATTCTCTGAAAATGATCCGGACCGTCGTTGATTTGGTCGATCATGAGCTTGCTTTGTATGTGCCTGGCAATCATTGCGATAAACTTTATCGCTACTTAATTGGCCGCCGCGTTCAAGTTGCCCATGGACTTGAAACAACGGTTCACGAGTTGGAACAGCTGGACAGGCAATCGTACAAAGAAATAGCGGAACAATTTCAGAAGCTGTACCAGAAAGCGCCGCTGATCTTGTATCTTGATCAGCAGCGCTTGGTGGTCTGTCATGCCGGCATCAGGCAGCAGGATCTCTTTAAACCGATAAACAAGAAAATCAAAAGTTTTGCGCTCTATGGCGACGTGACCGGAAAAAAGGATGCGAACGGTCTTCCTGAACGTCGCGACTGGGCGGCCTATTACCACGGTGAAGCGCTGATTGCTTATGGACATACGCCCGTCATGCGTCCGCGTTGGAAAAATAATACAGTTAATTTAGACACTGGATGCGTCTTTGGTGGCCAATTAAGTGCACTGCGCTATCCGGAAATGGAGCTAGTCTCTGTGGACTCAACCATGCCGCGCCTTCCAGAGCGTTTTAGATTTTTTCCAGATTGATCGGTTCATGCATCAGGCGCAGCATATCCCCCGGGCATTGCTGGTGCACATGCATCAGCTTCCCTGTAAATGGATGAATAAATGATACTTCAAAACTGTGCAGTGCCTGCCGGTTGATCAGCGTCAACGGGCCACCATATAAGTCGTCGCCAAGCAACGGATGGCCAATTGAAGCAAAATGCACGCGAATCTGATGGGTTCGTCCGGTTTGCAGACGGACAGCAACCAGTGTCCAATCCGCCGATCGCTGTAACACTTTGTAATGCGTGATCGCGCGCCGCCCTTCGCGCCAATCGACACATCGCTCAATCGCGCTCCCTTCTTTCCGACCGATTGGCGCGTCAATCACGCCCTGATCTTGATCGATCGTCCCTTGCACGCAGGCAAGATATCTGCGATGAATTTCTCTTTTTTTCTGCATTTTAAAAAACCGCTCATGACTGAACCGATTTTTCGCAACCAGCATCAAGCCTGACGTATTACGGTCCAGCCGATTGATGATATGAACCGTTGACGCCAAATTCTGCGCATGAAAATAATAAAGCAGCCCATTTGCTAAGGTTCCCGACGGATACAGCTGTGAGGGAATCACCGGGATACCCGCCGGTTTATTGACAATTAGCACAACGTCGTCTTCATAAACAAGATCAAGCGGCAACTCATCTTCTGCCAGAAACGCGCTAGGCGTCTCTGGAGGAAAAATAATTTTCAATTTTTCGCCTTCCTGAAGGACATGACGGACGGAACGTTCTTGTCCATCCACAAGCAGTTTACCGCCTTTGTATTTAATCGCCGATAAGGCGCGCCTTGAAATACGGATTTCTTTTTTTAAATAGTCACGCATGATCATGCCGTGTTCTGATGCACTCATGATTTTCTCAATCATAAAACACTTTTCCATGACAACCGGAACAAGGTTCCTCATTCACGTCCTTATCTTCTAAAGTTTAACCAATAAACGAGTCGCGAACGCGCCGCCAGAACGGGAACGGACGGAAACGAGCAAAACGAATCCTTTCTTCCGCTACACCGAATTCAATTTTTTTCACATCCTCATGCACACGCGACAAATGATCGACGGAAAGGGTAAACGCTCGATCGGCAACCGGCATAACCTGACAGCGATGGTGCTGCGGCAAGATTAGCGGTGAACCCACCGTACGAAAAACGCGATTATTAATGGATGCGATTTCCGTCAGCTGAATTGAGGGCAATGAAGGATGAACCAGCGCACCGGACAATCCTTTGTTATATGCGGTCGATCCGGTCGGTGTTGAAAAACACAACCCATCTCCCCGAAAGCTTTCAAACTTCTCACCTTTGATCAAAACATCCGCAACGAGCAAACCCGAAGCGCTGCGTACCGTGCATTCATTGAGCGCCAGCAGATCGTCCGGTTTCGCGTTGTCGCTATAATGCACACCGATATGCAGCAGCGGATATTCCACCAAGTCAAAGCTCTTTCCAATGATCGCTTCGACCAATCCGTCTACTTCTCCCGAGGTCCAGTCTGCATAGAAACCTAAATGCCCGGTATGTACGCCTACAAAAGCAGTCGTGTTCAAACGATGCGTATAGGTGTGAAACGCATGTAGAAGTGTCCCATCGCCGCCAATTGAAATCACTAAATCCGGTTCATTCTCGTCATAAATCATTTGCTTTGCTTTTAGTTGATCCAGTATTTGCCTATGTAATTCAGATGATAATGGATCGTCTTTGTATTCAATCGCAAACTTTTTTAAACTTCCTGCGGGAACATTTCTTATATGAAGCGCTGAATCACTCATTTTCTGTGAACTCCTTCCTATTTGCTTAGTACGGAAGCCTCTTTAGCCCTGATTCACGACTCCTGTTCGCTATTTTTCTGATTAAAGCGCAGCTGAGCCACCTGAATTTCATCGCGAATCTGCGACATTTCTTCATCAAGTCGAAAAGCAGCTTCAGCCGCTCGCAGCAATCTTTTTTTCACGTCTGTCGGAATTTTGCCATTATATTTATAATTCAATGAGTGCTCAATTGTTGCCCAGAAATTCATCGCCAGCGTGCGGACTTGAATTTCAACAAGAATTTTCTTCTCTCCGCTTACCGTCTGAACCGGATACTGAACGACTACATGGTAGGAGCGGTAGCCACTCTTTTTCTTTTCGCTAATGTAATCACGTTCTTCCACAACGATAAGATCGGTACGGCTTCGGATCAGTTCAACCACCCGGCGAATGTCGTCGACAAATTGACACATCACACGAATGCCCGCCAAATCCTGCATCTGCGTGTTGAGTTGCGTCAAGGGAATCCTCTTGCGCCGAGCTTTTTCAATGATACTTGGTATTGGTTTCACACGACCAGTGACAAATTCGATCGGCGTATTTTCTGAGGTTACTTCATATAATTCACGGTAACCGCGTAGTTTCACTTTGAGTTCATCAACTGCCTGTTTGTAAGGCGCCAGAAAAATCTCCCACTCCATTTCGATCACTCCATCTCGTCCAAAACAAGAACAACATACGTTCAAATGTTGCGCTCTCTGCCCGAAAATGAGCAGCTCTCAGTTGTTTCTTCCCCCCCATTATGTCATAATTTAGAAGAAGTTACGAATTTATGTGATCGATTTGAAGGCGGGAAATAACGCGATGAGTCACGAATTAGAAATTGAATATAAAAATATGCTGACGGCTGAGGAATTCACCAAACTCTGCACAGCATTTAAAAAAGACGAACCATCCTTCTTTAAACAAATAAATTACTATTTTGATACACCGACTTCCGCCTTGAAAAATAAGCAAACGGTACTGCGCATCCGTGAAAGCGGCGGAACACATGACTTCACCCTAAAGCAGCCTCATAACGGGGTGATTCTGGAGACACACCAGCAGCTGAGCGACGAAGACAGCCGTTCAATGATTCAGTTAGGGGTTGTCCCGTCAGGAGAAATTGAACAGGCCATTACTCAAATCGGCGTCGATGTTGATCAGCTTGTTCTTATCGGCGAACTGACGACAAAACGCTGCCAGTTCCCCTATCAGTCCGGAGAACTCTTTCTCGACCACAGCGTCTACCTTGACCACAATGATTATGAATTAGAATTTGAAGCTGCGGATGCACAATCCGGACCATCTGTTTTTGACGCTTTGCTGCACACCTTTGCGATTCCACGCAGGCCCTCACAAAGCAAAATGATGCGCCTGAATCAAGCCATTAAAGCCAGAAGAGGGAGCTGAGAGAATAATGGCCGTCAATCCAAGTACAATGGCACAACTGTTGTCCTTGTCACTCTATTCCGGAATTCAAAGTCAATCATCCGATCAGCAATCACCTTTTTCCAGTACGGATCATGATGCTGCGCAGTTATTCGGTTCGCTGCTCACAATGATGATGAACGGCTCCTATTCAAACAGCAGTTCGGGTCGCTCGATCCCCTCCGAACGTTCTTCATCTGCTTCGTCCCTTTCAAGCACAAATACGGATCAGATGCTGTGGCAACAATTAGCCGATACGCTTCCGACGCGGAACATCACGGATTCTTTAAAAAAATCAAATTCAGATTATGACGTGATCATCCAAGAGATGAGCGCAAAATATTCCGTGCCTGCACCGCTAATTCGCTCAGTTATCGATACGGAATCCGGGGGAAATCCAAATGCAACCAGTTCATCTGGAGCAATGGGCCTGATGCAGCTGATGCCGGGTACAGCAGCCGAGTTGGGGGTTACAAACCCTTACGACCCTGCACAAAACATCGAAGCCGGCACTCGTTATCTGAGTCACTTGATCAAGCGCTACAACGGGGATGACCGCTTGGCGCTCGCTGCTTATAATGCTGGCTCAGGAGCTGTACAAAAATACGGAGGCGTTCCTCCATTTCCTGAAACTCAGACTTATGTCAGCAAAGTGCTGAATAAGGCTCAACAAACCTATGGATGAAGGGCGGTAGCCAATCATGGATGATGAAAGACTGAAAGCAATTGAAACCAAGCTGTCTGCCATTGAAAAGGAGCTTCACGAATTAAATGAAGCGAAACAAAGGCCGTTCGTTGATCCGAATACCGTATGGGCATTGATCCCTATTGCTGCAATCATCATGTGGGGCCTTCAAGGACTTTTCTGACCATCTTATTGCTAGAAAACACCCTCGAATCCAATGGATTCGAGGGTGTTTCTTTAAAGACATCCTTTTAATAGCTGCTGTCGTCGACTTGATCGAGCCAATCGGTCACAGATGTGACAACCGACGCAACACAGCCCGCTTTGAACGGCGATTCTAATCCGGCCGTCTTCACGAGCTCCAAGAAAGACTTGCTTCCGCCCTGCTTGCACAGGTTTAAATAGTCCTTCCATGCCGCATCATAATCTTCCTGTGATTTCTTCCAAAATTCAAACGCACATACTTGGGCCAAAGTGTAGTCAATATAATAGAATGGCGATTCATAAATATGACCTTGACGCTGCCAGAAACCGCCCTTTTCCAAGAATTCAATCCCGTCATAGTCACGATCCGGCAAATATTTTTTCTCAATCTCCTTCCACGCTTGTTTCCGCTCGGCCGGGGTCATTTCCGGGTGCTCGTAAACGACATGCTGGAATTCATCAACACTCACCCCATAAGGAAGGAACAGAAGTGCATCGCTTAGATGTGAGAATCTCCTCTTGTTCGCATCCTCTTTGAAGAACAGATCCATCCACGGCCAGGTAAAGAATTCCATACTCATCGAATGAATTTCAGCCCCTTCAAATGTTGGCCAGCGATATTCCGGAATCTCTGTGCGTGTCGTATAAACCTGAAATGCGTGTCCGGCTTCATGAGTCAGCACGTCAATATCACCAGCTGTGCCGTTAAAGTTCGAAAAAATAAATGGCGAGTCATAGTCAAAAATATATTCACAATAACCGCCGCCCGCTTTTCCTTTAGTTGCCAGAAGATCCATCAGATGATGGTCCAGCATGAATTGGTAAAACGTTCCTGTCTCCGGCGAAAGTTCCGCGTACATTCTCTTTCCATTTTCAATAATCCACTCTGAATTTCCCTTTGGAACAGCATTTCCTGTGGTGAATTGATACGGAACATCGTAATAGTATAATTGATCCGTACCAATCCGTTTGCGCTGCCGCTCATAAAGCTTACTTGCCGCCGGCACGACATATTTGCGAATCTGTTCGCGATAATTCTTGACCATCTCGCGGTCATAACCGATACGCGCCATTCTGTAGTAGCTCAGATCGGCATAGTTTGAAAAACCGAGCTTCCGGGCAATCTCCGTCCGAATCTTCACCAACTGATCATAGATCTCATCAAAGGCTTGTTCATGCTCGGCAAAATAACCGAAATAAGCTTCAAGTGCCGCCTTTCTTTCTTTACGATCGGCAGATTGTTGGAAAGGCGTGAGCTGAGCCAGCGTCCGTTCCTCGCCCTTAAATGGAATCTTCGCAGCGGCAATTAGCTTGGTGTACTTGGAAGTCCACTTATTTTCCTGCTGCATCAGCGGAATCACTTCAGGGGAAAAGCTTTTAAGCTGCGCTTCGGCAAGTGCAAAAAGCTGTTTTCCCCATTTTTTCTCCAACTCTGCGCGAAATGGCGAGTCAAGCAGCAGTCTATAGAACTCTGTCGTCTTCCCTTCAAAAATCGGCATGGTTTCATCAGCAAAGTCATTTTCCTTTTTATAAAAGGGATCCTCTGTATTGATGGTATGCCGAATTCCAACAAGCTGGAACATGGTATCCAAATGCTTGCGCATACGATTGATCTCTCGAGCCGCACAAAGCGCATCCTCTAAGCTTGCAGCATGTTCAAACGCATCAAAAGCCTTGCGGAATGCCTCTTCATAGTTTGCGACATCCGGGCGCTCATACTTATAATCTTCAAACACCGTCACTGCAAAACCACCCCTTTTTCCATTCCTTCTCTTCTTTCCATATCTTAACTATTATATAAAGAAAAATGAGCAACCTCAAATTTCAGACGCATCGCCACAATTTACACAAAAAAACCGATGCTGCTTTATTGATCGGTGCAGCACCGGTTTCGCATGTTCAAGACGAGTAATCAGATATGTTGGCCTGCCATGCTGTGACGGTGATTGTGATGATGCCGGCGATAGCGGTGACATGCTCCATTCAGCACCATTCTCCGTACAAAGTAGCAAAGCGTCATCCCGATGGTACATAACAGTGCTATTGCAATAACCAAGCCCGTCCATCCGTACCATTCAAGGAATAATCCGCCAACAGATCCAACCACGCTGGAGCCCACATAATAGAACAGCAGATACAGCGAAGAAGATTGCGCCTTCTCACGCCGATTTGCCAGGATACCAACCCAGCTGCTGGCCACCGAATGTCCGCCAAAGAAGCCAAACGTAAACATCGCCAATCCGAAAATTTTAACAGCCAGGAGCGGCGACATTGTAAGCGCTAGCCCGCAGATCATCATGATCAGGCAGAGACCAATCACCCCGGAACGGCTCATATGATCGGACAATCGGCCCATCCAAGTGGAACTGAATGTTCCAACAAGAAAGATAACAAAAATAAACCCAATCAATGTCTGGCTTAAATTATAGGGTGGCTCCAAAAGCGGGATACCGAAATAATTGTAAATCGTTACGAAACTGCCCATCAGAATAAAACCGATTAAGTATAAGAAAACCAGAGCCGGTGACTCAATATTTTCAAGAAATCCGGCCGTTGTTCGTTTCATCGATCCGTGTCTTGAATCAAAGTGTTTTGATTTTGGGAGCAGGATCATGAACAGCACGCACATGACTAAGTTGAGCAAACCTAATAGAGCAATAGCCGTATTCCAAGAAAAAGCATCACTGAGCGAACCAACAATTAAGCGCCCGGCTAATCCGCCCAGACTGTTGCCGCTAACATAAATGCCAATCACATAACCGAGTACCTTCTTATCAAATTCTTCGTTTATATAAGCCATCGCAATGGACGGGTAGCCTGCAAGCAGAGCGCCCTGAACAAAGCGAACCGCAATTAAAAGCGGCAAGTTCTGAATAAAGCCAACGGTGATTGAAAGAAATGCAGACGACACAAGAGCAAGAATCATAACTCGCTTTCGATCATACATACCTGAGGTAAACGAGACAAATAATAGGAAGAGGGCCAATGCACCGGTTGCAGCAGACAAAGACAAACTTGCTGCAGCCGGCGGAACGTTAAATTGCGCGGCAATAACAGCAATGACCGGTTGCGTACAATAAAGATCGGCAAACATAATAAAGCTCCCCAAAAATAAAGCCACTAATGTCTTTTTAAAGGCTTTACTTTCAGGCGATATAAAATCCATGTAAAACGACATCCTTTCTGTTTCTGTTTGTAACATTCATACTATGACAATATCGATTCATTGTCTAATAAATTCTGTGAATCGTATTGATGCACAGAACGTGTCAATGAGTGACATGCCGAAAATTGTTTTTCTCGGCAAGATATAAGCGATTTTCCACTGCAACTATGGTACTATATAGGGTACACCTTATAATAAAAAAAGCCGTCAATTTTGTGACGGATTATTTAGGGCCAGAAATAAACAGGAACATTATCCCGTTACGATACTATTTTCCTATATTCTAGGAGTGATCATTCATGGAGTGGCAACAGATTGAATATTTTCAAAAGGTCGCTCAGCTGCAACATATGACGCAAGCGGCGGAAGATCTGTCAATCTCACAACCCGCATTAAGTCGGTCAATTGCCCGGCTGGAAGAAGAACTTGGCATCCCTCTTTTCGAAAGACAGGGAAGAAGCATTATTTTAAATCAGTACGGCAAAGTGCTTTTAAAGCATGTAAACCGAATCCTTAAAGAAATTGACGATACAAAAAAAGAAATACAATCGCTGCTCGATCCTGAGTACGGCGAAGTATCGCTTGGTTTTCTTCACACGCTGGGTGTCAATATGATCCCCAATATCCTCCGCACATTTCAAAAAGAGCATGCAAACATTAAAATTAAACTCTATCAAAACAACAACGTCTCGTTATTGAAGCAGCTTCAAGCAGGCGAAATTGATCTCTGTCTTGTTCATCACTCCTATGAAGACCCGCACATCCAATGGGAAAAATTATGGGATGAAGAATTGTTTCTGATGGTCTCTGCATCGCATCCGCTCGCGCGCCGGGAATCGATTACACTAGATGAACTTCAATCGGAGCCGATGATTGTCCTAAAAGAAGGCTTTGAGCTGCGCAAAATTGCGGACAAACTCTGTCGCAAAGCAAACTTCACACCAAACATCACATTTGAAGGCGAGGAAGTGACGACACTGGCGGGACTGGTTGCCGCAGGACTCGGGGCCGCTCTGATGCCGGATTTAAAGGATATCGACCATAGCAAAGTGGCCAAGATTCATGTTCGCTGGCCGAGCTGTTCGCGCCAGATCGGGCTTTCCTGGTATGAAGATCGACCGCTGTCCCCAGCCGCTGCTCACTTTAAACGTTTTGTCTTTACGCATTATCGAAAATAAAAAAGCGCTTCTTGGCTCAGTAAATGCCAAGAAGCGCTTTTTGGTTATCCTATCAAATCAATAGTAACAGCAGCTTGCATTCGTTTAAGCAGAAGTGCGAGACTGCAATGACTACTCAAATACACTTATTTTACTGCTGATGAATGAAAGAGTTTCTGGAAATGTTCATAATCCTGATATCCTAATGTTTTTTGCACTTTTTGCGTGTGGTCGCCGTGTTTCATCGCCTGAACCGCTCGCTGCTGCTCTTCTGTGTGAAAGGTACCGATGATCTTGTTTGTCTCCAAAATATTTGTGAAGGCATTAGGATCAATTGTTTTAATCAGGCGTTCGATCTTGTAGAGTTCGTAATGGCTGATGACGATCATCAGAGTGGTCTTCTTAGACCCGGTAAACCCGCCGTATGAAGGAATCACCGTCATGCCGCGATCAAATTGATCTTGTATCGCCTTAGTCAGACGCTCTGACTCGCCGGTAACCGTCATAACCGTCAACTTTTGATACTTCGTGTGAATCATGTCGATCACATAGCTGTTTACAAAGCGCGAAATTAATGTATACAGAGCATATTGCCACTCATAGACCACACCCGCAATCACAATAATGATCCCGTTTAAGATCAGAAAGTATTTTCCTGAAGAGGCATTGCGATTACGCCGCGTCAAATAGATCGCGATGATATCCAGCCCACCGGTCGAAATCCCATATTTCAGTGCGACCCCCACTCCAATCGCGGAAATCATGCCGCCAAAAATAGAATTGAGCAGCAAGTCTGAAGACAGTGGGTGTAGCGGCAAAACGGTCAGGAAAAACGATGTTAAGACGACGGTAATGAAACTAAACAACGTAAAGCTCTTTCCTACCTTGAACCATCCCAGAAGAGCAATCGGCATATTCAAGATCAAGACCAGCAAGCCAATGGAAAGATGAATATGTGCGCTGTCAAGCAAAATATCGGAAATCAGTTGGGCTGCGCCGTTGATACCTGCCGCATAAACATGGGCTGGAACAAGAAATAGATTCATGCTCAATGCACACAAAAAAGCAGCACAAACCGCAATCACTAATTTTTTTATTAGTTCTCCAATTGTAACGCCAGGTAGCATCTTGTACTTCCTTCTTCATTTGATTTGATTCACTTATTATTTAGCTCCCTTAATTCCCCGGGTCTCAAATTATAACACCATGAGTATTGGATTCAAGGTTGGAAAACATTTTCCTAATTATTTTATTTGTCGCACTAAATGAATGATTCGGCCATTGATTCAACGTGAAAATAAGTGATTAAAAAGCCCCTGAGTTGCCCTCCACGATCGGAACTTGTTACAATAGATAAAGCTTAAACAGTGCTTTTTTCACACGTGTTTTGTCTGAGTCAATGAATCAAGTTGACGAGAATATCATAAAGGAAGGCTGAATTTAGCAATAATGAATCACGCTATAATGAGAGGGACTACTTCGACTATCGGCAATGCTTGTTTGAGTCCAGCGTCTTTTTTTGAGCCCGTTTATTTAAAATTTCTTCGAGAGGTGGGATTTCATGACACACTTTAATGAAGGAATGACATGTGAGGGAGCACTGGGAAACGAATCCTGTTCCCTAAGAAACGGCAAAACGCGGTCTTTTCAACGCGTCGAGATTCTGATGTTTATTGATCCACTTTGTCCGGAGTGCTGGGGATTTGAACCTTTGCTCAAAAAGTTTCTTTTTCAATATCATAAGTATATTGACTTTCGCATCTTACTGACAACCAATCATGATACGGCAAACTGCTGCCGGTTTCACCAAGCCAAAAAAATTGCTGAGGAATGGGACAAATATGCGCGTCTGACCGGTATGTGCTGCGACAGCGACGTATGGCTTGAAAACCCGCCCTCGCTTTATTCGATTGCCTATGCCATTAAGGCTGCCGAATTTCAAGGGCGCGCGGCAGGTCAAATGTTTCTAAAGCGTGTGCGTGAACAAATCTTTTTGAGAAAACAAGGCTTAAATCAATTTGACGAGCTGCTCAAGGTCGCTCGTCTCGCCGGACTAAATGAACAGGAATTCTCAAGTGACTTTCACTCTTGCCGGCCGCTCAAAGCATTTCAGTGCGATCGTAAATTAGCTAATGAACTGTCCATTACCGAATTGCCGACTCTGGTCTGTTCAACACCATGTAATGATTCAGAAGCCATTAAGGTGAACGGTCATTATCCTTACTCAGTCTATGTACAGATTCTTAGCGAATTATTAAACGAGCGGCCGATCCCCGCCTCGAAGATTCCGCTCAAAGATTATTTTAAACAGCAATTTTTCCTAACCACTCAGGAAGTTGCCGTTATCTATGATCTATCCGAAGACGAGGCGTTAAAAGAATTGCACAAACTGCAGCTGCAACAAGTGATCGAGCCAATTATGTTAAAAACCGGACAATACTGGTCCTATCTTACTCATGCGAACTAAAAGCTGCACATAGAAACTGATCGATCGCCCTGCTTCCATTTGGAAACAGGGTTTTTTCTTGTCTTTCAAACCGCTTATCTCATTATACAGAACATATGTTTTTATTTCCAGTGTTAAAAGAACATTCGTTCGTGTATAATAAATCCATAGTCAATGAATTGAGGTGGTGCAGATGGATCATATAATCTTTCTGATCGATATGCAGACGTTCTATGCTTCTGTTGAAAAGATGGACTTTCCGGAATTTAGGAGCAAACCTTTGATTGTTGCGGGCAACCCAAAGCAGCGTAGCGGCATCGTGCTTGCCGCCTGCCCCATCGCCAAGCAATTCGGCGTGCTGACCGCCGAACCGCTCGGGCAGGCATTGAACAAATGCCCACAGGCCATCGTCCGTCTGCCGCGCATGCAGCGCTATATTAACGTATCTGCCGCAGTGACCCGCTTTCTTCAACACTATACCCATTTGATTGAGCCCTATTCGATCGATGAGCAGTTTATGGATGTGACTTCAAGTCTGAACCTTTTTGGTGATCCGCTGACTATTGCTCAAAAAATCCAACGAGACATGCAGCAGCGCTTCGGGATCTACGCGCGAATTGGAATCGGACCAAATAAAGCACTGGCAAAAATGGCATGCGACCATTTCAGCAAAAAGAATCAAACGGGCATTTCTCTATTAACGAAAAGAAATATGGAAAAAAAATTATGGCCGCTGCCGATCGGTGCACTTTTTGGGGTCGGGCACCGTATGGAACAGCACTTCATCGGGATGGGCATTCGCAAAATCGGCCATCTCGCCCGTTTCCCGGTCGAACTGCTGCGCAAACGCTGGGGCGTGAACGGGGAGTTGCTCTGGCAAACCGCTCATGGATTGGACCCATCTCCAGTCTCGCCAAATACATTTATCGACCAAAAAGCAATCGGACATCATATAACCCTTCCCTATGACTACACCGATCAACAAGCGATTCGTGTCATTCTTCTTGAATTAAGCGAAGAAGTGGCTGCTCGTGCCCGCTCAGAAAGGTATATGGGATGTGTCGTCTCTATAGGCGTGTCCGGTCCCTTTGAGCAGCACAATGGCTTTCATCGCCAAATTCGATTGCCTTATGCAACAAATTTTGGTTTGGACATTTACCATGCGGTTCATCGTCTTTTCAGCGAAAGTTGGGCCCACCAACCCATTCGCGCGGCAGCCGTAACGCTCAGTGATCTTCAAAAAAGCACGGAAACTTTTCAATTGGATCTGTTTGCACGGATTGAAGAAAAAGCAAAGCTGAGTGCTGCAGTGGACCGTATTCACTGCAAGTATGGCAGAACAGCACTCTTTCGCGGTGCATCCCTCCTGCCGGCCAGTCAGCTTCGTGTACGTGCAGGTAAAATTGGGGGTCATTTCAAATGAACGATCATGATGTATTTCTTCCCGCATCGGAAATGAGCAAAGATGAAACCCGTATTGCTGCTGAATACATGCTTCTGCCGCTGATTAAAAGGGCTTTCGTCCATGATCGCAAAGCGCTTGCAGCTTCGGGTGCCAAATTTAAGCACCTTTATTTAGAAGTTCTTGACGACATGACAGAACAGGTCAGAGCAGATCTGATAAAGAATAAACAAGAACTTTTTGACCGCCATATGCAGATGATTCGTCATGACTGGTTCTGCTATGAGGTATATGCACGCGGGCGTTTATTTGAATTGGTCTATCAAAAAAGTGTAGCAATGGATTGGATTTACGAGCGTGTACGCGGTTACCTTAGGCCTTAAGCCCTCCGCTGCATGTTTTCGTACAAGTCGTCATAAGCTTGTTTTAAACAAGCTACGGAGGTTGAACCCGATGAAATTGGTTATGCTCTGTCTTTTGTCCGCAATGGCAGTCCTTTGTTTTGGTTATTTTCTGCTTGGACTGCTGCATTTAGAGTCCCTGTTCTTGTCCGGAATCCTTTTCTTTACCCTTATTTTTTTGATCGTTCGCATGCTCACGTGGAATCAGAAACGCAGCCGCTGAATGGCTTGTAGCTTATAAGAAAAACCAAGCTGTGCTTGGTCCTTTATCTCCAGCCATGTGTGATGGATTCGTGTCTTTTCGGTGCTGAATCGTCGCTTCGGTTACTCGCTTGCCGCGGGCGCACCGCGAGCGCACTATTGCCTGTGGGATCTCCCATGGCTCGTGATCAACAGAGCCGCTCCGCAGGCGGGTTCTTATCTTGCACTAAGCGAACAAGGACTGAAGCAATTTGCTTCAGTCCTTGTTTTTTAATTGTGGTTCAATTAGCTGAAAAGCAAGCGTTCCGTTTCATCAAGAACGTTCGCAAATACATCCATTGCCTGCTGCACCGGTTTCGGTTCAGCCATATTTACGCCTGCTTTTTTAAGAATTTCAATCGGCGATTCCGAACTTCCCGATTTAAGGTAGTTCTTGTAGCGTTCAACAGCCGCTGTCCCTTCCTGAAGAATTTGCGCAGACAGTGCTGAGGCAGCGCTGAATCCCGTTGCATATTGGTAAACATAATAGTTGTAGTAGAAATGCGGGATTCGTGCCCATTCCAGACCGATTTGCGGATCAACAACGATATCCGGTCCAAAATAAGTTTTATTCAAACTGTAATAGGTTTCAGTCAAAAGATCCGCTGTCAGTGCTTCGCCCGCACGCACCTTTTCATGGATGATGTGTTCGAACTCGGCAAACATGGTCTGCCTGAAGACCGTGCCTTTGAAGCCTTCCAACTGATTGTTGAGCAAATACAGTTTTCTTTTCTTATCATCCGTGTGATTGAGCAAATAGTGATTCAGCAATGCTTCGTTGCAGGTGGAAGCTACTTCTGCAACAAAGATCGAGTAATCAGAGTACGGATAAGGTTGGCTGGTGCGTGAATAGTAACTGTGCATCGAATGGCCAAGTTCATGAGCCAGCGTGAACATACTGTCGATGTTATCCTGCCAGTTCAGCAAGATGTACGGCATCGTGCCGTAGCTTCCGCCCGAGTAGCCGCCGCTCCGCTTGTTTTGCGTTTCACGGACATCGATCCAGCGTTTCTTAAATCCGTCTCGAATGCTATCCAAATAGTCTTCACCAAGCGGTGCAAGCGCTTTGAGCACGATTTCTTTTGCCTCATCATAGGTGACCTTGATTTTTGCATTCGGCACCAGCGGCGCATAAAGATCATACATATGCAGCTCATCCACTTGCAATGCTTTCTTACGCAGTGCTACATAGCGGTACATCAATGGCAAATGTTCATGAATCGTTTTAATCAAGTTATCATACACTGCTTCAGGAATATCATTTCGGAACAAAGCAGCTTCACGTGCCGATGTATACTTGCGCGCATTAGCATAGAACGAATCGCGTTTGATTTGTCCGCTCAAAGTGGAAGCGAGTGTATTTTTAAACGCACCGTACGTTTTGTAGACGCCTTCAAACGTATCTTTGCGCACCTGTCTGTTCTCGCTTTCCATAAGCGTGCCGTAGCGACCATGTGTAATTTCAACATCCTGTCCGGCTTCGCCTTTGATCGTCGGAAACTTCAAGTCCGCATTATTCAGCATCCCAAACGTAGTCGATGACGCATCGGTAACCTCTTCAACAGCAGCAAGCAGTGCTTCTTTTTCACTGTCAAGCACATGGGGGCGCGTCCTGATGATTTCGTCAAGTGCATGGCGATAGAGCTGCAATGACGTGCTTCCTTCAACGAATTGATTCAGCCGTTTGGGATCAATTGCCAGAATTTCCGGAACGATAAAGGCCAGCTTGCTGCCGGCAACTGCAGCAAGACTGCTCGCCCGGTCATGAAGAGCCTGAAACGTTGCATTTGCCGTGTTTTCATCATTTTTCATATGTGCATACACATAAACCTTGTACAACAATTCGGTGACTTCATCTTGCTTTTTCAATAATGCATATAAGGAATCGGCTGACTCGCCGATTTTCCCCTTAAACTGTTCGGCTTCAGCGATCAGCTCTTTCACTTTTTCAAAAGCCTGCTCCCAAGCAGCAACACTCGGGTAGATCGCTTCCAAATCCCAAGTTTCTTCAACCGGTATATCCTCTCGTTTTGGGAGGGCGGTCGTTTTCCCTTCAGCCATTGCGGCACCTCCGTATTTCATGTATTTACCAATAATTATATCCTACTTCTTTTTGAACATTTGCGCAAAAATTTGCTTATTCTTTGAGCGGATCATCAAGCAGTGCCGCTTCTAACTGTACCAGCGTTTGGCGATCCTGCTTGAGACATTCAGTGAACGTTGTTTCGTTCACTTGATACGGAAACAAACGATAAGATGCACCGCTCTGTTCAGCAACACGCAAACGTACCAATTGTGTTAAATAGACAGCAATCAGCTGCCCGGCTGTTTTAGTGGGACACAGCGGAAGCGGGCGAAGCGCGAATAAATCAGCAACCCCTCTTCGGCTTGCTTCTTCAAGCATCCGTTCGGGCGTAAACCAATAGCCGGGTTGGATTCGGCCGAGCAAAAGAACCAGCCACATCTGCCAAAGCAAAGGAGGATTCAGAAAATAAACGAACGAATGATGCGGCAAGCCGACATAACTCGGGAACCAAGCAAAGTGCTGACGAAATTGATAGACTTGACTGCGCAAAAGACATTCTTCACGAGTCATCCGCAAAGGACGTGCGAGTCTTTTTCTTTTCTTCATGGTAAGCCAGAGCCGCATAAATGATTTGGGTGAAAAATCGAGATAAGGAGCAAGCAATTGATAGGGCCTGCATTCAGAAAGTGTACAGCAACTTTCCTGGGAAATAAAATAAGTTTTTGACCATGGAGTCAGGCAGGAAGATCGAAGAAAACATTTCGTCGAAGCATTATAAAACCAAATGAAATAGGGTGAAGAAAACGGGTGTTGTGCTGGAGCAGCTCTAGATCGGCGAATCGCCATAGAAACGAAACCAGAGAGACGAATCATGTTTCGTTTGCAGCTGTGATGATGCATACCAATAATCCAAACCGGGGTTATATGTCTGTGAAGATAACCAATTGACCGTTCTGCTAATCGCTTTTCCGCTATCGCGCTGCACTGATACTCAAGCGCTGTCGGTTCGATCCCGGGTAAATACACATCCGGCCTTTGGCGCAGTTCGGGTAAATAGTATTCCAAACGGGGCGCTCTGCCGGCGGAACGGCTCCAATGAAACAGATCATATTTGCCGGCTAGATGCGCCTCTGTCTCAGGTTCATTCTCTACGAGACACGTATGATGCGGGCGATGTGCAAAATGCCAGCGCCGCTTCTCGCCTGCTTTGAGCAGCACGGGAGCATGGCAGATCGGACAACGGAACGACTGATTGCGCAACCGCATTAATTCTTCGCGTGACCCTTCCCTTTCAGCCAGCGAAATACGCTGCGCATCGACTGTTGACGCGATGAGCAAAAAATCACCACCTCTTCTTTTCATGTTACTTTATTCTGCACGCACAGGCTGGACTCCTGCTTCCATGCAGAATCTGCTTGTCTCAGTGTCTTGAAAAAATGATCCCCATTCCTCTCACTTCTGTTTCATTAAGCATTCCGGTCCATAATTAAGTAAAAATAAGCGGAGATTTTTCGGTTATATGCAAAGCAGAGCTCATTTCAGGGGGACATAAGGGGAGGTTTTCCGGTTATGCAAAGGAAAATCCCCCATTTTCACGTTTTTCAGGTTGATAAGCGGAATCTCTCCGTCTATTTACTTCCGCAGGATGTGATGACTTTCGCGTTGCATACAGGACGTATTTATGCCGCTTATCGTTATACCACAAAGCAAAATCACAAACTTCCTTTACCTGTGAAAAAAAGCCTGCCGATGATCGGCAGGCTCGTTTTCAGAGGGAAACGATTATTTAAGCAGAGGAAAGTGCGTCCTAATGGTTTGCAGTGCTTCTGTCTTAATGATTTCTTTTCCATACTCATCGAGTACATACTGTGTAAGATTGGTGTCAAGCCCATACTCCAGCATCTTGCTTAAATCATTATCCTGATCTTCATCAGACAGGCAATCATCAAACGTAACGTTTAAATAGTAGCTGTTCTTGTATGCATAAAGTGCGGTATCCATCGCCTCATGAGCCGGAAAAGCATGGCTCAAAGCGATCAAATTCTCAAAATCGGCAAATCCGATTATAAATGAAATCGGCTGATCATCCTGAAAAGCATCGTCTTCTGAATGATCAAGCTCCTCATCCTTGTTTTCGGACACCTTGGCCCGGTTTGAATTCTGATCGGCGTCATGGTCGTTAATTGGTATGTCCAGATGTTTGTCATCTGATAGCGGCAATTGAAGATTGGATCCATCTTTCGAAATCTGTGCACGAGTCACAATAATTTCCATACCCTTTTCCAAGGCTTGAACCTGAATCCAAAGCGGACCTTCAAGTGAAAAAGATTCTTGAGTGTGTGCTTCATCCATCATTTGCCAAAAGAGTTCTTCACTTCGATCGCGGTTATACCATATCTCCTCACGATCAAAGCCAAGATCCTCAATATCCAAATAACTGATATAGAACTTCAGCGTATTTTCATTAATCCGTTCGATTTTCACTGCGATCTCTCCCTTCTTTATCAATAGGTATGGGAGTGACAACTGCCGATAGGACAACATGTATCCTGTACCTCTATTGTATGATAAAACGTCCACCATGGAAATAAAAATAATCCGTATTTAAACGATTCCGCACTTGCCCCATCAACAAGCACGGTTTCGATTAATTGCTTCATTCTATTGATTGCTTAATCTAATTATGCAGCAAATGACAAAGATTGTTTAAAACAAGCGTTGACGGAATGATTCGGGACAAGTCCGCATAAATTGAACGGAGACAGAAGAAAGGAGCTCATCACGCATGTCTTTTGATCTTGATACACTGCTTTTTATCTTAAAAATCATTTTCATCGATATTATTCTAGGCGGAGACAATGCGGTTGTCATCGCTTTAGCGTGCCGCAGGCTCGAAGAAAAAAAACGCAATGAAGCAATTCTTTTAGGTACCGGAATAGCGGTGATCATCCGTATTGCATTGACCGCAATCGTTGTTTCACTGCTGAATATTCCTTACCTTCTTCTCGCCGGAGGCTTTTTCTTAATCATCATTGCCATCCGTCTGATTACGAATAGACAAGAAAAACATAACATTCGCGCAGGAATATCATTGGTAGCTGCTGTACGAACGATCGTGCTTGCAGACATGGTCATGGGTTTTGATAACATGCTTGCAATTGCCGGTGCATCGAAAGGTCATATCGGCTATATTGCAATCGGTCTTATCTTTTCTGTTCCAATCATTGTTTGGGGAAGTAAAATTATTTTAATCGCTATGGAACATATTCCTCTTCTCATCTATGCTGGCGGCGGCATTCTTGGCTACACGGCCTCCGAAATGATCATGGATGAACAGGAAATTCGTTGGATTTTTGAGTCTTATCCTCATTTCGCCCATATCTTTCCGGTTCTGCTCATTGCTGCTCTGCTTGTGACCGGATGGCTATACAACCTCTATTCCTCATGGAGATTTGCAAAGAGGTCTTAGCACGAGTCGTGAAGCAAGAACGACCGCCCAATCAAGGACGGCCGTTCTTATTTTTAAACAATGAATCGTATGTCAATTAAAAAAATCCATTCACGCGTTAATTAACCAATCGCTGTGCTTCTTGCAACTGAAAGGTACGTACCCTTCTAGGAAGAAAGCGGCGAATCTCATCGTCGTTGTAGCCAACCTGCAACCGTTTGTCGTCAAGCATAATCGGACGGCGCAACAATCCAGGATTTTCTTTGATCAATTCAAACAACTGCTGGATTGACATGGTCTCCAGTTGAATATTCAGTTCCTGAAAGGCTTTTGATCGTGTCGAGATAATCTCGTCCGTACCGTTTTCAGTCATACGCAGAATATCTTTAATCTCTTCAATCGATAGTGGTTCGGAGAATATGTTCCGTTCTTTAAATGGGATGTCATGCTCCCTGAGCCAAGCTTTTGCTTTTCTGCACGACGTGCAGCTTGGTGATGTATACAATGTAACCATATCTCGCCCTCCTTTGAATAATAGAAGCATTCTATTCACTAAGGCTTTCTTTTATTATATAATAATTCTTATAAATTTTATACCCTTTTTTGTATGAAAATAATTTCATATTTCACCAGAAAACAAGCTATTTTGCACCATGATTCGACATGTTACGATCATTTCCAATAAAAATGCGGATTCTCATTTCGCTGCGAAACCCACTTGCGCTCAGTATGTAAAAGGGATGCAAAAAGAGCTTCTCAAAAAAGAAGCTCTTCAATACACATTCACTATGTTTATTCGGTTTTACCCGCATCATATTCACCTTACGCCGGTAATTTCAGGTTCGCTGACGGTGCATCTTGCGACTTCGGTTGAAGCTGTCCTAAGGTCTCTTTCAACCATTTCCGAATAGAATGTTTGCGCCTCCGTCTGACGTCTTTCGGTTTCACTGATGATCGCCTCCTCACTCATTCGTCCAAATCTCTTCTCAAGTGGATCTCAGAAGAGTATTCTTTGTCTGCCTTTATTCTCAACCCGACACGCTTGGTTGTCAAGGTAAAATTTTGACATGCCCCATTTCAAAGAAGCAGTGCCTCTTCTTGAGACTCGACTGTGATTATGTTAAGCTTGGACATCGTTATGGAACATATCGCCGTTTCACCGAACCTTGGGCTAAATGTCTTCACGAGACATTCCTCTTATACTATATGTGAAGCGCGCAGAAAGTATTCACAGGAACAAACCTTTTAATGGAGCTGATTTTATGACTCGCTGGATTACCTGCTTTCTCGCCTTGCTTCTGATCATCGCCATCGTTTTGTACCATTTTTTTCACTTGCTGACGATGCCGATGATTATCGTGCTGCTTCTCTTTAACATTCTTTTTTATTTTGTGCATCTTTTCATCACTTATCGAAAAAAATAATCCTTGCAGAATATCCTGCAAGGATTATTTTTTATACGTTTTCTGTTTTTATTTCTTCATCATGAAGGTGGCAGGCAACCCAGTGGTTCTTTTCTGCTTCATGCCATTTCGGTCTAACTTTTGCACAGATATCCATAGCAAATGGACAACGTGTTCTGAAGCGGCAGCCGCTTGGCGGATCAATTGGACTTGGCACATCGCCTTCAAGAATAATACGCTCGCGTGTCCGCTCAATCTTAGGATCAGCAACCGGGATTGCCGACAGCAACGACTGCGTATACGGATGCAGCGGATGACCATAAACGTCATCACTGGATGCAAGTTCGGCCATGTTCCCGAGATACATAACACCGACACGATCGCTGATGTGCTTCACCATAGAAAGATCATGAGCAATAAACAAATAGGTCAATCCCTGTTTTTCCTGGAGCTCCTGCATCAAATTGACAACCTGAGCTTGGATGGAAACATCTAGGGCTGAAATCGGTTCGTCGGCAATGATAAAGTCGGGATCTACTGCAAGTGCCCGTGCAATGCCGATACGCTGCCTTTGCCCCCCACTGAATTCATGTGGATAACGATTCGCATGTTCACGGTTCAATCCAACCGTTTCAAGCATTTCGTAAACCCGTTCAATCCGTTCTTTGGGGGATTTAGCCAAGTGATGAATATCAATGCCCTCAGCAATAATATCCTTAACCATCATTCTCGGATTCAGCGAGGCATAAGGATCCTGAAAGATCATCTGCATCCGTTTTGACAAATTCTTTTTTTCATTGCGGTTCAGCTTTCCGCCAACATCCTGACCATCGAAAATAACTTCACCTTCAGTGGGATCATAAAGTCGAATAATCGTTCGACCGGTAGTAGATTTACCGCATCCGGACTCACCTACAAGTCCCAGTGTCTCGCCTTTATAGACATCAAAGGTCACGCCGTCGACGGCCTTGAGCACATCCTTACGGGAAACATTGAAGTATTTCTTGAGATTCTTCACTTGTAATAATTTTTCAGTTTTAGCAGCCATTATGCTTCCCCTCCCACACCTATCGTTGACGGCGGATCTACTTTTGGCGCACGCTCATCAAGAAGCCAGCAAGCCGCCTTCTGCGTCTTCGACAGTTCTGTGTACTCAGGCATATGATCAATACATACTTTCATGGCATAAGGGCATCTGGCGGCAAAAGGACAGCCCTTCGGCGGATGGCTCAAATCAGGAGGCGTTCCTGGAATTGCCAAAAGCTTATCCGTTTTTGCGTGCAGTTTCGGCATAGAGGACAGCAGCCCCCATGTATACGGGTGTTTCGGATTATAGAAAATTTCATCCAATGTACCTGTTTCAACAATTTTGCCGCCGTACATAACAGCAACACGTTTGGCCAGATTGGCAACGACTCCTAAATCATGAGTGATCAATATAATTGCCGTTCCGGTTTTTTCTTGCAAATCACGCATTAAATCAAGAATTTGGGCTTGGATGGTTACATCCAGCGCGGTTGTCGGCTCGTCTGCAATTAATATTTTCGGATTGCAGGCAAGAGCAATGGCAATCACAACACGCTGCCGCATCCCACCGGAAAATTGATGCGGATATTCATCGACTCGCTTCTCTGGATTTGGAATGCCTACCAGCTGCAGCAGTTCAATGGCGCGTTCTTTTGCATCATGCTTAGATAAGCCTTGATGTTTAATTAGGCCCTCCATGATTTGTTTGCCAATTTTCATGGTCGGATTAAGGGCAGTCATTGGATCCTGGAAAATCATCGAAATGTCTTTTCCACGAATTTTCTGCATCTGCTTTTGTGAATATTGGACGAGATCTTTTCCTTCAAATAAAATTTCACCGGATGTAATTTCTCCAGGTGGGTTCGGAATCAGCCCCATAATCGATTTTGATGTTACGGATTTACCGGAACCAGATTCTCCGACAATTGCCAGCGTTTCACCTTTATTTAATTCCAAGTCAATACCGCGAACCGCATGGACGTCTGCTCCAAATATATGAAAGACAACATTTAAATCTGTAATTTTCATTAAGTGATCCATTAGTGCACCTCCTGTACTTATCGACGAAGCTTCGGATCAAATGCATCACGAAGCCCATCACCCATGATATTAAAGCAAATTAACAGGAGCGAAATAATAATACCCGGGTAAAGTGTCTGATACGGATGAATTTGCAGCATCTGATACCCGTCATTGATCAACGAACCGAGCGATGATTGCGGCGAACGAATTCCTAGACCGATGAAGCTCAGGAATGCCTCAAAGAAGATTGCGCTTGGTACGGAAAACATAGTGTTAATAATAATCATACCGATCGAATTCGGTATCAAATGCCGGAAAATAATACGTCGGTCGCTTGCGCCAAGCGTTCTCGAAGCAAGAACAAACTCCTGATTTTTCAACTTCAGCATCTCGCCGCGAACAATTCGCGCCATTGAGAGCCAGCTTGTCGCTAAAATAGCAACTGTAATCGCTAATAGTCCTGGCTGCATAATCAAAATCAGCAAAATGATCCAGACAAGGTTCGGAATACCGGCGATGATTTCAATGATACGCTGCATAACATTATCAGTCATACCGCCAAAGTAGCCGGAAATACCACCGTAAACAACTCCGATGAGCACATCTGCAAGCGTCGCAATCAAGGCAATAATCAACGAAATCTGCGTTCCATGCCAGGTTCTTGTCCAAAGATCACGTCCAAGCTGATCAGTACCGAACCAGTAGGCGGTTTTAACATTCTTTTCTTTGTAAACATCCACGCCATTTTCATGACCGCTGAACGCCGGAATCCATTCCAAACCACTGATTTTAGGCGGAAGGTTGGCGCGTGATACATCTTGATTATCGATGTCATAGCCAAAGAAATGCGGCCCAACAATTGCAAAAAACACAATTAAGGCAATAATAATCATCGATATAAAGGCACCTTTATTGGTGACGAATCGTCGAAGGGCGTCTTTCCATGCACTGACGCTTTCACCAGCGATCTTATCAGCTGCTGTATCACCCAAGTCTGCAAGAGTAAATAAGTCTTTGGTTATGTCATGATTAGACGATGTCATGATGGCTTCCCTCCAGACACGCGGATTCTTGGATCAATCACGCCGTACAAAATATCAACGATAAAAATCGTAACAATAAATAAAGCGGCATACAGTTCGGTTGTCCCCATAATCATCGGATAATCATTGGTGACAATCGCATCAATGAATTGAGATCCAATACCAGGAATAGCAAAAATATTTTCAATGACTAACGATCCCGTAACAACAGCTGCTGTCATGGGGCCGATTACGGTAACAATCGGAATCATTGCATTACGAATCGCATGCTTATAAATAACGGCAGATGTGCTCAACCCTTTTGCTTGCGCTGTTACTATGTAGTCTTGATTCAAGACTTCAACCATCTCTGTCCGCATAAATCGAGCGATTGATGCCATGACTCCGACACCAATAGAGATGACCGGTAGTACATGAGTCATGGGGCCGCTCCATCCGATTACAGGGAAAATTCGGATTTGTACCGAAAAGAAATACTGCAGAATTGCCGCAAAAATAAACGAAGGAATTGAAATAAACACAACGGTCAATGTGACCATACCCCAATCAAGAAATCTACCGCGATAAATTCCCGAAATGATCCCTAAGAGGATGCCCAATATCGTTCCAAAAATCATCGATTCAATGCCAAGCTGCATCGATACTGGGAAACGCTGCATTAAAAATTCAGTGACCGGCTGCATCCCATACTGAAACGAGCCACCGAGATCACCATGAATAAAGTTCCACATATACTGCAGATATTGGACTGGAACAGGTTGATCAAGGCCATAATAATGCTTCAACTGATTTAACTGCTCAGGTGAGAGACGATTGGCAAACTTAAATGGTGTACCAGGCAGCATCTTCATGGACAGAAACGTCAGCGTAACCACAACGTAAAAAGTGACAATCATATAGCCAATTCGCTTTAAAATATATCGGCCCACAAACGTACCCCCTAAAAAACAATTATCTATCTTGTATTTCCTAGTATTCAATAGTAAATAGTTTATCATAGTAAATGAATAAAGTTATTATAAAATTAATGGAAAGGAGAGTACATGTCAGGGTCGACACATACTCTCCTTCAAAATACCTCACATATCATCCATTGATTTATATAAATTAGTGCTGTGTAATATAAGCACGTGCAAAATCAATTTCAGGACCGTATGATGGGAATGAAAGATCCTTAACATAAGGTTTTTCTACCCAAGTATGTCCAGATTGATAGAGAGGAACAATTGGGTATTCGGACATCATCAGTTTTTCAGCTGCAAGAAGATTATCCCAACGTTTCTGTTGATCAGCTGTACCTGTAAGTGCTGACTGTAACAGGCTGTCAAATTTCTTATTTGACCATCCTGTGGTATTTTGTGGGTTTTTAGAGGTCCACATATCCAGGTAAGTCATTGGATCCTGATAATCTGGGAACCAGCCGCTGAATGCAAGGTCAAATTTGAATTCTTGATTAAGTTTCAGATAGTTTGCCCAAGGTTGAGCATTGATTGTTACCGTTACGCCAGGAAGATTTTTCTTAATCTGGTTCGCAACATATTGGTTTAATTGTTGTGTTGAGCTGCTGTCTTGGCTTAAGAAGTTAAGTTTCAGAGTCTTAATGCCAAGTTCTTTCTTTGCTTTATTCCAATAGTCCTTAGCTTCGGAAGCAGAGCCAGCTGAGAAGCCATCCGGGTCAGCAGAACGGAAGTCCTTGCCATCCGGACCCGCGACAAAGTTTTTCGGAACAATGTAATCAGATCCTGCAGAACCGTTGTTTAGAATTGAATTAACTAATCCATCACGATCAATTGCAGCGTTCAGCGCTTTACGCAAATTGAGGTTCTTCAAATTCTTGTTTGTCTTTTGGTTGATGTATAGGAAGAAAGTACCGGATTCCAAAGCCGATTTCATTTCACTTGCGTTTGTTTTCTTGAATTGATCAACATATTCAGCGGAAAGTCCGACTTCATCAATCGAACCTGTTTTGTACAGATTGATCGCTGTACCTTGTTCTTTTACGACTTTGAAGTCAACAGTTTCAAGCTTCGTTGCTTTTGCATTCCAGTAGTCTTTGTTTTTCTTATAAGTCCAGCCAGTACCTTTTTTCCAGTCGGAAAGGACAAACGGACCACTATAGAGCATTGTATCTGCGGATGTTGCATATTTACTTCCGTTTTTCTTAACAACATCTTCACGTACTGGGAAGAATTGCGGTTGAGACAGAATGCTGTAGAAGAATGGCGGGGCCGGTTGATCCAAGGTTACTTGCAAAGTCTTGTCATCCAAGGCTTTAACGCCTAATTGATCATACTTGCCATACAACGAATCATCCTGATTTTGGATTTTCGCTGCATTTTTAATTCCTACAGATGCAAATAAGAAGTTGTAAGCCGGTTTTGCATTTGGATCATTCTGACGATGCCATCCATAAACAAAGTCCTGAGCAGTTACAGGTTTGCCGTCCGACCATTTTTGATCGCGAAGGGTAAAGGTATACGTTTTCTTATCTGCGCTTACCTTTGGCTCACCTTTTGCCAAATCCCATTCGAACTTGTTGTTGTGCATTCTTGTCAGACCGGATTGCGTCATATCAATTGCGTTTGTTGACGTTGTATCGGTTGCAAGATTTGGATCAAGAGTAGGAATATCAGCTGTAATCGCAAATTTCAACTCTTGTTTCGACGCTAATTTGTTTGAAGCGCCGCTTTTTTTGCCGCTGTCGCTGCTGCTTGAGCTTCCGCAAGCGGAAAGTACAAGACTCAATGCAAGCACAAAGGACAGCACGAGTGACCATTTTGCCTTTTTCATAAAAGCAATAACCTCCCCTAAATTGCTATCTTTTTTTAGGCCCGTTCCCGCTATATTTGTATGTATAACAAGAACAATTCAACCTACAGAAGCTATTATACAAGTTATCTGTAATTTTTGCATGTTTTTTTTTTGAATTTTGCTATCTTAATCTAACAGAAAATGTAGAATATATTGATGCAAAGCTATTTTTTGAAAATATATTTTTTAAAATTATGTTATAATTTCTAACAAAAGTTCCATGAGTCGGCCTTTATCTAACAAATAAAAAAAATCATTCGAGGTGTTCCATGAGTAAAATTAGATTTAAAACAAAAAATCTGTATCTATTCTTTCTTTTTGTGGAAATTCTCATTTCCATAGTCGTGCAGGGACTATCCGACCGCTCCTTTTCTCTAATCACTTTGATCAACCATCTTTCCGTTGTCAGTCTGCTTTCTCTTAACCTTGGACTCATTATTTTCATCATTCAAGGCGGCTTTTTCGACGGAATGACGTACAGCTTTAAACGGGTCGCGCGTGCCTTTAGAAAAAAACAGCTTGGGGAGCAGGAAGCTGAGGCGCCGCTTGCCGAGATGAAGCACCGTGAAGGATCGCAGCGCTGGCCGATTACCTGGCCGCTGATTCTTTCCAGTTTGGTCTTGTTTGTTACAACGGTTTTAATCTCGCTTGCTCTTTAACTTTTTAAAAGTGAAGTTGCATGAAAAAAGAATATTGACTATAATATTCAGCAATAACAGTGTATATGAAGCAATGATAAAGAAGAGTACCTTGCAGAAAGTCCTCAGAGAACTTCGGACTTGGTGAGACCGGGGTGACGGACTGCATGGGAATGGACTTTTGAGCTGCAATCCGAACCTCAGAATCAAATCTGTCAGTAGGCATTGACGCATCCATGCGTTATCATGGTGATGATTCTCGTTTTGTAAGGATCAGATAAGCTGTTTCTGTTTTGCAGAAAAATCAGGGTGGTACCGCGGTCTATTCGTCCCTTGTGGATGGATAGGCCTTTTTATATATTCAAAAAAATCGAAAACACAGAAAGGTGATTCATTTTGGCAAAAATATTTTCCGGCGTGCAGCCGACCTCCATCCCGACGCTTGGCAATTACTTAGGTGCGATGCACAATTTTGTAACCCTCCAAGAAGGCAACGATTGTATCTATTGCATCGTTGACGAACACGCGATTACCGTACCTCAGGATCCTAAAGAAATTCAAAAGAACATTCGTAATCTGGCTGCTCTGTACCTCGCTATGGGCATCGATCCAAAGAAATCAATTCTGTTCATTCAGTCTGAAGTGCCTTGCCACGCCCAGCTCGGATGGATCATGCAATGTACAAGCTATATGGGTGAGTTGGAACGAATGACCCAATTCAAAGATAAATCAAAAGGCAAGAAGGCCATTCCTGCTGGACTCCTTACTTATCCACCGTTGATGGCTGCAGATATTCTGCTTTATCAAACCGAACTTGTCCCGGTCGGTGCAGATCAGAAACAGCATATGGAACTCACACGCGATTTAGCAGAACGGTTCAACAATAAATACGACGATGTGTTTACAATTCCCGAACCCTATATTCCTCCAGTTGGCGCGCGCATCATGTCACTCCAGGAACCGACGAAGAAAATGAGCAAGTCGGATACGAACCGAAAAGCAACGATCTTCACACTGGATCCGGAAAAAGACATCATCAAGAAAATTAAATCTGCAATTACCGATGATGAAGCCGTTGTCCGTTATGACCGCGACGCAAAGCCGGGAATCTCGAACCTGCTCGATATCTTCTCGCTCTGCTCCGGCCGTTCTGTTGATGCGTTAGTTGCTGCTTATCAAGGCAAAGGATATGGTGAATTTAAAACCGATGTTGCCGAAGCAGTAGTTGGCACTCTGAAGCCGATTCAAGAACGCTATGCACAATTAATCGAGTCTTCCGAACTGGATCGAATTCTCGATGAAGGTGCCGAACGTGCTTACGCAATCGCAAAAGAAACATTAAGAAAGACGGAAAAAGCATTGGGGATCGGTCGTCATAACCGACATTAATCAAGAATCCAAAAAGACAGCCGCTTTGATGGACGACATCAAAACAGCTGTCTTTTCTATTTATTCGCTCAATCCTTTTTTACTATAGTAGAATTAAGGACATCCTGAAGGTAGTTCGCATGAGTCGCAGCTTGTGAAACACTTTCTAATTCGGTAAAGATCTGAATGGCTTGCCGCGCCATCGATTCACCTCTCTTGCGATAGCCTTGTTTAATCAGATAGATCCCTCTTAAATAAATCAGTTTAATCTTCATATAAGAGTCGTTCTCTTTATTAATCGAATCGTTTAAGAGAACAAGAAACGTATTGGCCTCCGCTAAACGGCCAACTTCCATCAGAACGGTTGCCGTGTTCATTAGGATGAGTTGTTTCTTGTCGAGCCCGATCTCAAGTGGCTGATAGTCCATGCTCTTCTCATAAGCCATTCGTGAAAATTTAATGATCAGCTCGGGAGGAAAGGAGTACATTGAGTTTGCATAAACCACCAGCTCGTAATACCCCCAAATCGTTACGCGTTCAAGATAATCGCTTAAAATACGTACATCGTTCGGATCGGGATCCTGCTTTGAAATACGATGCGCGTAAAGGGCTGCGAGCGCTGAAAAGTGAAGATAGTGATCGCGTTTCTTCCTATTATAGTAGTCACGCATTTTTTCACGAGTGACTTGAAGCATATGAAGATTATCTTCCATAACGTATCTTTTTAAATGCGTAAAGAAATCTTGAAAGTCGCCGACCTCATAACCATTACTAATATAAAGAAATTCATCGACACTCACATGCAGCCTCTCAAGCAAATGAAGCAAATGTGTGAAGGATATATCACAGTCTTCACGTTCAAATCGTGAAAGAAAAGCAACAGAGACTTCACCTTGGGCAAGTTCATTAAGTGTCATTTTTTTCGATTTTCGCAGAAATCGTAATGTTGCGCCCGGATGTTTCATCGCTTCTCCTTTTTAATATAGTTAAATTTTAATTCTATAATACGAACTTATCACCCATTTGTCTATAGCGACTACTTGTTGAGAAAAAAATCAGCATCGTTAAGGTTAGTCTAAAAAAAGTTAAGAAAAACCAGGCTACACCTAGTCCTTACTTCCGCAGGATGCGGTTTTGATTCATTACCTTATGCACGACGGGCACTCCAGCTGCTCGCTTGCCGCGAGCGCACCGCGAGCCTCCTCAGACAGGCAGGTATCTGCGGGGTCTCCTCTTTGGCCTGTGATCAACAGAGACGCTCCGCAGGCGCCAGAGCATCTGCGCGTTTGATGCACAGTCTTTTCCGCGACCAAATATCACATACTATCCTTACCTGATCGTCCGGCTTCCTTCAGATTCAGCCTCGCGATGTACACCTTTGCCCTTGGCTAACAGTTCCGACTGCTGAGGGCTGTAGCGAACTTTCACCGCCTAGCCGTCGCACATGCCGGCACACTAAAAAAAGAGGATCAAGTAAAAAACTTGACCCTCCCTACTGCACTTTCGTTTAGTTCACTTTTGAACCTTTTTCAAGTTCCCACAGTTTTTCAAAATAGGCTTGTCCTTTTACCATACGCTCGCAGAGATCACTATGTTTGGCCGACCATCCGGGAATCATTCCTTCCACCAGTCCCTGCCATGCTTCCTCAAAACGCAGCGTCCTGCTTTGCAGATAGCGTGTTGGATACCATTCTGTATACCAATAGCGCATTTCCTCAACATTCTTTGAGGCGTGAAGTTGATCCAGGGCCATGAACAGCAGCTGCTTCAGCTGCCGTTCCTTACGCGTTAACCCGATCATCCACTTAGGATCTAGCGACAACATGTGGTATTCTTTCTTTCGGATCGCTGCATCAGGAAGCGGATAAGAAGCGGTCTCTAATTTTTCTGCTTTTTGCAAGATCAGACTTTCTTGTCGCGGAATCAGTCTGCTCTTGCGAACGGGGATGGTATAGCCAAGTGTATCAGCGACAATACAACGTTCCCCGTCGGTTGCAATGAAACAATATTCGATGATTTCTCGTTGATTATTCTTACAGATAACGCTTCGATTGCGCACATCCTTTAGCAATTCCTGAGGCAGGTCCTGCAAGTTGTTTTCAATGTAATTCAGGAGCGGTTTCTCCACTCGAATTAGTGGGGTCTGATCAAGCAGTTCAATGAAATCATGTTTGCGCCACTCGTAAAATTCGCAAACATTATAACTGTTTTCTTCTCCCTCAAACCAGTTGACCCAGATATCACTGACGATCTCCATGAGATTCCATCTCCTCTGTTTGTTTTGCCAACATTATGGTCATTATTGGAAGATTTTATTCGCTGTCATACATTTATTGTCTGCTCGATTAAGATGCACTTTAAACGTAAAAATGCCACCTCCGCAAATAGTTTGCGGAAATGACATTTACGCTGTTTCGCAGTTTTTTCAAGCCTCAAACTTTTTAAAGACGAGCGTTGCATTATGGCCGCCGAAACCGAAGGAGTTGCTCAATGCAACGCGAACGGGCTTATTAATCGCTTCGTTAGGCACATAATTGAGATCACACGCTTCATCCGGTGTCTCGTAGTGAATCGTTGGGGGAACGATCCCCGTTCCAATCGCTTTAATGGAGAGAATAGCCTCGACACCGCCAGATGCACCAAGCAAGTGTCCCATCATCGATTTCGTCGAACTGATGGCCAAATCATAGGCCTTCTCACCAAAAACCGTCTTCACAGCGCCTGTTTCTGTGGAATCATTCGCTTGTGTACTTGTTCCGTGAGCATTCACATAGTCAACATCGTCTGGAGTAATTCTGGCATCTTCAAGTGCCATACGCATGGCGCGAACCGCCCCTTTGCCTTCCGGATCCGGACGTGTGACATGGAATGCATCACTGGTTGCCCCATATCCGGAAATTTCCGCATAGATATGTGCGCCGCGCTTTTGTGCAGATTCCAAAGATTCAAGCAACAGTACGCCTGCGCCTTCCCCCATGACAAATCCGTCGCGGTTTTTATCAAATGGGCGGCAAGCAGTTTCCGGATCCGGATTCGTCGAAAGCGCCCGTGCCGATGTGAAACCGGCAAAGGACATATTGGTCAGTGGCGCTTCACTGCCACCGCAGATGATGGCGTCATTATCGCCCCGCTGAATCGCTTTATATGCGCTGCCGATTGAGTCGGATCCGGTTGCACAAGCAGTCACCGTACACGAATTGATTCCTTTGGTTCCCAAAAGAATCGACACTTGGCCGGAAGCCATATCCGGTATCATCATCGGAACGAAGAATGGGCTGACACGTCGGAATCCGCGTTTCATCGCAACCGTCAATTCTTTTTCATAAGTTTCCATGCCGCCAATTCCCGAACCAATCCACACGCCGGTACGTTCTGCATTCGTTTCATCAATTGTATACTTTGCATCGGCAACAGCCATTTTTGATGCAGCCACTGCAAACTGTGAAAATCGATCCATGCGAAGTACATCTTTACGATCGATATATTTTTCAGGATCAAAGTCCTTCACTTCACCGGCAACCTTGGCACGAAAATCATCAGGATTAACACGTGTAACAATGCCGATTCCTGATTTTCCGTTAATCGCATTCGTCCATGTTGTCGCAACATCGTTGCCAAGCGGAGTTACTGCGCCAAGACCGGTCACAACGACTCTTCTGTTCATTCAATTCTCTCCTTGCAATAGGATTTAAAATGCATAAAATGTTCATGAATCCACTTGCGTTTATTTTCCCCATTTGAGTGTCAGCGCACCCCACGTCAATCCGCCGCCGAAGCCGACCATAACAATCAGATCACCATCTTTAATCTTTCCTTCTTCAAGCGCATCGGCTAATGCGAGCGGAATGGATGAAGCCGATGTATTGCCATATTTTTGTATGGTTTTAATCATTTTCTCTTCAGGTATCCCAAGTCGTTCACGGGAAGCTTCCATAATCCGGATGTTGGCTTGATGCGGGATCAAATAGTCAATATCTTCCTTTTTGAGTCCTGCTTTTTCAGCAACGTGAACAGCCGATTCACCCATCTGGCGAACCGCAAACTTGAAGACTTCCCGACCATTCATTTTGATAAATTGATCCTCTTGATAGAGATATTTACCGCCATTCCCGTCCGCACCAAGTTCAAAGGATAAGATTCCTTTTCCGTCCGAAACGGGACCCATAACCGCTGCTGCAGCTGCATCCCCAAAGAGAACCGCTGTTCCGCGATCCTCCCAGTTGGTGATTTTCGACAGCTTTTCAACGCCGACGATGAGTACATGACGATACGTATTGTTGTCGATAAATTGTTTGGCAGTAACCATTCCGTACATAAACCCGGAACATGCGGCACTAATATCCATAGCGGGTACATGATTTGCTTCTAACCGTTCTTGAAGCATGCAGGCAACCGATGGAAATGGATGATCCGGCGTTACCGTAGCAACAAGAATGAGATCGATATCTTTCGCAGTCAAACCGGCATTATGAATTGCTTTTTTTGCTGCTTCAAACGCCATATCCGAGGTATTCGTTTGCTCGTCGGCAATTCTCCGTTCAGAAATGCCGGTTCTTGTCCGAATCCACTCATCAGAAGTATCCATTCTTTTTTCTAAATCCGTATTCGTAACCACATGTTCAGGAACAAACTTGCCCATTCCTAATATTCCTGCGGACATCCGCAATTCCCCTCTCAGATCATAACAATATATATAAAGACTTGGTAACAATATAAAT
>NZ_BJMS01000023.1 GCF_006539285.1 Sporolactobacillus inulinus
TTCTTTCTATTAGTATACCTTATATTGAAAATGCTTCAAGTCGTTTAGAGAAAACAGTGCCGGGTTGATGTGACTAAAAACTCGGTATCGGTTGCGCCTTCATATGCTTATACTTTTATTCAATTTTTTGTTCCGTCACTTTTCAATCCTCACAGTTTCCCCACATTTATACGCTACACTGATGGAAACCAGATAAGGAGTTATCACTCATGAAAAAGTTGCTTTTCGTTGCGGTCGCTGGTTTCGCATTACTGCTTATCACGGCGTGTTCGGCGAATACAGAGAACAGCAATAAAGCGATTGACCAGCAGGAAGCGGGCAGTGAATTCGCGACATCACAATCACCCCAAATAATAAAGGGACCAAATATTACGCTCGTTGCCAAAAAGGGGACACAAAAGTTAAGCAGTGGCGTCACCGTTCCGGTCTGGACGTTTAATGGATCGGCTCCCGGACCGGAAATTCGCGTGAAAAAAGGCGAGAAAGTGCGTGTCACGCTTAAAAATGAGCTCCCCTCACCTGTTTCCATACACTGGCACGGTTATCCAGTCCCAAATAAAATGGACGGCGTACCAGGTGTGACGCAGGATGCCGTTGCACCAGGAAAGAATTTTACCTATTCGTTCGTCGCCGACAAAGCAGGAACCTACTGGTATCATTCACACCAGGACTCAGTGAATCAGGTGGATCGGGGATTATATGGCGCTTTTGTTGTCGAAGAGCCCGAAGAAAAGTATGACAGGGATTACACGTTGATGCTGGATGAATGGGTGACCGATAAACGTCAGATTAACCGTCAAATCGCGTCTATGACTCAGGGAAACAGCCAAAAAGACAACAAAGACTCTGGAGGAATGAATCATATGCCCGGCATGAATAGGAACGATTCGGATCATGACCGTGATAGGATGGATATGGGGAACATAGACATGTCCGGAAACATGATGAAAGATAATATGAGCATGTATGACCTGTATACGATTAATGGAAAAAGCGGTCACTCCGTGAAACCACTGGACGTTAAAAAAGGGGATAATGTCCGGCTTCGCTTCATTAATGCAGGCTATCTCCCGCATGATATTCATATCCATGGCCATAGCATCAGAGTCATCGCCACCGACGGTCAGCCGATTAACAATCCTCAGGCTGTCAAGAATCAGGTCATTCCTGTTGCACCTGGTGAACGCTATGATGTTTCCTTTATTGCCGACAATCCGGGGAAATGGTACATTGAAGATCAAGGAACCACAAAGGCTGCGGACGGCATGAAAACCGTTATTGACTATGCGGGGAGCAAGACAACAACCGATCGGCCTAATCCCGACTCGTCTCTGCCGGCAATCAACTTCGATCAATACGGGGCGAACGCAAAACCGACGTTTACTTTGAACCAGAAGTACGATGTGAACTACACGATGGATTTGAACGCTGGCATGGACAACAATGGGATGATCTATACCATTAACGGGAAGACCTTCCCGAATTTCGATCCGATTAAGGTCAGAAGGGGGGATCGTGTAAAGGTTAAACTGGTCAATCGTGATCCTATGAATAATCATCCGATGCACCTGCATGGTCACTTCTTCCAAATACTAAGTAAAAATGGCAAACCAGTAACCGGTTCACCGATTTATAAAGATACGTTAAATGTGAAACCAGGAGAAACCGATGAAGTCGCCTTTCTGGCAGATAACCCCGGAAACTGGCTGTTTCACTGCCATGATCTTCATCATGCATCGGCCGGTATGGTGACAGAAGTCAATTATACCGATGATCATTCGAACGATGTAACAGATCCCTCAAACGATAATAAATCAGAGTAAAGCCTTTAAATGAAAAAGCAGGTTCTTCCATTAAATGATAAAGAAGAAAGGTGTGGTAGATATGATGGGATGGAATAACGGTATGATGGGTGGATTCGGAATAGGTATGGGGTTCATCGGGTGGCTTTTACAACTCGCACTCTTTATTGTCGTAATTTATCTGGTGATTTCCTTAATCAAAAATTCAAATCACCATTCGAACACCAGCGATCATGCCGAATCAATTTTAAAAGAACGATTTGCCCGAGGCGAGATCACGGAAGATGAGTACAAAAAAATGAAAAAGATTTTACATGACTGATAATGAGATACGCCTAAATATATGTTGAGGAGGAAAAGTTACATGACTTTTTCTCCTCTTTTTTGTACGCGTATATTTGTCAAAATCATCAGCTGTTTTCATGTAGACAAAAACGTGTTCGAAACGATCTCACTTATCGATGTCATTTGGCTCAACCAAGACTTTGACTTCGGGTTTTCAGGAAAAAGTCAGGTTTCAGGTTTCATCCGTAAACTCAAGAATATCCCCGGCTGGCCGGCATATTTTGTTCAGCGTGTCAAACTAGATTGCTCTGGCTTTTCCATTTTTCAAAATTGATCTATTCGCCATTATAAATACCTACCCGTTCGAACAGTTCGGTCACACTCATCTTTCTTTTTGCCATCATGACATCGAGCGTCACCCGGATTGCCACATAGGCGTATTTTTATTGTATTTCAATAATGTTTTGTTACCTTTCAATAAAACAAAGTCATGAAACAGCCCGTGTTCGTTACTCAGTGTTTCCACACATTCATTTATTGCTTGCTCATCTGATCAGCAATAAATTGAACAGGCAGGCGGAGCGTGAACGTGCTGCCTTCCCCTGGTCTACTTTTTACCGTGATACCGCCGCCAAGCTTTTTTGCAATTTGCTCTGAGATCGGTTACGGCACCATCGGCTTCCATCCACTGGTGGCGATCGATGGAGCGACAGGCGAAGAGACCGTGTCCGCCCATTGTTTTTAGCAGGGGTTGGACTCGGTCCTTTGCCATTTGCGACCCTGCGAATGGAATCGAAAGCTTTTTAGCAATTGCCGCTTCAGGTCTCCCAAAAATCATGAACAAAGAGCGCAATTCTTATTGCAGAATTGCGCCCTATTGCTGAAGACATACTACGGGTGCGAACAGGATTATGAAATGGTTTGTAAAACTTTAGAAACCTCTTTTTCAATAACGGAATCATCTACGGTATCTAAATGTTCAGGCTTAAGCAATTGATATTCTTTCATTTTATAAAAATCCATAATCGCTTGTTTCAAGGTAACATCATACTGAATTGAAAATGAGTGTTCCATGAAACGCCGCAACACAGCGTCGTCTTGAACCATGAACAACACCGCATTCAATTTGTTGAATATCTTCTGCTTCATTCCGGATTCAAAAAAGGTTTGTAAATTTTTAATTCGACTTTGTTGCGCAGCTGCAAGATCCTCAAAATGGTGCGGGTAAAATTCTTTGAGATCATTTAAGAACAAATCAGATATAAAAGCTACACATATCAACGATTGCAAAAACGTCATTTGAAAGCGTTCAACATAAGAGACAGAATCATCTTTTACAAAGGTATCAGCCCCTTGCAAGTAATTAATATAATACATGACAACCCGTTGAATGATTTCATCTTTGGATGAAAAATGCTTATAAAGTGTCACTTTGCTAATATCCATATATTTTGCGATCTCGTCTATTTTTAATTGGCTGAATTTGTTTCTTCTTATAACAGGTTTTATTTTTTCAATATATTGATCGACGCTCACGGGTTTTCTCACGAATGAAACCTCCTTTGACAGTTATATTATACCGACATCGCTTTGTTATCACAAACGTATTTTACATCGATTATTAAATTAACCAATTTAATTAAATTAGTTTACTTTGTTAATTCCGTGTTGTATAATTCTTTTTGTAGCCGAACATCTTTATAGAAATATCCAAAGGAGGTAAGAACATGCGTGTTTTTGTTACAGGAGCGACAGGATTCATCGGAACTGCAGTTGTCCGTGAACTCATCGAGGCAGGGCATCAGGTCATTGGCCTTGCTCGTTCAGACAAATCTGCCGATACATTAAAGGTTGAAGGGGCCGAGGTGCACCGCGGTTCCCTCGACGATCTTGACAGCCTTCGCAGCGGTGCCTCTGCTGCGGACGGCGTCATTCATCTAGCATTTAAGCACGACTTCTCAGACTACGGCAAGGCGATCTCAGACGACCTACGCGCCGTCAAGGCAATGGGGGAAGTACTTGAGGGTACAGGCAAACCGTTCGTGATCACCTCGGGAACATTGATGCTCACATACGTACTTCCGCCAGGGCAAATCGGGACGGAAAAGGATGTGGTCGACAACTCAGTACCCAGGGGCGAAGCGGAGAACGTGGTTATCGCGCTGGCTGAGCGTGGGGTACGGTCATCGCTCGTCCGTCTCGCACCTTCCGTTCATGGCCTTGGCGATCACGGCTTCGTATCGAGCTTGATCGGCATTGCTCGCGACAAAGGCGTCTCGGCCTACATCGGCGACGGTTACAACCGCTGGCCGGCCGTTCATCGCCTCGATGCGGCGCGTCTGTTCCGGTTGGCTGTGGAAGCCGCCCCAGGGGGTTCACGGCTGCACGGGGTCACTGATGAGGGAGTGCCATTCCGTGACATCGCCGGTGTCATCGGTCGTCACCTGAACCTGCCGGTGGTCAGCATTTCCCGCGAGGAGGCGGACGCCCACTTCGGATGGCTCGGCGCCTTTGTGTCGGCTGACAACCCAACGTCGAGTGCGCTGACTCAGGAACGCTTGGGATGGCAGCCAGTGCATCCTAAGCTCATTCCAGATCTCGAAAAAGGACATTACTTCAGCAACTAAAGGTACAGAGGGCAGAAAAAAAATCTGCCCTCTGTTTCTTTAACAGGAGAGGATTCTCCTTTCGCCTTATTCTATTAAATGGCCCTTCAATGGAATAATATGATTTACGGTCTTATATGTAGTGTAGTTAAGTACATAAATCATATTTATAGTATTTTTATATATTGTCATCTCATTGAACATTGGCTTTTACACGGTTAAGTTAGTTTCCAGTCCTGATTGCTCGTGTTATACCCCAAAATATAAAGCGATATAATGCTGCAACAAGAAAGAAAGGCCAAATATATTCAAAAGCAGTGTAAGACGTATTACTGATTAAAAGAGAGTTTAAAAAAAACTAGGAATAGAGACAAATACTCCATTAAAGAATCTTTAGATCTATATTTTTCATACAAATATTTAGTCTTTCTAAAATTAAAGACATCTTTTAATTCCTTAGTACGCCATCCTTTGACAAGTCCTAGCCCTATTATATAAATTCCCAGAGCAGGTCCATAGTCTACATCCAAGACCCGTGTTATTACACAATAAATTATAGGTGAATAAAACTAAATACATTTTACTATCCCCTTTAGAGGATGGGATAGGTTTGTACGTAACGAGGATTAGCATAATAAGGCGGTCTAGGTCCTATTAACGGCATTGGCCACGTGTAAGGATTGTCATTATAGAGCATCTCTACTTTTTCATCTGAAAAATTCACGAGTAATAATTTGACTTCAGGACTATATTGAAACAAGCGAATAACCTCCTCTTAAACTTCTTAATACACCTTATTCAGCGACTTCTCATAAAGAGCAAGTACTTCTTTCATCAAGCTGTAAACAATTGTGGATTGAAACATGCACTGGGTACGCCCATGTAACATAATGTAAAAGGGTATTTTCTATTAAGGCAAGGAGGTCTCCAATGGAGCAGGATGAGCAAAAAAATCAGAAGAGTATCACCGATGGAAATTATCCAATGTATCCAAATTACGGGGTCATAACTCGCTATGAGGAAATTCCGATTAATGTCCCTGAACAACGTCAACTTCGACAACCGGGCGTGGAAGGACTGATGGTCCCCCGACCCATTATTGAAAATCCGAACTATAAAGGGAGTGGGAAGTTAACAGGAAAAGTCGCCCTCATCACAGGTGGGGACAGTGGTATCGGAGCAGCTGTAGCGATTGCGTTTGCTAAAGAAGGCGCAGATGTTGCTATTTCATACTTAGATGAACATGAGGATGCAAACCGAACAAAAGCACGGATCGAACAACTCGGCAAGCGCTGCATTTTATTGCCAGGTGATGTCCGGGATAAAATTCAATGTATCTCCAACGTGGAACAAACGATTCAATCATTTGGACGATTGGATATTCTTGTTAATCACGTGGGTATCCAATTCCAGCAACCAAGTTTACTCGATATCACAGACGAGCAATTCGATGACACCTGTAAAGTGAATATCTATTCTCATTTTTACACAACTCGAGCGGCGCTTCCCCATTTGAAACCAGGTAGCTCAATTATTAATACATCTTCGGTTGTGGCTTTTGAAGGTCCTGCACAATTGATTGATTACACATCAACGAAGGCAGCGAATATTGGCTTTACTCGTGCTTTGGCCAATAATCTTATAGGTAAGGGAATTCGGGTCAATGCTGTAGCACCAGGATCAACCTGGACTCCGCTCCAGCCGTCAACGTATTCTGCAGATCAGGTCGCGATATTGGGTGCCAGTAATCCGATGCGGAGAATGGCCCAACCATTTGAGCTTGCGCCAGCGTACGTCTTTCTTGCCTCCGACGATTCCAGATTTGTTACTGGCCAAACCATTCATGTTAATGGTGGAGAGGTGACATCATCATAAGGTCCTATTCAACCAGAAATTCCATTAAATAAGTTAATCATTGAGGGTACAACGGTAAGCGTCAATAGTCCCCACCTGTAACCAGATGGGGATTCGTTATATGATTTATTTAGCAGATGAGGAGACGCGACAATCTTCCGGGATGGCTGTTGACCAGGGAAGGAGTTGATTCATCAGATCCGTGGATGAAAAAGGCAAGACAGATACTTGAAGGGATTCAATCCGTTTTCTTTCGCTGTCTCCACAACACTGTAGATAACCGCACTGGCCTGTGCAAAAGATGTGCAGGGTTTGACGCTTACCTGTGCTGAAAGCAAACAACTTTTTACCACTTTTTTTACTATATTTGTCGTGAACAACATAAACATTCTATAGAAGAAAATTATTTCTATAGGAGGTTACCATGGATCAAAAGGATCAAAGTCATCCATTTAAACGATTTTAAAACGACTTTTATTCAGTCGCCCTCAGATGATTAAACCTTTGATACCCATGACTTGCTTTTAAATCAAGGATTTATTTATAGAAACGTGTTGACATTACGGTCTGTTATTAAGGAGATGAATGATGATTCTCTCTAAATTTGTAGACGAACTACCCATCCCACCTATTTTAAAACCTCGATGGAAAGATCCGTTTTATACTTATTACGAAGTAACTATGACTGAATTCCGTCAATCACTTCATCGTCAGTTAAATGACTCAACTGTTTGGGGGTACGAAGATGGCTATCCAGGGCCTACAATTGAAGTCGAACGTGGCGAAAAAGTGTTGATTAAATGGATGAACAATCTTCCTGATAAGCATCTTTTTCCAATCGATTATACGGTTCATGGTGCCCATCAGGACGTGCCTGATGTAAGAACAGTCGTGCACGTACACGGTGCTTGCGTTGAATGGGAAAGCGATGGCTACCCAGAGGCTTGGTTTACAAAGGGCTTCAAACACGTGGGGCCATATTTTAGAAAGCAAATATATCGATATGATAATTGCAATCATGCCTGCACGTTATGGTATCATGACCATACGCTTGGTATTACGCGGCTAAATATTTATGCAGGTTTAGCAGGATTCTATCTTATCAGAGAAAATCGGGAACGTTCATTGAATTTACCGAGTGGGAACTATGAGATTCCTCTTATGATTCAAGACCGAACATTTAATAAGGATGGTTCGCTTTACTACCCGAAGCAACCAGAGAAACCGATTCCTGAATTAGAAACGTCGATTACTCCTGAATTTATTGGGGATACGATTCTCGTAAATGGAAAAGTATGGCCTTATTTAAAAGTGGAACCACGTAAATACCGCTTTAGGCTTTTAAACGCATCCAACACGCGTTTCTATAGGATTAAGCTTGATTCTGGACAACTTATGTATCAAATTGCGACTGATGGAGGGTTGTTAGACTATCCAATTGGTATCAAGGAAATCATGTTAGCCCCTGCAGAAAGGGCAGATGTGATCATTGATTTTACCAATTTAGAGGGGAAGAATATTATCATGACAAATGATGCCCCCGCTCCCTTTCCAGGGGGTGACAAACCGGATCCAAATACGGTTGGTCAAGTGATGCAATTTAGAGTAACTCTTCCTTTATCAAGTGTTGACACGAGTACAATTCCAGCTAATCTAATACCTGTTCCAAAAATAAAAGAACAGTCAGTTTCGAGGATAAGATACCTAACATTAAATGATACTATGGATCAGTACGGTCGTGAATGGATGCTATTGGATCATAAACCTTGGGATGCACCCATATCAGAAAATCCAAAATTAGGGGCAACCGAAATATGGTACCTCATCAACGTAACTGATGATTCACACCCAATTCATCTTCACTTAATTGATTTTCAAATACTTGACCGAAGAAATTTCGATGTTGATACGTTTAACAAGGAGAAGGTTATCGACTATACAGGTCCGGCAATGCCACCAGAACCACAAGAACGAGGATGGAAAGATACCGTTCGAGCTAATCCGAAGCAAGTTACTCGAATAATCATGCAGTTCGGACCATTTACCGGGTTATATATATGGCACTGCCATATCTTGGAGCACGAGGATTATGAGATGATGAGACCATATATTGTTATCCGATAATGATCGGTGACCTGTCAAAATTAACTTGAAACACCGGGATGGTACTTAATGTTATCCTAGTTATTCACAATTTAACTTACCAATATTTTAAAAATATGATCTGGGGTTCAAGCTCCTAACTTTGCTAAAAGTCTTCAGAAAGTTGGTTGAAGGCAAAATCAAGGCAGGGCAAGTGATAGTAGAGAAAGGACCCCGAAATCAGAAAAGTTTATTTTAATCAGGGTCTGAGTCGGGAATTGTTTATTTTGACTGAGAGATTTATTTTTTAGTTAGACAAATTCCTTTGTAGCAGTGCGACTGTCTCCACGTGCATCTTCTGCGGAAACATGTCCACCGGCTGCACTTCAACAGTCTTAAATCCACCTGCTTCTAACACTTTTAAATCCCTTGCCAATGTCGCTGGATTACAAGACACATACACAATTCGTTTCGGTTTCATGTCGATCATGGTTTGAAGAAGGGCTTCATCGCAGCCTTTTCGCGGAGGATCTACGACAATGACATCAGCTTTTATCCCTTGATCATACCATTCTGGGATGACTTTTTCTGCTTGTCCTGCTTTAAAAGTGGCATTTGTTATTTGATTTAATTCGGCATTCTTCTTTGCATCTTCTATCGCTTCAGGAACAATTTCAACCCCATAAACATGTCCTGCTTTTTGAGCGAGGCATAATGAAATAGTCATTTCGGTGCCTGTCACTTATCGAATCATCTAACTGTTTACGCTTAAAGATAGGAGTTACCTCCTATCCTCCAAAACTCGCTACGAGTGGGTGGCTAACCTTACTCGACGGGAATCCCACCCGCTAAATGTTACGACCTAAGCTCGGTCGCTCTGACAGGCACCAAACTTTAATTCGAAGGATTTAACTCCAAGTTTTCTAGGTCAATTGTAAAGTTATATGATTTTAAAATATCTAACCCTAGTAATCCATTGTGATTATTAGGCAACATTCCTATATCTATTTCAAAATTCTTAATAGAAAATGTATCAATTTTAATATTGTCCATAACTTTTGTATAAAACGGAACAGTTCCACCTATCCCATAAGCTTCATAAATCACGTCCCCATTTTCATATCTAACCCCAATTTTCTCCAAAATATCCGGGTTAATTACTGTATGAGAAGATCCTGTATCGACAATTACATCATTAATTTCTACTGCCATTCCACGAAATTCCACATAAAGAGTTGTTGTAATAAGTTGCCCATCATATGAAAGCTTCATTAGATTCTTCTCACTTTCATTAAAGGATCTCTGCGAATGTAAATTACAAATTCTTCATTAGATGTGTGATAAACAATAGTTCCTTCTTTAGCACGGAAGAATTCTTTGTTTGCATCCTTTTCGGAAATGGTTCTTATTGGGGCTACTTCATCAACAATTTTCTTGTCACCTTCTTCATGATAATCAAGAATTGAAACCAAAAGAAACTGATTTGGAAATAGCTCCCTCGCTTCTTGCCATTTCATTTTATCCAGCCCTCCTCCTACCAATACCTTTACTTTTATTATAATTCATTCAAAAAGAATTATCATACAATAGAGTAGATGTTCAGGTGCTTATAACACTTAAGAAGAAAACAGGCTCCGAAATAATTGTGCCGTTACAATCACAAATTTCCAACCCCTATTAAATTAAGTGCCACTTAAAGACTTTAGCCCAGTCTTAAGACTGGGCAAGTTTTCTACTATTTTAAAATGAGTTGCACCACCAACTCCACATGCATCGTCTGCGGAAACATATCCACAGGCTGCACTTTTTTGATCTCGAATCCACCTGCTGTCAGCAGTTTCAGATCGCGTGCGAGCGTTGCCGGGTTGCAGGAGACATAGACGATCCGCTGCGGCTGCATGGCGATCATTGTGTCGATCAGTGAGGCGTCACAGCCTTTGCGTGGCGGATCAACGACAATGACATCCGGTTCAATGCCTTGGTCGCGCCATTTGGGGATGACGTCTTCTGATTTACCCGCCTCAAAGGTGGCGTTAGTTATCTTGTTGATTTCAGCGTTTTTCCGCGCGTCCTCGATCGCTTCGGGAACAATTTCGACGCCGTAGACGTGTTTGGCTTGTTTTGCAAGAAACAGGGAAATCGTGCCAATACCGCAATAGGCATCGATCACCATTTCTTTTCCGGTCAGTCCGGCATATTCCAAGGCTTTCCCGTAAAGGACGTCGGTCTGAGTAGGGTTAACCTGGAAAAATGATCGCGCCGAAATGGCAAAAGTGACGTCGCCAATTTGGTCGTAGATCGTGTCACGGCCCCAGAGTGTTTTCGTTTCGTTGCCGAAAATCGCGTTGGTGCGCTTTGTATTGATATTTTGGGCAATCGACTTGATCTGCGGATAGCGCTCAGTGAGTGCCTTAATCAGCGTTTTGCGGTGCGGGAGTTCTTCGCCGCGCGTGACAAAGACGACCATCACTTCGCCGGTTTTCTTGCCAACGCGTGCCATGACATGGCGCAGCACGCCGCGATGCTTCGTTTCGTCATAGGGCATGATGTGATGTTCTTCAGCGATCTTGCGTGCAGATTGTACGATTTCATCGATCGGTGAATCGGTGATCATGCAGTGATCCATGGTGACGATCTCGTGGCTGCGCGTTTTGTAAAAACCGAAGGCGAATTTGCCGTTTTGTATGGCGACCGGTACTTGAATTTTGTTGCGGTAACGCCACGGTTCGTCCATGCCAAGCGTTGGTTCAACTGGGATAGCGGATAGTCCGCCAATCCGTTCTAAAGCGCTCTGAACGATTTCCCGTTTGTAGGCAAGCTGACCCGCGGCGCTGATATGTTGAATGGAGCAGCCGCCGCATTGCGGATAGTATGGGCATGGTGCTTCTGTGCGGCGGTCACTTGTCTCAGTCCGTTCAATCAAGCGGCCGTAACCGTAACCTTTTTTCGTTTTGATGACTTGAATTTTTGCTTTTTCGCCAGGCAGTCCACCGGGAATAAATAGTGTATAACCGTCGACCTTGGCCACGGCGGAACCGTCTTGAGTCAGGTCGTTGAAGGTGACTTCAAGCTGTTGATTTTTTTGCACAGGTATATTGAATGCTGCCATTGCTTCGAGCTCCTAATTGTTTCAATCTATTTTACACGTTTGTTGTTTCAGATGTTGAAGTTTGAATTGGGCTGCTTTGCTGCATACGTTTACTTAGTGCCCTTTCCCCTTATTCTAAGATAGCGGGAAAAAGGCGAGAAAACAAGCGGATCCTCCCTTTTCTCGTCACTTACCTTCGTCTCCAATTGACAGCATTCCGCCCGTGATGTTACCCTTTTATTATATTTATCAAAGGAGGCTTGCTGCTCATGGGATTTTTCATCCGTATTTGGTAAGATCGGCAACAAAAAAGAAGCGCTTTTTCCACAATAGTGGGCTTTTTTATGCTGCTTGCCTTATGGATGATCAACCTGAGCACATCGAATATCGACGCACATCCTGTGCCTTCTTTGCTGTGCTTCCGTTTGTATCTCCATGCAAAGCTTTTGCCCGCGTTGTGGACGTAAGCTCTGCATTTTTTATTGCCCTTTCGACCAAACGACAATAAAAAAATGCATGGGGGATTTAAGAATGGCACAGAAACTTCTTTGGAGACGCAAATTTTTTACATTGCTTGGCGGTCAGGCGGTTTCATTGATTACCAGCAGTATTTTACAGATGGCGATCATCTTTTATCTTACGGAACGAACCGGATCAGCAATGGTTTTATCGCTGGCAGCGCTCGTTGGCTTTTTGCCTCAGGCATTATTCGGTCCGATGATTGGTGTACTGGTTGATCGGATGAGCCGAAAAGCAGTGATGATCGGCGCTGATTTAATGGTTGCATTGGCAGGCGGCGTGCTTGCTTTCGTTGCGCTTTTTATCGAACTTCCGATCTGGATCATTATGGTGATCCTCTTTATCCGCAGCATTGGTACTGCCTTTCACGGACCGGCATTCAATGCAACGACACCGCTCATCGTGCCGGAAGACCGGCTGACCAAGTGTTCTGGATACAGTCAGATGATCCAGTCGATTGGTTTTATCATCAGTCCTGCTGCTGCAGCGTTCTTTTACGCGATATGGGATCTGAAGGAGATCATTTTGCTTGATATCGGCGGCGCACTCGTTGCCTGCGCAACGGTTGCCGCGCTAGCGATTCCAAGTCCTGAGCCGTACAGCAAAGCCGGGTGCCAACATTTTATGCAGGAGATGAGGGAAGGCTATGATGCCATCCGTGAAAACAAGGGCTTGTTTGCGCTGCTTTGGATCGGCACCTTGTACATGTTCGTTTATTCGCCAATCAGCGCGCTCTATCCTTTAATGAGCATGCAGTATTTCGGCGGTACAGCGGCCCATGCGTCGGCGGCTGAAGTGGCTTTCGCTGTCGGCATGCTTGGCGGAGGCATCCTGCTAAGTGCTTGGGGCGGTTTTAAAAAGCGTACCATAACGCTGTGCGCATCGATCCTGCTCATGGGGATCAGTATTGCTGCATCCGGCTTGCTTCCGAGCAGCACTTTTCCGATTTTTCTCGTTTGCTGCGCATTCATGGGCTTGTCCGCTCCCTTTTATGGCGTACAAACGGCTCTTTTTCAAGAAAAAATTAAAGCGGAATATCTAGGCCGTGTCTTTTCGCTATTTGGCAGTTTGGCTTCACTTGCCATGCCGGTCGGCTTGCTTTTTTCCGGGTTGTTTGCGGAACAGCTCGGCGTCCATCGCTGGTTTTTCATTTCTGGCCTGGCCGTCATTGGCATTGCCGTAATGGCCTTCCGGCTGCCGTCTATTCATCAATTAAATTAATTGCTAGAAAGTGCCATGAACCTTTTCGAAGTTCATGGCACTTTTTTATTTAATCATCACTGCAGTTGCTTAACGGCTTGCTGCACGTCCAGTTCATGGGCTTCTTTGGCCTCTTTGGGAACGATCAGATGAAGATGGTGGTAGAGATTGACAATTTCACCGGGCAGGTCGCCGCCATATTCTCCATCAATATTGAGCTGCATTTTTTCTTCCGATTCAACTTTAATACGGCTTGCTTGTGCGTAGATCACTTTTGGATCCTTCATGTGCTCGCCGCGTGTTGCCATCGATGCAAGGCGAATGAATTCAGCGAGATTGGACGCCTTGAGTATAATCAAATCAAACAGACCGTCATTCATTTTCGCTTCCGGTGCCAGTTTCTCAAATCCGCCGACCGAGTTGCTGTTTGAAACAAGAAACAACATAATGTCGCCTTCAAAGCTGCGGTCGTCATAGTCGATTCTGACTTTGATCGGGCGGATCGATGGCAGCATTTCAATCCCCTTGATGAAATAAGCCATTTGCCCGAGCATGGTTTTCAGTTTGCTCGGAACGTCGTAGGTCAGCTCGGTCAGCTTGCCGCCGCCGGCAATATTGACAAAATAACGGTCATTGACTTTGCCGATGTCGATCGGCATTTCATGACCCTCGCAGAGTACATCGCAGGCCTTAACGATGTCTCGAGGAATTCCGATCGCCCGGGCGAAGTCATTCGTTGTGCCCAAAGGTAAGATGCCGAGTTTCGGTCGATAATTCTGTTCGGCAAGTCCATTGATTACTTCGTTTATTGTACCGTCTCCGCCCGCCGCAACAACAAGATCAAATTTGCGGTCAACCGCTTTACGTGCGCCGGCCGTAGCATCGCCCTCATGTTTGGTGGCGTAAGCGGATGCTTCATAACCCACATCTTCCAGCCGATCCAAAATGTAGGCAATGTTCTTTTTCGCCAGTTCCCGGCCTGACGTCGGGTTATAAATGATTCTAGCCCTCTTCATGTTTATCACCCAATCAATTTCTGTGAAGATTTGTCAACGCTCAAGCTCAAAAAAATTACTGTGCCGTGTAACTCTGAGGCGATCCATTTTCTTGAATGATCGCTGCCCCATTGGCGGGTTCATCCATGCGCATCAATTTTTGACGTTTAAAACGGGCGATGCCAGTCCGTTCCCATCGCCCATCCTTTCTCAACTAATTATATTGTAAACGTTTCTTAAAATCAAAATTTCAACAATGTAAAACATTTGAATTGAAACAGTTGGATTTTGTTGCAAGGTTTTCGAGCGTAGCGTGGGATCCGTAAGTCGATGGCCGCTCAGTACATCCGGTCTTTACGCGCATCGTCCGATCAGCGGCACGAAACAGCTGTACTGTAGGAAGCAAAAAAAGACCCCTTGTTTAAGGGGTCCCGTTTTTAATCCTTAGAACTTATAGTTTGTTAATTTCGTCGAGAATGATCTTGTTGACCATTTTCGGGTTGGCCTTCCCGCGTGACTGCTTCATGACTTGGCCGACAAGGAAGCCGAGTGCGCGGTCTTTGCCGTTCTTGTAGTCAATCATGGACTGTTTATTGGCTTCGAGAATCGGCAAGATCAATTCGTTCAGTGCGCCTGCGTCGGAAATCTGAATCAAGCCCTTGGCTTTAACGATTTCTTCCGGATCGCCGCCTTTTTCGATTAGATCTTTGAAGACTTTCTTAGCGATCTTGCTGGAAATTGTGCCTTTTTCGATCAGCTTAACCAGCTTTGCCAATCCTTCGGCGGTCATCGGCACCTGATCGATTGTCTTGTAGTTGCTGTTCAGGTAGGCAGACACTTCGCCCATCAGCCAGTTGGATACGAGCTTTGCGTCGGCTCCTTGGGCAACTGCCTCTTGGAAGAAATCGGACATGGTCTTGGTTTGTGTCAGAACCATTGCATCGTATTCCGGCAGACCGAGTTCGTCCACATAGCGCTTTTGGCGCGAGTCCGGCAGTTCCGGAATTTCAGCTTTAATGCGGTCGATCCATTCCTGATCGATCTTCAGCTTGATAATGTCCGGTTCCGGGAAGTAGCGATAGTCATTGGAGCCTTCCTTGCCGCGCATGACGGTTGTCGTCTTGGTTGCGTCATTGTAACGGCGCGTTTCCTGAACCACTTCGCTGCCGGAGAGCAGGACGCGTTCTTGGCGTCTTTCTTCGTAAGCCAACCCTTTTTCAACAAAGGCAAATGAGTTGAGGTTCTTCAGCTCGGTCTTTGTTCCGAAGCTCGTTTGACCGAACGGACGGATCGAGATGTTGGCGTCGCAACGAAGCGAGCCCTCTTCCATCTTCACGTCGGATACGTCAATGTACTGCATGATCGCTTTCAGTTTTTCAAGGTATGCATAAGCTTCCTGCGGATTGCGCATATCGGCTTCAGAAACGATTTCGATCAGCGGCGTGCCGACACGGTTGAAGTCGACGAGGGAACCGGAACCGTCTTCCAAGTGACTCAGCTTGCCGGCGTCTTCTTCAAGATGCAGCCGATGCACGCCGATCTTCTTCTTCTTGCCGTCAACTTCAATTTCAATAAAACCGTTGCGGCCGATCGGCTGATCAAACTGTGAAATCTGATAGGCTTTCGGGTTATCCGGGTAGAAGTAGTTCTTGCGGTCGAACTTCGTCTCGCGTGAAACGTCGCAGTTGAGTGCAAGCGCTGCTTTGATCGCATAGTCGACTGCCTCATGGTTCAGAATCGGCAGCACGCCCGGATGCCCGAGACAGATCGGGCAGGTATTCGTATTCGGTTCTGCACCAAATTGGTTGGCGCAACCGCAGAAAGCTTTCGTTTTCGTTTTCAATTCAACATGGACTTCGAGTCCGATAACCGTTTCAAAATTGCTCATTTGTTCATCGCCCCTTTGGCAGGCGTTAGTGTAAAGCCGGTGGATTGCTCATACGCGTGTGCGGCGCGGTACAAGGTCTCTTCGCCGAATGGACGGCCGATCATCTGTAAACCGACCGGAAGTCCGTCCGCAAGACCGCACGGCAGACTGATTGCCGGCACGCCGGCGAGGTTCACCGGAATCGTCAGCAGGTCGTTTGCATACATCGTTAACGGATCATCGATGTTTTCGCCGATTTTAAAAGCAGTGGTCGGTGTCGTTGGTCCAACAATGAGGTCGTGATCCGCAAACACTTTTTCAAAGTCTTGTTTGATCAGCGTGCGGACTTGCTGCGCTTTTTTATAGTAGGCATCATAATAGCCGGAGCTTAGTGCAAAGGTTCCCAGCATGATGCGGCGTTTCACTTCGTCACCGAAGCCTTCGCTTCTGGATTTCTTATACATTTCAATCAAGTCATCCGTTTCCGCGCGAACGCCATAACGGACGCCGTCGAAGCGTGCCAAGTTTGCCGATGCTTCCGAGGAAGCAATGATATAATACGCAGGCACGGCGTACTTCGAATGAGGAAGTGAGACTTCATCAATGACAGCGCCCAAGGATTCAAGCTGCTTGATTGCAGCACGAATAGTTCCTTTTACCGATTCGTCGATCCCTTCGCCAAGGTATTCTTTTGGAACGGCGACACGCAGTCCTTTGATATCGCCGGTGAGTGCAGCCGCATAGTTCGGTACCGCGACATCGGCGCTTGTGGAGTCGTGTCGGTCAAGACCGGCGATCGCTTGAAGCAGATAGGCATTGTCTTCTACCGTACGGGTAATCGGGCCTGCCTGATCCAGTGATGATGCGAACGCAACGAGTCCGTAACGCGACACACGTCCATAGGTTGGTTTCATGCCGACAACGCCGCAGAATGCTGACGGTTGACGAATGGAACCACCGGTATCGGTACCAAGTGCGAACAAGACTTCTCCGGCAGCAACCGCTGCAGCAGAACCGCCGCTGGAGCCCCCTGGAACGCGGTCCAAGTCCCAAGGATTTTTCGCTTTCTTGAAGAATGAGGTTTCGGTTGAGGAGCCCATCGCGAATTCATCCATGTTCAGCTTCCCGATCGTGATCGCTTTTTGTGCATTGACCTTCTCAACGACCGTCGCGTCATAGAGGGGATCATAGTTTTCAAGAATATGGCTGGCACAAGTGGTTCTCAGCCCCTTTGTAACCATGTTATCTTTAATTCCAATCGGCATACCGGCAAGAATCGCATCGCCTGCCCCGGTTTCATCCAGCGCCTTGGCTTGTTCGCGGGCTGCCTCTTCATTTAATGTCAGAAATGCTTGCACGTCACCATCGACTTCACCAATGCGCGCGAACGCTTCGTCGACAAGATCGGATGCCTTAATTTCCTTGTTATGTAACTTTTGAGACAAAGACACAAGGCCTTCTTCAAAAAGTGGCATCTCGGTTTTCCTCCTTCTCTTCAATCAATCTGCACTCATAATCTGCGGCACTTTGATTTGTCCGTCTTCTTGTTCCGGCGCATTCTTCAGCGCCTCTTCACGTGGCAGCGACGGTTCGACAACATCCTCGCGCATCACATTATACATGTCGCGTACATGTGTCGTCGGCTCGATGCCGTCCGTATTCAGCTCGTTCAGCTGTTCTGCGAAGCCAATGATGTCGTCCAGCTGTGTGGTGAAGGTTTCAATCTCTTCATCTGTAAAAGAAAGACGTGCTAAATTTGCGACGTATTTCACTTGATCTTTATCAATTCTGCTCATCTTTTTCACCTCCGCCAATCGGCTTCATCTGCCGCCTTCCGGCAAATGTCCACAATAAATTTATCATATCAAATACTATTGACAAGATGCAATAACCGCAAGCGCCAAGGTCACGCTTTTCAGCAAAAAGATGCCTTAAAGCAATTTGTTAAATACGTGGTAAAGCGAAACAATCGCAAATCCAAAAATGACCACGGCCGACAAGTGATCCACCCAAATGAATGCTTTTCTGTCCATCTTTTCCTGAAAAGAACCGATACATACGCTGAGCAGCAGCCACCAAAACGCCGATCCGGAAAAGACGCCAAGGACAATGGAAAAGGCTTGCCATGGATCACCTGAGGTCAGCCCAATACCGGCAAACATGCTAATAAACGACAAAATGGTCATCGGATTGGTCAGTGTCAAAACAAACGTCGACCCGTATGCACCGAACAAGCGATTCGACTTCCCTAGTTTTGCGGCATCCGCCGCACCGGCAGATCGCCATGTCCGGGCCGCAAGAAAAACAAGAAAAAGTCCGCCAAATGTTTGCAGCCAAATGCGTTGGTCCAGAAGAAAATGCGCGATTACCGTCAAACCAAAGGCTGCGATTGAGCCGAAACAGGCATCGGCTGTTGCAGCACCTATTCCGGACAGTAGACCGACAAGCCGGCCAGAGGCTATGGTTCGGCGAATGCACAGCACGCCGATTGGACCAACCGGTGCGGCGATCGCCAAGCCTAAAAGGAAACCTTTGAAATAAAAAGAGGCATCCATCGGCACACCTCACGAAAACCGTTCGGAATGAATCGGAAGCTGGGTGGTTTCCTTCAACGAATTCATCACAATGGTCGTACGCGTGCGCAATCCGGGCAGCCGCTTCAATTCAGAGCTAATCAAGCGATCCAAGTCCTTCGTGTTCCTTGCACGAATTTTAACTAAGTAGTCGTAATCGCCGGCAATATGATGGCATTCCTGAACTTCTAGCAATGTATCGATCAGCGCAAGGAAAGCGGCACGCTGGTCCATTTGCTCTAGAGTCACGGCAACAAAAGCGGTACATGTATTCCCCACCAGTTCAGGATCCAGGACCGCTTCATAGGTACGGATCACGCCTTTGTCTTCCAGGCGGCGCACGCGTTCCGCAACAGCCGGCGAAGACATCTCAATTTCAGCGGCCAGATCGGACCATGTGGCCCGTCCATTCTTCATCAGGCTTTGCAACAGTCTCATATCAAGCTTATCCAACCAAACACCTCCTTGTTTTTCTATATAAACATCCTATATTCCTTAATATATTATCCATTTTACATCACTCTCATAACAATGTTAATTGTTATATCAAAAAATAATAAAAAAGCAAAACTGCTCGCCAACGCAATTTTGCTTTTCAGAGAAACATTATTGTTGGTAAATATGCACATAGGGTTCATCCATGTCCTTCGTCCGTTCGACCAGCGCCTCGGAATTTGAACCGCTTGAGATATAGATGTGAACCGGAACATGCTGTGGAAAGGCCAATCGATTTTTCACAACAGAGGCAACGTAATTCGTAAACCCGATCAGTTCCGTCTTATCGACAAACTTATTAAAATTGATCTCTAAAGTAATATCGGACAGTTCATCATTTTGGTAGAACCCTTTACCAACGACACCAAGATAATTTGGATAGTACTTTTGTATATCCGTCTTGAATTGATCAAATTTCTGGAGATCGCTTTTATAATCTTTTGTGGCCGGATCCGACGGGAACAATACATGCTGCTGCTTTATCGTGGACCATTTATTAATGGAACGTGAGCCTGAGGCAACTTCCGTTGACGCGAAGAAATTGCCGGGTACGAGCGAATCAGGCGCTGAGGTCATGTATAAAGTAACGTAAATCGGTATGTTTTGCAGTTCCTGAATCGGCTGGTTCTCTGAATCTTTAAGGCTGCGGATGCGCTGAACAACTTTCGCTGCCTGCGATTTGCCCCATTCTTTAACCTTTGCCTGATTTAGCTTTTCAGAGATTGGGTAGAGTTTATCCTTGTAGTTGATGCTGTCTGCATACACGGAATTGAGCGACAAAGCGATCGACATACCGGCAATCTTGTAGGCACCGCTGCTGTTTTTCTTCATATAGTCCTGTTCAAGTACGTAATTCAGATACTTCGGACTGTTTTTTGACTGCTCGACGATATTCTTTCCCTTACCAAGCTTCGGATTTAAACCGTCAACCACCGGCTGCCGTTTACTCGGATCGTTGATTTTCTTATTGGCGAGGCGCTGCGGTTCATTCATATAGCGATACAACATGCCATTGATGTCTTTATCGGTGAGGTACTGTCCGCTCTGAAAAACATAGTCGCTGGGACCGAACACATTCTTGGAAAGATCCATCAACCCCGACTCAAGCTGATCCATATCGACACGATTGTCCGGGCCGTACTGAATGTAGCCACGTGTCGTATTGCCCGATTTTGGTCGCAGCATCTGATAGCCCGAATCATTGGTACTTGGGATCAAGCTCGCATTTTCTGTTTTTCCCTCGCTGTTTTTTACCTTGCTGTCTTTGCTGGCATTGAACCAGCACCCTGAGAGGATCAGCTGCAAGGCGAGCAGGATCGAAATTGCTGCTGCTGTTTTTTTCCATTTCATTGTATGTGCATCCCCTTAATCCTTGAGCGTTTCTGCAAAGCGCGCTTCATCCCAAACCTCAATCTGAAGTTCCTGGGCCTTTTTCAATTTGGAACCTGCCGCCTCTCCGGCAACGACCAAATCGGTGCTCTTGCTGACACTTCCGGTGACGTTCCCGCCGCGCGCTTCAATCGCTTGTTTGGCTTCCTGACGCGTCATCTGGGTCAGTTTTCCGGTCAGAACAACGGTTTTCCCGTTAAACGGCGAATCCGATTGCGCCGCTTCTTCAGGATCCGGACCGAGATAAGTCATCGTCACGCCGGCGCGCTTCAATTCGCCAATCAGAGCCTGGGCTTCAGGTTGGGCGAAATACGTCGTGAGCGAATCGGCCATTTTCGTTCCGATTTCATCCACGGAAAGCAATGCCTCCGTGTCGGCGGCAGCCAAGTGATCGATGTCTTTAAAGGACTGCGCCAGAATTCGGGCCGCTTTGGCACCGATATACCGAATGCCGAGCCCAAACAACAGATGTTCGAGCGAATTTTCCTTTGAGCGCTCAATGGCCTGCAGTAAATTATCGGTTGACTTCTCGCCCATTCGTTCCATCGAGAGCAAGTCCTCGCGCTTCAGCTGATACAGATCGGCAACGTCCGAGATCAGCTTCTTCTCAAATAACTGACGGATGACCTTCTCGCCAAGGCCGTCGATGTTCATCGCCGCGCGCGAGACAAAGTGAATCAATCCTTCACGAATCAGCGCCGGACATTTCGGATTAATACAGCGGAGCGCAACCTCGCCTTCAAGGTGTACCAGTTTGCTGCCGCATTCCGGACAGTGGGTCGGCATCGCGTAGGGAATTTCCTTGCCCGTCCGCTGCTCGGTCAATACATTGACAACCTCCGGAATGATGTCGCCGGCTTTACGAATGACGACGCGGTCGCCAAGACGCAGATCCTTCTCCTGAATCAAGTCTTCGTTATGCAGGGAGGCTCTTTTGACCGTTGTCCCGGCAACTGCAACCGGCGTCAGCACTGCAGTCGGTGTGACTGCTCCGGTACGGCCGACACTGACTTCGATCGCCTCAAGCGTGGTCACGACTTCTTCAGCCGGAAACTTATAGGCAATCATCCAGCGCGGCGATTTAACCGTGTTCCCCAGCTGCCGCTGCTGCGCCATCGAATCTACTTTCACAACGATGCCGTCGATCCCGTATGGAAGTGCGTCGCGCTTTTCCGTATATTCCTTGATATAATCAAAGACTTCCTGCATCGTTTTGCAACGTCTTGATTCTGGATTGACCGGCAGCCCAAGCTCGCGAATCGATTCGAGCAGACCGTAATGCGTCGTAATGCTTTCACGATCAAAGCGGCCGGAACTGTATAGGAAAACGGCAAGGCGCCGTTTTGCTGCAATTTTCGGATCAAGCTGCCGAAGCGAACCGGCAGCAGCATTGCGCGGATTGGCGAACAAAAGCTCCCCATTCCGGCTGCGCTCCTCATTCAACCGTTCAAACGAGCGTTTCGGCATATATGCTTCTCCGCGCACTTCAAGATCAATCGGCTCAGGCAGAACGAGCGGAAGCGAACGCACGGTTTTTAAGTTATTCGTAATATCCTCGCCGATCGTTCCGTTCCCGCGCGTTGCACCAAGGACAAAAACGCCTTTTTCATAAGTCAGCGAAATCGCGAGCCCGTCAATTTTCAATTCACAGACGTACGCGACATCATCACCAACGGCTTGACGTACGCGGCGATCAAAATCGAGCAGCTCCTCTTCGCTAAATACATCGCCGAGACTGAGCATTGGAACATCATGGGTCACTTTTCTAAACGCCTTAAGTGGCTCACCGCCGACGCGTTGCGTTGGTGAATCCGGCGTGATCCATTCCGGGTGCTCTTTTTCCAGCGCAATCAGCTCATTCATCAGCCGATCATACTCACTGTCCGGCACGCTCGGATTATCTTCGACGTAGTACTCATAACTGTATTGATTTAATTGTCGATGCAGGTCAAGGACATGCTGCGGCAATGATTCTTCCATAATAAGTTTCTCCTTTACACCAATGGTTCAAATGCTGCAAGGTAAACGCTGCACGCGTATCGTACCGAGAATAAAGGGGGCAACGCATCCGTTGTTCGTGCTTGCAGCTTGGTTCGGTGACGCTAAGAGCGGATTGTACGTGATTCCGGCCAATTTATACGCGGCAACGACCGAATGCTCCGCAAGGCAGACGCACGTGTTGCCGCCGTAAAAAACGTGCGCCTTCACCAGTATTGCCTCATTCAACTTTCTCAATCGGAGCAAATGCGCCGAGCAAGCGCTTCAAGCCGACCGGACTCGGAAAAACAATGTCCAGCTCAACACTGTCGCCGCTGCCGCGTGTCGCGACAATTGTTCCCTGCCCCCATTTATTATGCGACACCTTGTCACCGGCGCTCCATTCTTGCGTCTGCGCTTTTTTCTGCAGGATCGGCCGTGGTTTGGCTGTCGGAGCAGCGAAGCGACGCCCGCCGCCGAACGGTGATGCGGCTTTCGATGCGAACCCGCCGGAAATGTGCTCCTCTTCCGACTCCGCTTGTTCAATAAGTTCTGCTGGAATTTCTTTAATAAAGCGCGAAGCAGGATTCGCAATCGTTTTTCCGTAAAGCATGCGCACCTGGGCATTGGTGAGGAACAGCTGCTGCTTGGCTCGAGTGATGCCGACATAAGCGAGCCGGCGCTCCTCTTCCATTTCTTCCTCATCATCGAGCGCACGCAGATGCGGGAAAATACCTTCTTCCATACCGGCAAGGAAAACAACCGGGAATTCGAGTCCTTTTGCAGAGTGCAGCGTCATCAACGTGACGGCGTCCTGTGGTGCCTGATCCTCCTGTTCCTCAATATCGGCGTCAAGCGCCAGTTCGGTCAGGAAATTGATCAACGATTTATCGTCATGATTACTCTCGAATTCCTTGGTCACCGACAGTAATTCGTCCAAGTTCTCCAGACGGCTCTGCGCTTCAATGGTTCGTTCAGCTTTCAGCGCATCACGGTATCCGGACTTGTCTAAGACTTCATCAACCAATTCGGTAACGGAAAGAAATTCCTGCATCTTCGACCAATTGAGCATCATATCGGCGAATTCTTTCATCTTCTTGGCTGTGCGCGCAGCAATGCTCGTCTGATCAACCTCACCGATCGCCTGCATCAGCGTCAGATCGTTTGCGATTGCGTAGTCGGCCAACTTATCCATTGAAGAGGCACCAATGCCGCGTTTCGGTTCATTGATCACGCGCGCCAAACTGATTTCATCATTTGGATTGGCAATCAAACGCAGATAGGCGAGCATGTCTTTAATTTCCTTGCGCTCGTAGAATTTGATACTTCCAACCATTCGATACGGAATATTTGATTTGACAAGCGTCTCTTCAATCACACGCGACTGAGCATTGGTTCGGTACAATATCGCCAGATCGGAATAGGTGAATCCATCCTGAAACAATTCACGCATCTTGCCGGCAATATAGTAACCTTCTTCCCGTTCCGTCGGTGCCCGGTAATAATTGATTTGCTGACCATCGTCATTTTCGGTCCAAAGATTCTTCGGCTTGCGGTCATGGTTGTTCTCAATCACATGATTGGCTGCATCAAGAATCTTTTTCGTTGAACGATAGTTCTGTTCCAGCATGATCACTTGAGCGTTCGGATAATCTTGCTCGAAAGAAAGGATGTTGTGAATATCCGCACCGCGCCATCCATAGATCGACTGGTCGGAGTCACCAACGACGCAGAGGTTTTTAAAGCGGTCGGCAAGCATACGCACGAGCAGATACTGCGCACGGTTGGTATCCTGATATTCATCAACGTGAATATATTGGAACTTTTTCTGATAGTATTCGAGCACTTCGGGTACCCGCTGGAACAGATGCACGGTCGTCATGATCAAGTCGTCAAAATCAAGCGATTGATTTTGCAGCAACCGTTTCTCATAATCCTGATAGACGTCGCGAACGACTTCCTGGTGCGGTCCATAGACAGTTTTTGCGAAATCCGCTGCCGTTTTCAGTTCATTTTTGGCCGCACTGATACTGCCGAGGATACTGCGCGGTGTAAATTTTTTCGGATCAAAATTCCGTTCTTTGAGGATTTGCTTGACTACCGACTGCTGATCGGTACTGTCTAAGATTGTAAAATTGCGGCTGATCCCCATGCGGTCGATGTCTCGACGAAGAATGCGCACACACATCGAGTGAAACGTGGATACCCATGTATCTTCCACAAGCGGTCCGGCAAGTTTTGCGAGCCGTTCCTTCATTTCCTTCGCCGCTTTATTGGTAAACGTAATCGCCAAAACATTCCAGGGTGCTACGTCGCGCTCGATCATTAAATAAGCCATACGATGCGTCAATACACGTGTCTTGCCGCTTCCGGCGCCCGCCATAATCAGCAGAGGCCCCTCATGGTGCTTCACCGCTTTTAATTGTTCCGGATTCAAGCCTTCCAGTAGTTCCTGTGAAAGTCGTTCCATTTAGCTCACTTCCTAAAAATAAAATGCGCTCACTGTCCAAAGAAAAAAAGGGCTGAAAAAGCAAAACCGGCGCATTCTGATTGCCTAAAGTCCCCCAGAACATCGCCGTCCATGCCTTTTTTCAAATAAAAGCAAAAGTGCTTAGTTGTTTTCCGATAAACGATCAAGGATCATTTTGTACCCTTCTGTACCGAAGTTGATGCACCGTTTCACTCGAGAAATCGTCGCTGTGCTAGCACCGGTTTCTTCCTCGATTTGATGATAGGTTTGACCGACCATCAGCATTCTTGCCACCTCTAGACGCTGCGAGAGCGATTGAATTTCGCCCATCGTGCATAAGTCATCGAAAAAACGATAGCACTCCTCACGGTCTTTCAAGGTAAGGATGGCATCGAAGAGCTGATCAAGGGCTTTTCCTCTTAATTTATCAATTTGCAACCTTGTCCATTCCTTTCTCGTCGGTTAAATCTGTCACTTCATCACTTTGCTGCAGACATTATGTCCGATGCCGATCGACAGGTATGCAACCGTTGAGCCGGCAACTTTTTTTCTATTTGGTCAATCCTGCGATTCGATCTTTTAAACTTGCAGATAAGATTCCTTTTATCATCTTACATCAATTAAGCTTGGTGATAAAGCCAGATCATCAAAATGATTTCATTCTTCACCGTGTGAAAATTTTCCTGGGCGACTTATTGTGTTTTCATTATGGCTCATTTACAGTAAAAGGGAACGCTAGCTGAAGGACGTGGCAAACGATGAAGATACTCTGGGATTTCGATGGAACAATTTTTGATACCTATCCGGTGTACACGAGACTACTCAAACAAGTACTCCCCCCATCAGTAAAAGAAAAGGATATATTTCGTCAGTTAAAGATTTCGGAAAGCACTGCGCTTGCAGCTTTTCAAGTGAATCAGGAACAGGCTCATCGCTACCATCAGCTGGTTCTCTCTTGCTCCTCGGATGCGTTCGAGCCGTTTCCATTTGTTGAACAGGTCCTGGCATCCGCCGATCAAAACGTGATCATGACGCATAAAAGCCGGGCTTCGTTGATGCAAATTTTAAAGCATCATGGGCTGGACAAGTATTTCAGCGCATACGTAACCCGAGACGACGGATTCCCGCGTAAACCGGATCCAGCATCCTATATTTATCTGGATGAGCACCATGGCTTTGATTTGGCGGTTGGCGACCGGACACTTGACATCATCCCGGCGAAAAAATTAGGCAAGAAAACATGTCTGTTTCAAAATGATGCACCGGGCGCGGACTTCTACCTCGACCGTTATGATCAGTTTTTTGATCGGGTTAAGCTATGATACGGACGTAAAAACTCACCGTCTGCTTCATGCTGGCGGCGAGTTTTCATTTGCGACTATTCAGCGTAACGGCATATCGATCCGTTTGCTAATTTTATCGACCACTTTTCGGGTTTTATCAACCGGTTTTGTGTTTTTATCGACCAGTTTGTGATTTTTATCGACCACTTTGCAAGTTTTATCAACCAGTTTACGATTTTTATCAACCACTTTACAAGTTTTATCAACCAGTTAGCGCGTTCAGCTAAATAAAAAAGCCTCCCGGCGGAGACACGCGGATCTCAGACGGAGGCTTTCTGTATCGATCAGTTTGCGGTAGTTTCTTCGTGTTCTTCAAGCGTTTGCTTAATGTAGCCTTTGATCAGTTCAGCCGACCCGTTGAATCCTTCTTGTTCTTTTTCGCTGAGGCGGAACTTGATGATCCGTTCGACCCCGTTGCGGCCGAGAATGATCGGAACACCAATGGCTAGATCGTTTTGACCGTATTCGCCATTCTGAATGACTGAAGCGGCCGTCACGACACGGGCATCGTTCAAAATGGACTTGGCAAAGAACGCGAGCGCATTGCCGATACCGAATTGGGTATTGCCTTTGCGTGTATGGATCTCCCAACCAAAATGACGAGCTGCGTCTTCCACCTGGTCACGGTCAATCGGGCCAAATTCGTCGACGTTGTCTTCTTCAAACTGATCAAGCGGCTGTCCACCAACCGTGGCTTGCGACCATGCCGCGATCTGCGAGTCACCATGTTCGCCAATCATGAAGGCGTTGATACTGCGCGGATCAACATCACCGATCACTTGTGAAAGCTGACGGCGTAAGCGCATGCTGTCCAGCGCCGTTCCCGTTCCAATCACATGATTTTTCGGCAGCCCGGACAGTTTGTAAAACAGATAAGTAATAATATCGCAAGGGTTGGTCGCAATCACATACGTACCCTTGAACCCTGCTTTGCGCAGTTTTGGGACGATATCATAGGTAATCGCCGCCGTCCCCTTCAACAATTCCAAGCGTGATTGGGTTGGAATCTGCGACCGTTCCGTTACCGCAACCAGAATGACATCACACACCGCAAGCCCTTCCAGCGGCACCTCAAGCACACGCGTCCGCGATGGGGTCAGCTCAATACTGTCCGCAAAGTCCCAAGCCTCGCCTTTCGCACGTTCGGAATCAATATCGGAAATGTACAATTCATCCGCAATATTTTCATGAAGCACTGCAGATGCTGCCGCCTTTCCAACATTGCCGATGCCAACAACTCCCACTCGTCTGACTGTTTCGCTCACTTCAATCCTCTCCTTGTGCCTTCTGATAGATCCTTTTTTTGTGTTTAGTGACGTATATTTTACACCTTATCGAAAAGCGGTTCAACCGTTTTTCGATAATTCGAATAAGTATCTGCTATACAAGCGGACACCTACGCGCTTGGTTCACAACCTTGCGTTTTGCCAAGCCTTTACTTTCTTCTTATCCTGCAAAAAAAGGATGCCTCACAGCCATTGACTTTGAGACACCCTCCACACTTCTATAAAAGGGGGATTTAATTACATTCACTTGCGCGCTCTTCTGATCCAAAAGCTGAAAACATCATTTCTCAAATAGTCTAAAGAATACATCACCACTTGATTCTTTTCATCAAGATGAATACTTTTAAGTAGCAGAACCATTGTTTCCGGTTTGCACATCAACCTTTTTACGTACTTGTCGGACAATGGGGGGACAACAATTTCCGTATCTGCATCTAAAATCGAAAGACCGCATTCCACCTGCAAGTAGCTAAGCAGAGAACCTGAAAAGGGCTTGCGCTCAAAAACATCACCGACAACTGCCTTAGGGATTAAATTAACGGAAAACACTACCGGTTCGTTATCCGCCGTTCTGGCGCGCTTCAAAAAATAAACCGGTTCGCCCGCTTGGATTCTGAGTAAAGAGGCGAATTGCTTCGGACATTTCTCCAAAGTGATGCGTTCCTGTCGCTCGCCTTCCTTTAAACCGGATGATTTAATTAATTCGCCAATGCTTCGCAAATCTTCCAAATTGTTTGAGATACTAGGAGGTGGCTGCACAACGAATGTACCGACACCGTGTTTCACTAATATCTTTCTTTCCTTTTCAAGTAGCTTAATTGCCGAACGGAACGTGTCCCTGCTGACACCAAAGAATTTTGCCATCTGATGTTCAGAAGCGAGTTTTTCTCCTACTTTAAGTTCTCCTTCGTTGATCATCGCTTCCAGCTTTTCTTTCACAGCCATGTAACTCGTCATTTTCTGCACACTCCACACAAACCGTGATCATAGAAATGATCGCTTAGCTTTCGCAATCTATCTTTGTTCCCACTTACTCTCTTTCAGATTGACATAAATATAGATGAAAGAGGAGATCGAACAAATCAGAAACATAATAAACGACAGTGCCGCGGCGCGTTCATACGCCATGTAACTATTAAACTGGTCGAACAATGCAATCCCAAGCATTTTCGGTGCATTGCCGCCCACCAAATAAGGTGTCGTAAACGAACCGATATTACTCATAAACACAAAAGTTACAGCAATTAAAGCATCCTTATAAGACAACGGCAGAATGATTTTTGTAAAGATCGTCAACTTACTCGCGCCGATATCTCGTGCACTCTCGATTACAGACGCTTTTAATCCGAATAAAGCGGCTGTAATGATCAACGTTGCAAACGGGATATTAAACCATAGATTCATGATAATGATACTCTTAGCGTTGTGCAAGAGTCCCATTTGGATATTTAATCCAAAAATTCTGCCGATTCGATTAATCACACCCGCATCGTTAATGACCAGCATGACTGCGTAAACAGCTACCAATCCCGGGACAAAGCGCGGCAGAAGATTCAACCCGTAAATCCACCGACTCAAGCGCGAATTGCTGAAACGCAGATAGATTGAAAATGGATAGGCAAAGAGCAGGGTTAATAGCACCGTTGTAACCGTTACAAATACGGTATAGCCGATATTCGATAACTGGATGGGATCGGTAAAGAAGTACAGATAGTTAGCCAAAGTAAACGTACCCGTATCCGGATGCCGAAAGCTTCTGATGACCGAATTAAGAATTGGGTAGACAACAAATAAGGCAATCAGCGCAAAAGACGGCAGAATAAGCAGATAAGGTATTGCCTTTTTTTGTATGTCCGTTGACATTGTCTCATCCTTTCACCTTGATTATTTTAGCGTTGCAATTTCTTCGTCCCACTTTTTCAACAGTTCCTGTCCCAAAACACCAATACTTGATGTTCTGAACGTGCTCACATCGAATTTGGAGATCATCTTTGTGTTATCGGATTTAATGTCTGAAGAATCAATGACCGGAAAAGCGCCCATTTCATCAAGCAGGATCGTTTGTGCTTCTTTTGAAATCATAAAGTCCATCACAGCGTAAGCTCCATCTTTATTCCCGCCAATTTTCGGTATCGCAAGTGATGCGAGATTACCGGTAAATGCAGGATCCATTTGTACCATTTTAATTGATTTTGGCAGAATTCCGCTGTTAATCTCATTAACCACTTGATCAACCCATGCCGGTGTCATTTCAATTTGCTGATTTGCGAGAAGATCTAGCGTTCCTTGGTTCTTATTCGGGTATACCGTCTTGCCGCCGGATTGGTAGAAATAAGGGTGCAATGCTTTGAGTAACTTAAATCCTGGCGTCCATTCTTTTGACCATTTTTCATCTGAAGACACAAGCGCTTCTTCAGGCAACTGGTTGTAGACAGACGTCGTCACAAAAGAGCCGCCTGCACCGCCAGTACTTGGCGAATTATAGGCAAACTTACCTTTATGATCTTTAATCCATTGATAAAGTTCATCAGCTGTTTTCGGAGGATTCGATACCTTGGCTGAATCATAAGCAAGCACAACCGTTGTGCCTCGGTAAGGCATCAGAATGTCTTGACCGGTCGATAGTTTGGCTTTCACATTTTTTGCATTTGGCATTTTGCTCGTATCCAGTTTTTGAAAAAAGTCGTCACCGCCCTCGGATTGATAAGCAGCCAATTCTGCATCCGAAACTTCGATAAGGTCATAGTCCGTATTCTTTTTACCAGCTTTTTTAGCTGCAATCGTACGATCCAGCAAGCTCTGTGCGTTGCTGCCTGATGAAATAAACTCAACTTTCATCTGATATTTTTTCCCGTGTTCGCTCTTATTGAATGCATTGGCCAATTTTTCGAAGGTTGTTTTCACGTTATCCGAACCATAAGACCAAATGGTGACCGTCTTTTTTCCATCTTCCGCACCATTTGATGCACATCCCATAAGTAAAGCACTGACAACCAAAAGAACGCAGAGTATTTTTACACTGTTTTTCATGATTATGCTCCTTTTTTGTAACGTTGATATTTAATGAGCTCAAAAGACACCGGCATGGTTTCACATAACTCAAATGATGCTGATCGCGCGACAAAGGCTTTGACATCCTGCCCCTCATAATTAATATGAACACTTGCAAAATGTCCGAGGATCATGATGCTAGTGATTGTTCCTTTGTAGTTGCCGCTATTCCCGCTGCAGATGCGCACGTTCTCAGGACGTACAGCCAATTCTCCATCTGCTTCCTTGATAAAATTCATTTCACCAATAAAGGAAGCAACGTACTTTGAAACGGGTTGATCATAAATCTCGGTTGGTGTGCCTACCTGAGCAATCTTTCCTTTATCCATCACAACAATTCGATGTGACAGTGCCATTGCTTCTTCCTGATCATGGGTCACGAACATGACCGTAATATTGAGCTGCGCTTGAATTTTTTTCAACTCTTCTCTCATCTGCATACGTATTTTTGCGTCAAGTGCTGAAAATGGCTCATCCAGCAATAAAACGGAAGGTTTCAACAAGAGTGAACGGGCAATCGCAATTCTTTGCTGCTGTCCGCCGGATAGTTGATTCGGATACTTTTTCTCGGTTCCGTTCATCTTCAGCAAATCAAGCATTGATTTAATCGCCTCTTTAATTTGCGTCCGCGGCATTTTTCTCAGCTTCATACCAAAGGCAAGATTTTCAAATACAGTCATATGCGGCCACAGATTGTAGCTTTGAAAGACCATTGCCGTTGGCCTTTTTTCCGGAGCCAATTGAACGACGTTGTTTCCGTTAATCAGCACCTCGCCGTCGTCGATAGCATTAAAGCCGCCGAGAATTCTTAATAGTGTTGTTTTCCCACATCCTGAGGGACCAAGCAGCGTAAGTATTTCACCCTCGTAGATTTCCAGATTAATGTTTTCGACTCCGTCACCATTGGCATATTTCTTGGTCACTCTCTTGAGTTGAACCTTAGGCGATCTCATAGCCATCATGCCTCCTCTACACCTTGTTTACTTGATTTTCACGCCTCCAAAAACGGAATCGGGTTTAATGTATTTTCGAAAAAGGAACAGGATCAAGAGTGACGGAACAATCAGAATCAATGCAAAAACTGCGCCTGCTGTTGCCGGATAGTCACTGATCACGCCATACATTTCCGTTGCCATGGTATTAATTTGAGGAAATCCGACCAGCATCGTTCCTTCGGATTCTTCCAACGATCCTAAAAATGTAAAGATTGATGCCACGGCAATTCCCGGCATGGCCATCGGTAAGGTCACTTTTCTGAATACTTGAAGTGGCGTCGCCCCCACATCTCTTGCCGCCTCTTCCTGCTGACGATGAATATTTCTCAGCGCCCCCATCGGCAGCCACACCATGAACATTAATGTGTTGATGATGTGGACAATAATGACACCAGCGAAAGTCCCCATAAGATTAAATTTGTAAAAAAGAATTCCCATGGAAACGTATAAGCCCATTTTTGGAAAAGCATTGGTGAGCAGATAAGAAAACATGAGCACCCTTCTGCCTCTAAATTGATACCGGGATAAAGCGTAGGCTGCCGGCACACAAATAATGAGTGACACCGCTGTAGCCACAATCGCAATGACGAACGAGTTGAAAATTGACGACATCAAAGATTCCTTGGAGAGAATAAACGACCACCACTGAAAGCCGAACTGCTGCGGAATGACCGCCGGTACGCGGTAAACATTGGCAAATGCCAACATAACGGTATTCATTAATGGACTGTAGAAGAATAATAGAAATACCGTAAAAAGTGTAAATTCCAAAAATTTTCTTCTTCCGAGCGCATGGTAGAGTCGATTAGGATTTAAGTACTTCATTAATCACCCACTCTTTCCCTTTAAAGTGCTGCTTTCGCATAAAAATTTTTGAGTAAAGTGCTCGTTCTTTTTCCCTTCTGTGTATGTTTGATCATGACATCCGGCTTGTTCGTTTCTGCCATATCGATACCCAAAGCCTGCATAGAGACCCATTTTTCCGGATCATCATTCATTCCACCGCATACGAGATACCCTTCTTGGTGCAAGGCGTCAATCGCTTCTCTATATTGGAAGAGCCAAGGTGCATTGAAAAAGTCTGCCTTAGACTGTCTGACCACTGTCAGTGGATCACACAGTTCCGAAAATAGGATGATTCCTGCAAAAATTTTCGGCTCCAATTCTTTTATTCTTCTGACTGATCGATGATTAAACGACATGACTTGAATCTGATTTAAGGTATCGGTCTTATCGATGACCTCCAGTACCCGTTCCTCCAAATTAGGATATTTTTCAATATCCTGTTTCAGCTCAATGCTTACACCGATGCTGCCCTTTGCCCAATTCAAAGCCTCTTGCAAAGTTGGAATTTCTTGTTTTGGAAACGGCTTGCCAAATTTACATCCGGCATCCAATTGTTTGAGTTCAGCCAATGTAAAATCACGTAATTTCCCTTTACCGTTCGTTGTTCGATCCAGATGGGCGTCATGCATAATGACCGGTACTTCATCCTTTGACAGATGAACATCAAGTTCAATGTAATCTGCCCCCATTTCCTTTGCCTTCATAAAAGAAAGCAACGTGTTTTCAGGAAAATACGCTGAAGCACCGCGATGAGCACCGACTAATGGAAAATTTTGATCATGAAAAAGTTCACGCATCACGCGTCCCTCCCATTAACAGTTCAGTTATTTTTTCGTGAATCACTTGATTCGTGGCAACGATATTTCCTTGTTGCAAGTCAAATGCTTGTCCAGAAAAATCCGTAATCCGGCCGCCCGCCTCTGATACCAGAAGGATCCCTGCTGCGATATCCCACGGAGACAGGCTTCTCTGCCAAAAGGCATCAATTCGTCCGCAAGCCGTATAGGCAAGATCCAACCCTGCCGACCCGGCAATTTTAATATTCCTTAACCGGGCATAACATTTTGAGAACTCGAAGCGAAGCGGGCTGTCGGTTGACCAGTCAGCCGCCGTATAGCCGGTATGACCGACACTCTGTTTGATTGACCGCTCAGACACACGGATGCGTTTCCCATTCAAATAGGCGCCTTTGCCCTGAACGGCAGAAAATAATTCTTTGCGATTCGGATCATACACAACGCCGGCCACCAGCTTGCCTTTTTTGGCAACACCGATTGAAACACAATAATAAGTAAAATCATGGACATAGTTCACCGTGCCATCGAGTGGATCAACAATCCAGCAATAGTAATCCTCATCAAGACTTGAATAATTGGTATGGCCAAATTGACTTTCCTCTGAAATGATTTGATGATCGGGAAAAGCTGCTTTGATGCGTTCAGTAATTCTCGCCTCATTTTGTTGGTCAATATTCGTCACGACATCCAAGTGATTTCGCTTGTAATGCACGGCTTCCATTCGATAGCGGTTGTTTACTAGCCATTGCCCGGCATCAATTGCGATTTGTTCTGCTTCCTTAACTATTTTTTCTAACAACGGAACACCTTCTCAGTTCAAGATTCATCGAAGCAATTTGTGATATTAGGTATTCTCACACCCTTTGTCCACCTGTTAATAAGAGGTATAGACATCCCAACCTCTTCACCTATTATTCTATTTATCAACTGTTTAGGACGTTTTAATGAAAATTTAATCTTTTGCAAAGGATGGGATCAATACATTTACAAAGACGATACTCCACCATGCGCTACTTTCCTTTTCGTCATTGCTTTTTCATCAGTAGGCGTTATTATAAGATTTAAAAAACATAATGAAGGTTAGGGATAACCAACCATGAACGCTCTCGTATTTCGCAAGCTTAGAAGCGAAGATATTGCTGAATTTGTGGAAATGAGAAAATTGCAGCTGCTCGAAGAAGGTGCGCTGCCGACAACTGATCTCACCGAGCCGCTCAGTGACTACTTCCGTCACGCACTTGAGAATGGTAGTTTTGTCTCCTGGATCGCATTGGATGATGGAAAAATTGTGGCGACAAGCGGCATGTCCTTCAGCCGCCGCCCGCCCTACTACAGCAATCCAACGAGATTTGTCGGCACACTATCCTGCATGCACACGCTCACGCCGTACCGAAGAAAGGGGATCGCGATGAAGTTGCTCGACGCCGTCGTCAAGGAGGCCAAGCAGCGCCATTGTGGAAAAGTAACGATCACCGCATCGGCAATGGGCAAATACCTCTATAAAAGTTACGGATTCAAACCGAAAGACAATTATTTAGATTATGATTTGACGACGAACGATTGAGGAGCATGCGTGATGAAAATTCGCAGAATGAGAAAAGAGGATTACACGGAAATCTATCAACTCTGGACACGCAGCGACGGCATGGGTTTGCGCAGCCTCGATGATTCGGTCCAAGGCATCGAAAAGTTCTTAAAGAGAAACCCGAATACAAATTTTATCGCGGTCGCGCATCAAAAAATTGTCGGCGTCATCCTGTGCGGACACGACGGCCGCAGAGGCTGCATCTATCACACAGCAGTCGACCGCAGCTATCGCCGCCAAGGAATCGGCAAGCAACTGGTGAGCGTAAGCATCGATGCTTTGAAAAAAGAGGGAATTAATAAAGTTGCCCTTGTTGTTTTCTCCACAAATCAAGCAGGAAATAAATTTTGGCAATCGATTGGGTTTGACCAACGCGAAGATCTCATATATAGAAATTTAACCATTAATGAAAAAAATAACTAAAAAATGCTCTGAGGTGATGATCAAAATGATTCGCTCAGCAATCCCATCCGATATACTGGCGCTCAAGGATCTATGTACACAACTTGGCTATGAAGAAAAGGAGGCCGCTATTAAACAGCGGCTTCACTACATCCTGAACAATCCAGACAACGGCTTTTTTGTCTATGAAGCTCAATCAGGATGCGTCTGCGGATGGGCGCACATCTTCGGTAAACATTTTCTTGAAGGGGTTTATGCGAGCTCGGCGGCATCGTCGTTGACCATGCGCATCGCAGACAAGGAATTGGCAGACAATTGCTCGAAGCATGCGAGCACTGGGCCGTTCAGCACAGCTATTCCGAACTGCGCGTCCGTTCAGGAGGAACCAGAGAACAAGCACATCAATTTTACTTGCAGCTCGGTTACGAAAATATAAAATGGCAAAAGGTCTTTAAGCGGAGATTGACGTGACGGGCGCATTGAAAAAGCCGCTTCCCAATCGCATCCATATTATTGGTTCCGTGGGCAGTGGGAAAACAACCTTAGCTCGGAGCTTGTCAAACGATGAGCTTCCCTATTATGAATTGGATAACGTTGTTTGGAAACGCACGCCGTCCGGCGATCTTCGAAGAAGCACTGAGGAGCGCGATCACTATTTAGAACAGATCGTTCGGTCCAAGCGATGGATCATCGAAGGCGCTCACGCTCAGCACTGGGTGAACAAAAGTTTTGAAGCTGCTGACTTAATCATTTTTTTAGATCCCCCCTACTTCGTGAGAATCTATCGGATTACGAAACGCTTTATCCGACAAAAATTAGGCATAGAAGCGGCGAACTACACCGCTTCGTTAAAAATCTTCAAGAAAATGTTTGAATGGAATCGCACGTTTGAAAAAGAAAGCAAGCCAAAACTAGTAAACATGCTCGGCCGCAATCCAGCTCATTTCATCATTCTAAAAAATAGAGTGGATATCGAGAAGTACTTTAAGTAATAGTCATGTTTGCGGATCGTACAAATAAACTCACCCACTAACTTAGACACAATCATAAAACCTACTCATTGAAAAAGGACGTGATCCATTATGGATAACTTTTACATTGCAGACGCATTTACCAATAAACCTTTTTACGGGAATCCTGCTGGTATCTATGTGGAGAGTGGCGGGCTGTCGGATACTGAAATGCAGCAGATTGCATCGGAGGTTAAGCTCAGCGAGACTGCCTTTCTGGATCAAATTGGTGACTGCTGTTTTTCAATACGATGGTTCACGCCAAAGGCTGAGGTCGATCTTTGTGGCCATGCCACACTCGCATCAGCGCACATTTTATGGGAATTGGCTGCAGCCGATAAAGCTCAAATCCATTTTACAAGTAAAAGCGGTGACCTATTTGCCCGCAAAGAAGGCGCGATCATTTATCTTGATTTTCCAGCAGAATTCCCCTCAGAAATCACAGATCTTCCAAAAGAAATAGCAGCAAGTTTAGATGTCCCTGTTTTGTCTGTATCTAAATCTCGATTGGATTACATCGTGGAAACAGATAGCCAGAAAAGTGTCGTAAAAGCACAGCCCGATCAGACAATGATTTCTCATTTAGATAGACGTGGACTAATCATTACCAGCAAAAGTTTCTCGCCAAATTATGACTTTGTTTCACGATGCTTCTATCCTAAATTGGGCGTTTATGAAGACCCAGTTACAGGTTCAGCGCATTGCCAGCTTGCTCCCTATTGGGCTGATAAAATGGGTAAAACAAGTTTCAAGGCCATACAATTGTCAAGCAGACAAGGCCAATTGTCCGTTCGCCTCAATAAAGATCGCTGCGAAATTGGCGGACAAGCCGTTACTGTTCTATCCGGCAACCTATTAAAATAAAAATACAGCACTTTGTTACCTGTCGCCAATATCGTTCAATCGATGCCGGCGGCTTTTTCATTCAATGGCTTCGAACCATGAAAACAAGCTGAGCTGGGTTAGATAGTCTAGTTATACTTTTCTTTCATTCCACGCCTTTATAGGACTCTAGACACTCCACATTGATTTTACTTAATAAACAACCGATCCTGTTAATCAACACAGCAGGACTTGCTAATGTTTTAAAATAACGAAAGGTACGAAAAAAATCATACAAGGAGCGCATATTCTTGAAAAGAAAAACATACAAAGGATTGCGTAAAATAACCAAATCAAAGATTCATTAAGTGTTAGGTTATTTTCTCTAGAGCTGCTGCTGTTTTCTATAATAAGATGAAGATGTTCCTCAAATGCATGCAATCATAAAAAAAACGGCTCCTATCAATAAACGGAACCGGAATTTTATCAATTGAATTATTTTCAACTGTTCAAATCAATGATCTATAAAAACTTTACCGTCAAATTCCTCTAGATTAAACATTATATCTCTGTACATTAATTCCCCTTTTATTGTCTGACAGCTGGTTAGCTCTAACCAACTCTCCCTGCACTTTTACTGAGTTACTGTATTTTCTTCTGCAGACCGTTCTTCTGAATGGTTCACTTTCAAACTCTCTTTCTTCATCTGTTTAAAATACCAAATAAACATTAGAATATAGCCGACTATCGCAAGAAGAGCAAACAGAACCAGCTTCGGATCGAGCGTTGCAGCAGCCTTTCCAACAAGAACCGTCAGCATTTTCTCAAGCGGATCTGAGTCGACAGAAGAAAAAAGTGAGCCTTTAGCAAGACCCGTTGGAAAATTGCCCATTGCTTTTGATGTTGAAGTCAGGAATTCAGCAATCATTGTGGCAGCCCATAGGAACAGCGGAATCATCACGGTGCCAATGATGGTCATGCGCACCACGCGCCCTTTAGTGATGATAAGTAGAGCTGGAGCCAGGACAGTCATCAAGATACCGCCGAGCGGTAGGACATGGTTGCCAGGCAGAATCAAAGCGACAATTAGAAGAATTGGCGCCAGAATATTAGCGACAGCCCAAAGTTCAGCACGCGGAGCTAAAATTGGCCAGTCAATTCCAATGAAGAGTTTTCTCCCTCGCAACCGTTTACTCATAAACGTAGTAATTCCTTGTGAAAGCGGATCAATAGCGGGACCGAACCAACCACCAACATATGCAAATAGTTCTAGAGAAACACCAGCGATAAACGCCAGCCGAAAAATCTCACTAGGCGACTGACGAGCAAGCAGACCAATGAAAACACCAAGGTAGGCCCCAATCGCAAATTTACTGCCCCAAAAACCAATTTTTCGGTTCAAGGTCTCAGCATTAAAATCAAATTTATCGATGAACGGTAGAAACCGATCAATAAGCTTGTTGAAAATCATCACAACCGGAGCAATGAGTAGTTCAGGATGCGCAGTTGTTGTGATATTGGTTTTCTCATAGTTTAATAGCTCGTTGATCGTCGGCTTCATGACATCAGCGTTAATCAGAGCCAAAGTGTAAACACCTGCTACAAAAACCGTTGTCAGGATAATATTGCCTCCTGAATAATGAAGAATGAGTAATCCAATAATTGAAATATTCCAGATGTTGAACAAATCAACGTTCAAGGTCTTTGTTACAGAAAATATCAACAGAATAAAGTTAAGCAAAAAACAAACAAACGCAAAATAAAGCGTATACATTGAACCCCAAGTAATAACCGCTAAAGGAGCCCAACCAAGATCAGTTATCTCAAGCGTAGCCCCAGTTTCTTCAACAAAGCTGCGCAGTGCCGGACCAAAAGCGCTGGTCAGCAGAGAAATAACCGCACTCATCCCTGTTAAAGCGACCGCCATTCGGATGCCGCCTTCAAGCGCCTTTGAAATGGAGACCCCAACAATCAGTGAAAGTAGCGTGATAATAATGAACATCATCGCAGGGGCTCCTAAGTTGATAAAAAATTGGAACCCCTGGTTAATTTTTTCTACAACCATAGCGAATCCTCCTAATCATTACTAAAACCTCGTAACCGGTTACGTAATGTTCAGAAAAGGATCACACATAATATAATCCATCCTCAATATTTTTGCAAGCGCATTCAGAAAGCGTTTGACAAAAATATATCTTAGGTGTAAGTTAATTTCGTAACCGGTTACGTAAAGGAGTTTGTGCTGATGGCAACGATCCGTGACGTCGCAAAAGCAGCAGGGGTCTCAGTCGCCACTGTCTCAAGGATCATTAATAACAAAGGTGAAGCCAGTCCCGAAACCATTGCTCGCGTACAGCAGGTCATACAAAAATTACATTACAGACCAAATTCAATTGCAAAAAGTCTATCCAAAAGACGTTCCAATTTGATTGCGCTTCTGATTCCTACTCTTAATAATCCCTTTTTCCCGGAATTAGTTCGCGAAATTGAAGCGGCAGCCAATCAGAAAGGCTTTCATATTTTTCTATGCAATACAGATGATGACCGTCATAAGGTTAAATATTATTTAGATTCGATACTCAGCCATTATGCTTGTGCTGCAATTATCAATTCACTCTATGTAGAAAGTGAAGATCTTGATAGGCTAGAGTCTCAGGGAATACTCACTCTGACGATTGATCGTGCACAATTCAGCCATCCCTATTCCGCCATTTCTGTTGATCACCAATCAGGTGCAAAAAAAGCGGTTAGCCATCTGCTGGATCAGGGATGCCGAAAGATCATCCATCTGTCTGGGCCGAAAGGTCAGATGAGTTCAATAGACAGATTAAGCGGTTATCAGGAGGCCTTAAATGCTTTTAATCCGGATCTCCCGCAGAAAGTCGTCTATGCACATTTTGATCTCTTCAGCGGATACCAATCGATTCAATCATTGATCCAGAGCGGTTTTTTATTTGACGGAATTTTTTGCTCCGATGATGCTTTAGCACTCGGTGCGATGCGTGCATGCTTGGAAGCTGGATTCAAAATTCCCGATCAAGTGAAAATTGTCGGTTATGATAATATCCTTTTTTCTCGCTACGTAACGCCGTCTCTGTCAACAATCAGTCAACATATGAAAGAAATGGGAAATCTCGCAATTACAGAAATTATTAGTCTGATGCAGCAGCCAAATGCCAAACCGAAAAAAATTCGGCTACAGCCTGATCTCGTGATCAGAGAATCATCAACTCAATTGAGGGGGAATCATCATGAATAAAATAGGTCCATCATTAATGTGTGCCGATCTGGCTCACCTAGCCGATGACATCAGTCAATTGGATGAAGCAGGTGTTGATTTTTATCATCTGGATGTCATGGACGGCCAATTTGTCTCCAACTTTACCATTGGGCCTGATTTAATTAAAACCATTCGTTCACTGACAAACAAACCACTTGATGCACACCTAATGATTCAAAATCCAGAGCGTTATATTGACTTATTCGCCGACTGCGGAGTCGATATGCTGTCCATTCATGCAGAGGCAACAGATAATATTCAGGGAACACTTGCAAAAATTAAGCAATTAGGTATGAAAGCCGGTCTGGCGCTGAATCCAGCAACACCACTTACAGTTCTCGACTATGTCTACGATGTCGTGGATTATGTAGTTATCATGACTGTCAATCCAGGATTTTCTGGACAGAAATTTATTCCGGCAACCTATCAAAAAATTGCTCAACTTCATGAACGGATTCAGAAACAAGAACGGACGATTGAAATTGAAGTAGACGGCAACATTGGCAAAGCTACCATTCCCACCTGTAAAGAAAACGGAGCGACACTCTATATCTGCGGAACGAGCAGCATCTTTCATAATCGTGGAACGCGTCAGGAAAATGTAGCCCAAACCCGAAAATGGCTGAGCTGACTCTTAACACACGTTTCATACCTAAGCTCCTTTGATATTCGCTTTCATGTATAAAGACTTATGATCACTAAAAGAAAAAGCACAAAAATATTAAGGAGGAAGTTATCATGAACTATGATATTGCAGTAGTCGGAAGCATCAATATGGACGTTGTTGCCAAGTGCGGCAAGTATCCAGAGTATGGAGAGACCACATTTGCTAATTCTGTAGACATGCTGCCAGGAGGTAAAGGATCCAATCAGGCAGTCAGTGCTGCCCGTCTTGGAAAGAGAACCTGCTTCATTGGTGCTGTTGGAAAAGATAGTGCCGGTGATCAGCTCATAAATAATTTCCGTGATAAAAATGTGGATGTCACCCACCTCATTCGTAAAGAAAAATTTGGAACAGGTACATTCGTCGCAATCATTGATCATTCTGGTGAAAATACGATGGTCGGCTCCAAAGGGGCAAACGAAGCATTAACCGCACAAGATATTGAAAGGGCTTTCGATGCTATTGAAGCGAAAATCCTACTGATTCAAATGGAAACGAGTACCGTCTCCATCCTAACTGCCATGAAAATAGCTAAACAGAAAGGCATGTTTGTCATTCTCGATCCAGCGCCTGCTGATGGCATTGTCCCTGAAGCCTTCCAGTATGCTGACTTAACCTTGCCTAATGCTCAGGAAACCGAACGTATCACTGGCATTAAAGTAATCGATGAAGAAAGCGCGCAACATGCTGCCCAGAAGATCAAAACACTCGGTGTCCCAAATGTCATCGTCAAAATGGGCAGTCAAGGGTGTCTTGTTTACCAAAATGGTCAATCTACGTTAGTCGACTCACTTAAAGTGAAAGCGCTTGATACAGTTGGGGCCGGTGATTGCTACGCTGGAGCCATCGCAAGTGCATTAGTCGATTCTGATGATCTCGTTGCAGCTGCAAAATTTGCTACTGTCGCTGCTGGTATTAAAGTTTCCCGGACAGGCGGACAGAATGCGATTCCCACCTTGCAGGAAGTGGAAAACTATCGCATAGCAAACCGTCAATGATCGACAAAAAACTCGCTTCCATACTTATCAATAGACATAGCGCAAATCAACCAACATTCGGCTGCCTATCTTATCTATATATCAAGAAAAAACCAATTGAAAAAGACTATCTCTGTCTATTGGTTTGATTTAAGCGACAAAGGGAATCACAAGTACACAAAAAGGATACCGTCAGCCATGGTATCCTTTTTTACATGCTTCACTTTTGCATTGATTTTAGTCGTGCTTTTTCACGATTGGGATATAAATGTCGCATACTTTACCTACGTCCGACATGCAGCGGTCATCGTAGCGTTCAAAGTCGACGCAATCGGGTGCGTACTCGTATCCAGATGTTGGAAACCATTCGCTGAAGATGTAGTTCCACGTTCCTTGAATTGCAGATACAAAGCGTTCGGCATTGCTTGGCGGCGTTGAAAACACAGCATAGGAAGCAGGCGGAATTTCGCATGTATGATAGCCATCCGCTACTGCTTCGCCCTCCTTTCGTTCAACACCGATCACATAATCAAAGGCGCCGGCCTGCGGATCTTCAGGAAAGCAGACCCCGTATTCATCGTGTGCTTTGACAAAGTGCTCGGCATGGAGTTTGTCCATTCGCCCATCCGTCATATAGGCCTGCCAGAATGCCGGAATGGTTTTACTGTTTTCTCCATCCGATGAGGTTGTTTTAATCGCATAGCCCGCAAGTTTTACAGCAGCAAGCGTCACAAATTTTGGCTCCAAAATAATTCCTCCAGTCAAATAGTTGTTTGTGCGCGGAAGGCTCGGCGGATTCGGGCGACCGCCGCGTGCATGCAACCGGTATGTTGCCGGACTGCAGCCAAAATAACGGCGAAAAGCCTTGCTGAACCCTGAGTGCGTGTCAAATCGGTACTTCAGCGAAATGTCGAGAATCCGCTTGCCTGAAGCAAGTTCGCATGCAGCAAAGGCAAGGCGGCGCTTTCGTACGTAAGCCATCACCGTATACCCCACGCCCCATTGAAAGACTCGGCAAAAATGCCATGTAGAAAACCCGGCTTGCGCCGCTAAACGTTCAGGGGTGATGTCGTCTGTAATATGTTCGTCAACATAGTCCAGCGTTTGTTGCAAGATCGCGATCGTGTCCATGAAGCATTCCCTCCAACCGTACGGTAAACCCAGTATATCAACTGCCATCGAAAGATGCTGTTCCAAAATTGCTCAGATGAATGCAAAAAAAAGCGACTCGCTCAAAAAAACAAGCAAATCGCCACCGATTATCATCCTAAAGTATTTTCCTTTCTTTAAAGACCTCTTTAGCCACGGCTACAGCATTTAATGCTCACGGAAAGCCAACGTAGACCGCGCAGTGAATGAAAACTTCAACAATTTCTTTAGCCGTTACCCCTACATTCAGCGCTCCGTTGATATGTACACGCAGCTGATTTTCGGCACCGCCGATTGATGCAAGACAGCTCAGCGTCATGCGCTCGCGCTCTTTTAAATCGAGAACAGATCGCGTATAAATATCCGCGAATGTAAATTCAATAATCAATCTTCCCAAATCGGGGGCCACATCCTTCAAAGATTCAATGACCTGATCCCCCGCGTTTCCATCCACCTCAGACAACTTTTCAAGACCGATTTTATAACGACTTTTCTCCATTGCTTTCATCCTCCCTTTTGGTACAATCTAAACGTAAGGGCTGGAGTATACTCCATGTCAAATGAAGAATTGGAGGATGATTCATGTATTTTTCAATCGGCGACTTCTCAAAATTAACTGGACTAAGCATCGATACACTGCGCTATTACGAAAAAGAAAATCTAATTCGACCGGAACGCAATAAGCACAACCAACGCCAGTACACGGAAAAAGACAAAACGTGGATTGATTTTATTCTGAGACTAAAAGAAACCGCCATGCCGTTAAGAGAGATACAAAACTATGCCAAACTAAGGTACGCGGGCGATCAAACCATGAAAGAACGGTTGGACATGCTTCACATGCACCGAGAATCAGTACTTGAAAAGAAAAAGCAACTGGAAAACAATCTTAAGCATTTGGATCAGAAAATCGAAATCTACGAAAAAGCGAATCGTTCTAAATGAAACGAAAATGTATTATCCAATCGTTAAGCAACTAACTATGCTCTTGGGGTGATCCTTTGAAATCAGCAGCAGAAAAACGGTTGGCTCAATATCAAAAAATATCAAGATAAATAGGACAAGTCAAGGAGTTGATTCTATGAATCTCGTGGCATTTCTGTCGTATGTTATTGCTCTTGCTTTTACCCCTGGCCCCAATAATTTAATGGCACTGGAAGAAAGTAAACGTCTTGGATTTAAACGATCCATTCCATTTATGGAAGGTCTTCTTGCTGGATTTCTGATCTTAGCCATCAGCACACTCGTATTTACAGATCGCTTAATGACTTACATCCCGTCGATCGAGCCTTATATGAAAACTATAGGTTCACTCTACATTCTCTATTTGATTTGGGGACTATTTAGTATGTCGGATAAAAGCGAAAATAAAGAACAATCGAATCAGCAATTATTTATTTCCGGTCTGATTTTAAATTTGTCCAATGTAAAAGTCATGCTTTACTTTTTGACTGGATACATAGCGTTCATTCTGCCTGCCTATGAAAATATTTGGATTGCCTTACTTCTCGGACTCTTTTTATGCTTTGCCGGGACGTGTTCCAATCTACTTTGGGCTTCATTCGGCTCTTTGTTTAAAAATTTCTTCACCCGCTATGAACATGTGGCAACGTTCATCATGGCAATCATGCTTTTTTATTCGGTAATCGAAATTTGGTCGTAAAAAGGTTCATTTTAAGAGAGGAAAACATTCCTTTTTCATGAATGAAAAAGAAATGAACGGATTTTTCATAGTTGACGGAAACTGCGTAATACTTCAAAACAACTGAAACTGAGGGGAGAAGCTAATGGTAAAACTGGATCATACCGATGTTCAGATTCTCGAGTTATTGAAAAAAGATGCAAGGTTGTCAATAAGAGAATTAGGGAGAAAGGTACATCTGTCGGCACCGTCCGTCACTGACCGCGTTAGAAAACTTGAGGATGAAGGTATAATCTCTGGATACACGATTCAAATAAACCGAAAAGCGTTAGGATTCACGATCGATTGCTGGATCGAAATCACACTAAGAAATGGCGAAATTCATAGATTCAACGCCTTTATTAGCAATTGTCCAAATGTCGTTCACTGTTATTGTGTTGCGGGGCGTGCCTGCTATATGATGCTGCTTACTGCACCTTCATTATCTGACATAGAAAAACTGATCAACGAAATGGCACCGTTTGCGAATACAGTCACAAGCATTATTTTTTCAGAAGTACCCTCATCGGATACGTTGATTCGTCATTCACCAAGAATTGAAAACTAACTGATACACAGATCAACAGATACTGGTTTACTTATGTAAATAGTTTCGCGGTAAATCGTCACAATTGTTAACAAATGAGGCACCCATTCCTTTTATTATCCATGTTTTTGCAGTTTCTGGAATTCTAAACTAGAGATAATCAATACAGAATTTGCATCATACATGGTGGGATTGGGAGTGAGCGATTTGTTATTTCGAAATAAAAACATTGATGTGTGGATCGCCAATGGTCTGGCAATCCTTTTGTGGGCATCGGCTTTTGCAGGGATTCGGGCAGGGTTGGTTTCTTATACGCCCTTGCATCTTGCTTTTTTGCGTATGTTCATTGGTTCGACAGCACTCGCTCTATTTGTCGTATTTAAACGGATTCGTATTCCCGATTTAAAAGACATTCCAATTTTTCTTCTTTGTGGTTTCTGTGGTTTTTCTGTTTACCACATCGCGCTAAATATTGGGGAAACCACTGTAAATGCAGGTCTTTCCAGCTTAATCATCTCACTGGCTCCCGTATTTACAGGGATTCTCTCAACGCTTTTTTTAAATGAACGATTCACTAGTCGGGGATGGTTTGGAACGCTTATCTGCTTTACAGGAGTAGCGCTGATTTCGTTAGGAAAAGAGGGCTCATTTTACCTCACAACCGGCGTTTTTTGGATCCTCCTTGCCGCTTTCTCAGAAAGTTTATATTTCGTCATCCAAACGCCTTACTTAAAAAAATATGGAATTATTCCGTTTACAACCTATACGATCTGGTCAGGCACATTATTTATGTTTTTTACTGTTCCAAAACTCCTTCATGAGATACTCTCGGCTTCGCGCTACACAAATTTGAGCGTTATCTACCTAGGTCTTTTTCCAACAGTAATCGCCTATTTCGCTTTAGCTTATGCTGTATCTAAGGTGGGGTCAGCAAAGGGATCCAGTTCGATTTATTTGACACCGGTTACGGCCATTATGATTGCTTGGATCTGGTTGGGAGAAATCCCCGGATGGCTGTCGATAATAGGAGGAATGATCATTCTAGCCGGTGTGATCCTTGTCAATAAAGGGACAATAAAAAAAGCAAAAACAAGAGGAGAACATACTGCACAATAGACGGATATCCCGAAATAAAATGAGCTTTTAAAAAGGGAATAGAATTTATTTATTTTCGACAAATGCCATAGTTAACACCGTTTATGAAATGAAATCAACTCATGATCACCAGATTTTTTATTGGTCAAATAGACGCCAAAAATCACAACGATTCCACCGATAACCTGAAAAAGATTAATCCCTTTTCCTAATAAAATACTGAGGATTGCGGTAAACACCGTAATCAAATTCAGAAAGATGCCTGCATGACTTGATCCCACGATGGGCACACCAATATTCCAGAATAACAGCGAACCCACAGAAGGGAAGAGTGCCAGATATAGAATACCAAGTGTTGTTGTCGGAGTAAATGGCCAGTTGAAATTTGAATAAATGAAAAAGGGCAGCATCAACAGTAAACTAAGGGCTACAGTAATAGCGGTTGCCCCGATCGGGGGTAGGCCTTTGATTCTATTACTGAGCAGCGTATAAAAGGTCCATGAAATGATCACCATTAGCATGATGGTATCCCCGGCATTGTAATCAATCGCAAACACGCGTAAAAGATTGCCATGCGTAAGAACCAGCAGCACACCAACCAGTGATACAACCAAGCCCAAAACATTTACTTTACTTAATTTTTCCTTTAATAACCAAGCTGCAAAGATCGCAATCATGGCCGGGTTGACCGAATTGATTAAAGCTGCGTCCAGAGATGTCGTAAAGTAAAGGGCATCATAGAGTAAAATATTGTAGCCTATGATTCCTAATACAGAAAGAATAAGTAGTACCTTCCATTCTCTTAAAATCGCTTTCCAATCCGGCTTTTCAATAATCTGTGCCAGCGGGAAAAGAATAATTGCTGCGATCAGCCAGCGTAAAAAATGATCTGAATAGGTTGCATGGCACCTATCACATATTTGCCACATACATAATTACCAGCCCAAAAAAGGTTAGCATGAATAAGAAGAACGACAGCCGTTGATCTTCTCAAAATACTTACCTCCTCGTGTTTATTATGCAAAATTTTTTGGTACCCTATCTGTGTTTTTATGATGTAGTTCGTGAATCTAGAGGCGATCCTTTGAAGGATTGATGAGCTGTTCATAGAAATCACTCGGGTGAATCCGTTTGATCGTGCCGATTTGTTCGGGAAAACGCTGGTGATTGGTTGTTACTATGTATTGACAATTTTCACGAATGGCTGTGACCCAAACATGAAAATCGTTTTGATCAAATACTGATAGCGGTTTGCTCATTTCTTGAGATTGAGCAATTTTTCTTGCTTCTTCTTCGGAACATTCGCTTAATTCTACAAGAACCTGTCCAATCGGCAAATTTTCTCTCATTATTGTTTCTGAACTGTAACGTCCAACCAAACTATTTACAGGCAACTTGGTATAATACTCAAAAATTGGATTTCATCAATCTCTGCAGGTGTATAGGCAACTCTGTTTGTTCCTTTTCCTAATCCTTCTAAAGCATGCTTCATGAATTCAAAGAGACAGACCCTTGAAAAAACCGGAATAAAAAGATCAGGATACCGTGCTGCCTTAAGAATTCTTCGATTAATCCCATCGACTCGAATTGCGCCGCACAGTACAGTTGTATCTATAAAAATTTTCGGTCGAATTTTTGCATTATAGATTAAATTCATCTACATCCCCACTTCGGCGATTTTTTTCGTCGATCCTCTGTAGAACGATCTCTGCTTGCTCATCTTGTTTGCTTGTGGTGATAAATGCATCGCGAGGAATTCGCCAATGTCCGCCTTCCGTTTGATATGCCTCTGAAAACTTTCCCTTTTCACAGAGTCGTCGAATCGTTTGATCGCTCAATCCTAGTTTTTCCCCGACCTCTTTAGGTGTATAAAAGGGTTTTGTTTCTTCTTTTAATGATGAGGTCATAATGGGTTGCGTATGTGCTGTTCGATTGATTCTGCGTTTTATTCTTCCTTGCTTCAATAATGAAACAGTGACCGCTTTTCTGAACTTTGGCTGATTATTTGCCGTCAATTGGATCAATCCGTCTATATATTCAGCTAATAAGTCATCATCAATCATCTGTTGTTCAGCAGCATTGTTTAACTTTTTTTCAAGCTGTTTCAACTGGTTTAATTCGTCTCGTTTTGGTAATTTTAGTGATCGGCTGGATAATTTAGGAAGAACAATACCGACTTGGCGAAAAGATCGTTCAATAGTGGCTTTGAGCACAACTTTTGCCTGTTGCCGATTAATTTTTGACAAGGTCCGAACGCTGTCCCACATTTCAATTTGATCGTAGTCTATTGTTCTCATCATCGCTTCAGCCTCCTTAACTTCATTATAACCGATTGTTTCCAAACAATTCAACAATCTCAATATTTTCAACACAAGTGTATAAAAAAACGGTCCTCACCTTATTAGGCAATAGACAGTTTTCCTGAATTATTCACCAATTATCGCTATAAAATCCATCTTTACTCTGCATGCACGCTAATCTTTCATTTTTCTAGAGTGCTTTTGAATCCATCTGCTGATTTCGCTAAGACTTATCTTGTTCTGTTGATCTGAGATTTTAACCGTAAAGGAGACTACATCATCTTTTTCCGCATCGAATTCAATCGCATTCTTTCCAAGAAAAGTCACCATTCCTACAAATGCTGTCCGCTTATTCGCATTATAGAACGCATGGTTTTGCGCGATACTTTGAAAGAGTGCTGCCGCTTTTTCATCGATTGTTGCATAAGCATCTTGCCCGAAAGCAGATTGCTTCGGACGATTCACTGCACGATTTAGTAAAAAGGGTTCCTTTACAGCGATCTGCTCCAATGGTGTATATCGCTTAATCAACACTGCGTTAATCAGGATCAACTCGTTTTCATTGATAAATAAAATGTGCTTCATTTATTTGCCAGTTCCTTAATTGCATCATCATATTGATCCATTACATCAGAGACGATCTGAAGAAATTCCGGCTCAATTCCTTTAGGTAGCTGGTTCATGTTCTGTTTCTTTATGGTCACTGTCCCGTCCGGCTGAAGTTCAAAGGCAACATGATCGCCTTGTTTTACACGAAGGTGGTTTAATACTTCTACTGGATAGGTCGATCCAAAGCTATTGCCCATTTTTATAATTTTTCGTTCCACGGTCGCACGCTCCATTGTACTCTTTTCCTCCTTGTTATTATATTCAACTGTACATACATTATAACAATATTATTACCTCGTTTTAAAATTTGTGACTCTTCAATGCGGTTAAGTTGCATCTCCTCGATAAAAATGACGACTTGACTGGAGATCGTGTAATAAAATAGCGCTTCAAATTCCATTGATTTTTTATAAAGAGGAAAAATCCAACCCAAAAAGTAAAATAAACTTGACATAAAGTAAAGTATTAGTTACAATAAGTAATGTTAACTTTACTTCGCGTGTCAGGAGATGAAAAATACTGATGAACGAAAAAAGTCAGCAATTAACGAATCGAATTGCTGTCTTGCGGGCTGAACGAAAAATGACTCAAAAAGAATTAGCTGAGAAAGCTGACGTAAGCAGACAAACAATCCTTTCGATTGAGAACAAAAAGTATTCCCCATCTTTAGTATTGGCTTTTAAAATAGCAAAGGCATTGAATGTTGATATAAACATGGTTTTTCAATATAAGGAGGAGAGCAACTAATGGAGAAAATTATCATGTTTACGAACAGCATGACCGTCGTGGCTTTTTTTGTGGTCATTGGTCTTGTACTTTCGGTTGCTAAAGAAGGCAAAGATGAACGTGCCGTGATCATGGCCTATCGGCTTTTTCGATTTTTGTTTGTATTCTTATGTGGTTTATTGTCCTTAATCATTCTTTTGACAAGCTGGAGAACTTTAGATTATGTAACTTTAAGGGTATGCCTCACAACATCAATGTCCTTAACCGTACTCGCTGGATTCGTTTATTGGCTGATCATTCGTAAGAAATATTAATCGCTCAAAATACTTAAGACATTTACTATACTTTTTTCAAACGTTAAGTAACCCGCTTAACTTCTGCAACCCTGCAAAAGTTGGCATTCTGATCATAAGCATCTAATACTAAACGACGAGGAGCGATAACATTGGCCGATATACTAACCTTTGATTGTTATGGAACATTAATTGACACTTCCACCTTTTGGGAAGAACTTGAGAAAATTGCTACAGAACATGGCATTAACAAAGCATTAATGGTCAATACGTATCGCAGTTTTGAAGAGCGTTTGATGTATGGCTAAGGTTTGTTTACTCCTTATAGTGATATTATCTATAAGGCTCTGCAATATTGCGAAATGGATTTAAGTGTTGGGGAGTTGACCGATCAATATGAGCGATTAATCAAGGTCCATAAAGAACTCTCGCCATTCCCAGAAGTAGTCGATGCATTGAAAACGTTGAAATCAAAAGGCTACCAAACGTCTATCATGTCAAACTCTGATTGGAATATTATGAGATATAACTTAAAATCACTCAAACATGATTTTGATTCGATCTATCTTGCTGAAGATTTACACGCTTACAAACCTCAACTAAGCTTTTATGAGCAGGTTCAAAATAAATTATCAAATGATTACCATGTACATATAGCGGCTGGTTTTTGGTGGGATATTGTCCCTGCACAAAGAATGAATTGGAGAAGGATTTGGGTAAATCGCCACTCTAAACTTGGACTCCAAAATTGCATGCCCTATCGTGAAGTCAAAAAGCTAGACGAAGTATTAAACTGTTTATAATATGAATTTTTATGGTGCAGTCCCACGGCCACGTGTACCGATCGATGGATAGGGACGGTTCGTACATTTGATCCATTACATCAGAGACGGTCTGAAGAAAGCCCGGCTCAATCGCTTTTGAGCAACATCCATACTTGCTTAGCCATATATTCAGGAGAGTGCGGCATCCGATTCAGAATCCACCATTCCAAGGTTCCTACAAAAGCTGATGCGATAAACTGGGTCAGGACTTGTTTATCTATAGTTTGATTATTGCTTGGCGTGATCGGTTTTTTTTGAATGACAGAAGCAAATATCTGCACCATTCGCTCACGGAAGACGGATGTTTTCTGACAAGAAAGCATGGAGGAGAAGAAAAGCGCATGTTCTTCAAAATAATGAAACAACGCTGCCAGTGATTCAGTAGCCTCGTCTACATTTGCTTTGTGTTCCGTAAAATGGGTAAAGACACAAGAATGAATCATGGCGTTTAGGTGACAGTCAATACATGCGTTCAGAAGGTCGTATTTATCCGCGTAATGCAGATAGATGGTGCCACGGTTGACGTCTGCCTGCTTCGCAATATCGTTTATGGTTATCCGTTCGAACGTTTTTTTCGATAGCAGTTCTAGAAAGGCCTGAGTTATGGCCGCTTGGGTTCGACGAATTCTTCTGTCAGTCTTTGCTGATGTTTCCATTTTTCGATTTTCCTCCTATTAATGAACAGGTCGCTTTGAAATGTTGATTAATCAACAGAAACGCCGAGATTAGCGATTGCTTTCACTCTGAGTCCCCTTATAATGATAATCAACGATAGTCTTTTATTCAACATATGTTCATTGATAAAACGATTGTCGTCATCCATTCAGATCAAGGAAGTGACCATTGTGAAAGAAAAGGATTCCAAGGTGATCATCATTACAGGCGCCTCAAGCGGCATTGGAGAAGTAACCGCCAAATTACTGGCCAAAAACGGAGCTAGCGTTGTACTAGCTGCAAGAAGGGAGGATCGCCTGAAAAGCATCGTCCATGCCATTGAGCAAACAGGTGGCCAGGCAGTGTATCGAAAAACGGATGTAACGTCACCAGAAGACATGAAAAAGCTTGCACAGGTCGCATTCGAGCGCTATGGACGAATCGATGTGCTTATTAATAATGCCGGCCTTCAGCCGCTTTCTCGGTTAGATACACTTAGAATTCAAGAGTGGGACGAGGCGATTGATGTGAATATAAAAGGCGTACTGCACGGGATTGCCGCCGTTTTACCAAGGATGCGGCGTCAGCAATCGGGGCATATTATCAATATTTCTTCACTTTTGGGGCAAAAGGTGATTCCGATGACTGCGGTATACAGTGCCACCAAATTTGCTGTTCGCGCCATTACAGAGGGCCTTCGTCAGGAAGAATCGCCAACGTCGAGGATTCGAGCGACTAGCATATCCCCCGGGATGATTGATACGGGCGTACACGACAATCCCGAATGGCCGAGTATTTCCCCAGACCGTGTCGCTGCAGCCATTGCCTACGTGATTGATCAGCCTGAGGATACCACGATTAACGATATTCTGATAAGACCAACACTGCAAACGATTTGAGGCCAACCATCGCGAACAATGCGCTGACAAATCCGATCTGCAGACAGACGTAAAAAAGTTTTGTACCTATCAGACACACTAAAAATTGACCCTGTTGCCCGTTGAATTAAAAATGAAGGACGGAACACCCGAAGTGGATTTTTATTAACCTTGCCTCGGGTGTTTGAAATTGACCGAATCCTTGTTGCATCGCCAATCGTTTTTGATTAATCATGATCTATATCCCCCAGTGAGCATGAATCTGAAAAAAAGCGGGATTGTTCGATCAATCCACTGGATCAATTGGAAACAGCGCTTTCCTATCAAAACAATTTCAACATTTTCAACACATACATATGATAAAA
>NZ_BJMS01000024.1 GCF_006539285.1 Sporolactobacillus inulinus
TATAAAACATATTTTTAAATATGGGTTGACTAATTCGGTGAGCAATGTATAATGAGTATCACACGAGTTAGAAATGTCTAACAATTGATTGAAGAAAACCAATGAAGAAGAGAGTAACAATGGAGCGCTGCACCAGCAAGCCGGGATGATGGAAGCCGGCACAGGCGAAATTGCGAACCGCACTTCGAAGGTGAAGATCTGAAATGAGTAGGATTTTCCGGGAACTCCCGTTACAGAGTCTTAAGCAGATTCCTTGTTTTACACTTTTAAGTAAAACGTATGGGAATAACTAGAGTGGTACCGCGGGTATTGTGATCAACGCTCGTCTCTTTTCTAAAGAAAAGAGGCGGGCGTTTTATTTTTGTTGCGGGATGCTCATGCACCGGGATTGTGCGTTGCTTTTGCAGTTTACTACTCTGAAGTTTTAACGAATTAGTGAATGAAAATATTGGATTATTGGAGGCTTTACAGGTGAAGGCAGGTATTGTTGGCGCAAATGGATACAGCGGAGTGGAATTGATCCGCCTGTTGTTGAATCATCCGCAAATCAAAATAGAGATGCTGGTCGCTCATTCCACAACCGGCATGGAGATCTCAAGCATTTATCCTCATCTTGGCGGGATTGTGGAGCGAAGGCTCGAGGCATTTGATGCGGATGAACTGGCGGCGCGAACGGATGTTGTTTTTTTCGCAACGCCAGCCGGTGTCAGCAAGGATTTGCTACCTGAATGCCTGAAGCGCGGGCTGATTTGCATTGATCTTTCCGGGGACTTCCGCTTGAAGAATCCACAGGACTATGCCGAATGGTACAAAAAGAATCCTGCTGACGCCGCCCTGCTCGGCGATGCGGTGTACGGCTTATCGGAGCTTAATCGCGAGCAGATCGAAGGCGCGTCTTTACTTTCAAATCCGGGTTGCTATCCGACCGCAACGCTGCTTGGGCTTGCACCGGTATTGCAACATGACATGATCGATTTGAACTCGATTATTGTCGACGGTAAATCCGGGGTTTCCGGTTCCGGAAAGAAAGCAGTGATCGGTAATTTATTCGGTGAAGTGAATGAAAGTGTCAAGGCTTATAAGTTAGATCACCATCAGCACACGCCGGAGATCGAACAAATGATTGAAGAAATCAGTGGTCAAAAAACGGCGATCACGTTTCACCCGCACCTGATTCCGATGACACGCGGTTTGCTCTGCACCACATACGCAAATCTGAAACAAGGCTTTTCAACGCGTGAACTCTTGGAACACTATGAAAAGTTTTATAAGAAATCGCCCTTTGTGCGGATCAGGCCACTTGGGAATTGGCCGGCAACAAAGGAAGTACTTGGCTCAAATTTCTGTGATATTGGTTTAAATGTTGATGGACGAACGAGGCGGCTAACTATTGTCTCGGTAATCGACAATGTCGTTAAGGGCGCGGCCGGTCAGGCGGTACAAAATTTAAACATTATCAAGGGCTGGGATGAACAAACAGGTCTTACGTTCACCCCGATCTATCCGTGAAAGGGCGAGTTCAATGGAAAAATTAGATCAAAAACCAACGATTACTTCTATAGAAAACGGAAGCGTCGGCAGCGCAAAAGGCTTTAAAACCGGTGGCATGCATATCGGAATGCGTACGAAAAAACCGGATCTTGGCTGGATTTATTCCGAGGTTCCGGCAACGGCAGCAGGCGTTTATACAACAAACGTGTTTCAAGCCGCACCGCTTCAGGTGACACAAGAGAGCATTGCTGAAGAGAAGAAACTGCAAGCAGTGCTTGTGAACACGGTCAGCGCAAACTCATGTACCGGGCAGCAAGGCTTGGAAAATGCGCGTGTCACCCGACAGTGGTTGGCGCAGCATTTAGGCATCACCGATCATCTTGTTGGAGTTGCCTCAACCGGCGTGATCGGCATGCAGCTGCCGATGGAAAAGATAAAAAAAGGCATTGCCGCCATTGACTTGTCGGGAAGCGAAGCACCGTTTGAAGAAGCAATTCTTACGACCGATACCAAAACGAAACATCTGGCGGTTACCTTTGAAATTGACGGCAAACCGGTGACGATCGGCGGGGCGTGCAAGGGATCGGGAATGATTCATCCGAATATGGCAACGATGCTTGGCTTTGTCACGACCGATGCGGCAGTTGCACCGGACGCACTCAAGCAAGCGTTAAAGACGATCGTTGATAAAACGTTTAATCGCATTACGGTTGACGGGGATACCAGTACCAACGACATGGTACTGCTCCTGGCAAATGGGCAGGCTGAAAATCAGCCGCTCAGCGCGCAGCATCCGGAATGGCCCGTCTTTCTTAAAGGGCTTGAAGCCGTTTGTCAGGGACTCGCAAAATTTATTGCCGGGGACGGCGAGGGGGCAACCAAACTGATTGAGGTTCAAGTAACCGGTGCTAAAGATAACCAGTCGGCTGAAGTGATCGCTAAGACAATTGTCGGCTCAAGTCTTGTTAAAACAGCGGTGTTCGGTAGCGATGCGAATTGGGGCAGAATCGTCTGTGCCATGGGCTACAGCGGCGAAGCGTTTGATCCCAATCATGTCACATTGAAACTGGGCGACCTTATCCTTTTCGAAAACGGCGTGCCTACGCCTTTTGATGAACAACAAGCGAAGAACTATTTGGATGAAGATAGTATCGTGATTAAAGCCTCTCTTGGTGAAGGAAACGGCAGTGCGGTTGCTTGGGGCTGCGATTTGACTTATGACTACGTGAAAATAAATGCGTCTTACCGTTCGTGAAAAACGTAAGGAGGGAAAACCATGACTCACTATCTGGTGATTAAATGCGGAGGAAGCGTTTTTGATAAACTCACTCCTGAATTTTTTAAAAGTCTGCAAATCATTCAAGAGAGTGGCAAATGGCAACCGGTCATCGTGCATGGCGGCGGGCCGGCCATCTCACAAATGCTGGATAAGATGGAAATACCGACCGTTTTTCATCACGGACTTCGGGTTACGACGCAGGAAGTACTCGATGTTGCTGAAATGGTACTCAGCGGAACCATGAACAAACAGATTGTTTCCAAAATTGCCGCTTCGGGCGGGAAGGCCGTTGGTCTGAGCGGGGTTGACGGCGGCTTGTTTCTGGCAAAGCCAACGTCACTTGCCAAGCTTGGCTATGTTGGTGAGATTACATCGGTGGATGCCGGGGTGATCCGCAGCCTTGCCGGTCAAGGGTTTATTCCCGTGGTTTCACCAATTTCAATGGATGAACACGGACAGCATCTTAACATTAATGCCGATCAGGCAGCCGCTAGTCTAGCCGTCGCGTTGAATGGAAAGTTGTGTTTTATCAGTGATGTTCCCGGGATTCTTGTTGAAAAGGACGGCGCATTAACCCCCCTGAAACAAGTCTCAAATCTGGAAATTGAACAAATGATCGAATTAAAGAAGATCAGCGGCGGCATGATTCCAAAAGCAAAAGCAGCCGTTGACAGCTTAAAGAAGAACGTTAAAGAAGTCGTCATCGTGAACGGGATGATGCCGGATTGTTTGATTGATTATACGAATGGCGTTGAAGTCGGTACAAAAATATTTCTTGAGGAGGAAATCCTTCATGCTTAATACAAAGTCAGAAGAAACGCTCGCACCGGTCATGTCAGCATACGGACGTTTTCCCATTACTCTTGAAAAAGGCAAGGGCAGCTACGTTTGGAATACTGAAGGAACAAAATATCTTGACTTTACGGCCGGGATTGCCGTTCTTGCACTTGGTCATGTCCCGGATGCCGTTGAGGCAGCATTGAAGAAACAGCTCGGACTGCTGTGGCATTGTTCGAATCTCTATCACATCGGACCACAGGAGAAACTGGCCCAAATGCTAACAGAACGGACCTGCTGCGATCAAGTATTCTTTTGCAACAGCGGCGCGGAAGCCAATGAAGGCGCGATAAAACTAGCCCGCCGTTATGCGGCTTCCGTACTGAATAAACCGGAAGGGCATATTGTCACGTTCAACCATTCATTCCACGGGCGGACGCTGGCTACCATGGCGGCCACCGCACAGGAGAAGATCCAAAGCGGTTATGGCCCGGTCGTTCCTGGATTTAAGTATCTTCCTTATAATAGTGAAAATTCTGTAGCAGACATTGCCTCGGATGATCAATGCATCGCGGTCATGCTGGAAATGGTTCAAGGTGAGGGCGGAGTCATTCCGGCGGATAAAACGTGGGTACAGCAACTTTCCGCCATCTGCACGGAAAAAGGCATTCCGATGATCATTGATGAAGTACAAACAGGCATGGGGCGTACCGGCACCCTGTTCGCCTATGAACAATACGGTATTGAACCGGATATTCTAACCGCAGCTAAAGCACTTGGATCAGGCATCCCGATCGGCGCATTCATGGCGAAAAAAGGGATTTCCAAACTGATGACGCCGGGAAGCCACGGATCGACCTTCGGTGGGAATCCGATCGCCACAGCCGCTGGAGTAGCAACGATTCATGCTTTTGAGCAACAGGATGTCCTGGCACAATGTACGAGCAATGCCGCATATCTCCGGGACAAATTGACGGCACTGAAAGAAAGCTATCCGAAACAGCTGACGGCAATTCGCGGTCTGGGTCTGCTCATCGGTGTTGAGACAAAAGCTCCGGCGATCGATCTGGTTAATGAATTGAGAGAGAAACATCGTGTGCTGATTCTAACGGCGGGAAAGCATGTTTTGCGGATTCTGCCGCCGCTTGTGACCGATGAAACGGAGATCGATGCATTTATTGCTGCCTTTGACGCGGTTTTAAAAGAACTATAAAGATGGGGGGCTGCTGATCATGAAAAAGGGATATTTGCTTCTGGAGTCAGGCCGAGTTTTTCAAGGTGTGCGCGTCGGCGCTTCTTCCAGCGTGATGGGCGAATTGGTCTTTAACACGAGCATGACCGGATATCAAGAGATTATGACCGATCCCTCGTACGCCGGACAGATCATGACATTCTGCTATCCACTGATCGGCAACTATGGAATTAATCTTCATGATAATGAGCATGCACGCATTGAAATGCAAGCTGTGCTGTTCAGCAATCTTTGCCGTGTGCCCAGCCATTATCAATCGGTGATGAATGTGGATCAGTGGCTGAAACGCTCAGGGGTTCCGGGTCTCGCTAATCTTGATACACGAGCCGTCGTGAAAGCCGTTCGCCGAAGCGGCACGATGAAGGCAGTCATTAGTGATCTTCCTGATGCTGCGTCAATTGATTGGGAGCAGTCGCTGCCAACAGCTATGGTTGCAAAAGTATCCTCAACAAAAACGACGGTTTATGAGGGAAACGGACCTCATGTCGTTCTAATTGATTACGGTTATAAGAAATCGATGCTACAGGCACTGCTTGCTGAAGGATGCAAGGTCACGGTTGTTCCGTACAATACGGATGCAGAAACGGTGAAATCCCTCCAACCGGATGGCGTGATGCTCAGCAACGGACCTGGAGACCCGATTCAATTGCAGCCGCTGTTTGAGGAAATCAAGAAGATCACATCGACTTACCCAACATTGGGGATTTGCCTTGGCCATCAATTAATCGCGCTGGCCTATGGAGCAAGCACCGGCAAGCTGCTTTTTGGTCACCGCGGTGCCAATCATCCGGTCAAGGCGCTTGCGACCGGAAAGGTATGGATGACCTCACAGAATCACAGCTATGTTGTTGAGAAAGACAGTGTCGATCAAACACAATTTTCGATTAGTTATCTGAATGTTAATGATGGATCGGTTGAGGGATTGACGCATCGTCAGCTTCCGATTGAAACGGTTCAGTTTCATCCGGAAGCCCACCCCGGTCCGGATGATACCCATCCAACGTTTACAAAATTTATTCATATGATGAAACAAAGCAAGGGTGAAGCAAATCATGCCATTACGTACTGACATTAAAAAAGTGCTGGTTATTGGGTCCGGACCGATTGTAATCGGCCAAGCAGCGGAATTTGACTATGCCGGTACACAGGCCTGTCTTGCGCTGAAAGAAGAAGGCATCGAGGTTGTCTTGATTAATAACAACCCGGCAACGATTATGACGGATGATCAGATCGCTGATCGAACCTATATTGAGCCATTAACGCTTGCTGCGATTGAAAAAATTATTGCCAAGGAACGCCCGGATGGACTAATTGGCACGCTTGGCGGACAAACAGGGTTGAACCTAGCTGTTTCACTTTATAATCAAGGGATTCTTGCCAACTATCATGTGGCATTGCTGGGAACCTCCGTGGATTCCATTCAGCATGGAGAAGACCGTGAGTTGTTCAAGGATTTAATGCTGAAAATCAAGGAACCAATTCCCGAATCCAAGATTATCCGCTCGTATGAAGACGGCTTAGCGTTTGTCAATGAAATAGGCTACCCGGTCATCATTCGCCCTGCTTATACTTTAGGCGGCTCTGGCGGCGGTTTTGCTTATAACGAACACGAACTTGATCTTGTGCTCCATCGCGGGCTCAAGCTCAGTCCGATTCATGAGGTTCTGATTGAAAAGAGTATTAAAGGCTGGAAAGAAATCGAGTATGAAGTAATGCGTGATGCCAACGATACATGCATGATTGTCTGTAACATGGAGAATATGGATCCTGTGGGCGTACATACAGGAGACAGTATCGTTGTTGCCCCGTCACAGACGCTCTCGGATGTGCAATATCAGATGCTGCGCAACGCATCACTGAAAATCATCCGTGCTTTAAAAATTGTCGGCGGATGCAACATTCAGTTCGCATTAAATCCGATCTCTAACGAGTATGCGATTATTGAAGTTAACCCGCGTGTGAGCCGATCATCGGCGCTAGCGTCGAAAGCGACCGGTTATCCAATCGCACGCGTTGCAGCGAAATGCGCGGTCGGCTTCCATCTTGATGAAATTTTGAACCCAATTACCGGTACCACTTATGCATCGTTTGAACCGGCGATTGATTATATTGTTGTCAAACTGCCGCGCTTCCCATTTGATAAGTTTACCGAGGCGGATCGAGGCTTGGGGACCCAGATGAAAGCAACGGGTGAGGTTATGGCGATTGATCGCACGTTTGAAGGCGCATTGAATAAAGGCATACGTTCCTTGGAAATGGGCTTTTCCGGTCTTGAAAATAAGGCGTTCACGGTTCTTTCAGACGCTGCATTGGAAAATAAGATCAAGCAGGCAACCGATTTACGGCTGTTTGCGATCAGCGAATTATTTCGAAGAGGGCGCACGGTCGATGATTTGTGGAATATGACGGCGATTGATCCTTGGTTCCTCAACGCAATTCATGGAATCGTCGCTTTTGAAGAAGCAATGAAAGGGAAAGCTCTAGCGGAGCTGAGCGATGAGGTATGGCAGCAGGCGAAGTGGCTGAATATCGGCAACCAGCGTTTGGCTGATCTGCTGAATGTCCCGCCGGAGGAGATATCCAAGCGCGTTCGCGCGGCCGGACTTTCGCCATCGTACCATTTGGTGGATACATGTGCCGGCGAATTCGAAGCGCAAACCCCATATTATTACTCGACATGGTTTGGCGCTGATGAAGCGCAGGTCAGCGATAAGCCGAAGATACTGATCATTGGATCGGGGCCAATTCGGATCGGACAGGGAATCGAGTTTGACTATTGCTCAGTTCAAGCAACACTGGCCGTGAAGAAGAACGGTTATGAAGCGATTGTGATTAACAATAATCCGGAAACCGTCAGCACCGATTATTCAATTGCCGATCGTTTGTATTTTGACCCGCTTGCCGTTGAGGACATTCTTCATGTTGCTGAAAAGGAAAAAGTGCAGGGCGCGCTCGTTCAATTTGGCGGGCAAACGGCTGTGAATGTGGCAAAAGCGCTTGAACAAGCAGGGATTAAGGTGCTTGGTACCTCAACGCAAAGCATCGACCGCGTCGAAGACCGGGAGCAATTTTATGAACTGCTGCAGTCACTGAACATTCCGCATATCAAGGGACTGACGGTGCACAAAATGGAGGATCTTCCGAAAGCGGGTGAAGCGCTCGGCTATCCGATTCTTGTCCGGCCTTCCTATGTGATCGGCGGTCAATCCATGTTCCTGTTCCATCATCCGCATGAGCTTGAAGCATATATGACGAGCGATCGAAATATGACGCAGCAGTCGTTTCCTTTATTGGTTGATCGTTATATGCCGGGCATTGAGTGCGAAGTTGACGCGATCAGTGATGGCGTGCACACGACCATTCCGGGCATCTTTCAACATATTGAGCGTGCCGGTGTCCATTCTGGAGACAGCGTCGCAGTTTTTCCATCGTTCAGTCTCAGCCAAGCGGTGAAGAATGAAATTGAAGCAGATACACGGAAACTATGCAGTAGCTTGAATGTTAAGGGGTTAATCAACATTCAATTCGTGATTGCCTCCGGAAAGGTCTATGTTCTTGAAGTAAATCCGCGTGCGTCACGTACGGTTCCAATCATCAGCAAAGTAACCGGTATTCCAATGGTTAAGCATGCAGTAGGCGTTCAATTAGGTAACTTATTGCGTGATCAAAATTTGGATGACGGTTATGGTACATCTCCTGATTTTTACGCGGTGAAGGCACCGGTGTTCTCGTTTACGAAATTGCAGGGGGTTGATCCTGTTCTCGGTCCGGAAATGAAATCGACCGGCGAACAACTGGGCATGGGCGCTACGGTTGACGAGGCATTTCTAAAAGGTGTCTTATGCAACGAGGACAATCCATTTGCAAAGGACAACGCGAATAAAGCCATCTTATGCTCCATCACTGAAAATCAGCGCGAGGAGAGTTTCGATGTTGTCCGCCAGCTTGCTAAAGACGGCTTCAAGATTTTTGCAACACCAGGGACCGCTGCTGCATACAGACAGGCAGGAATGACGGTCGCTGAGGTGAATGATGATGCAGAGGCTGCAGCTCAATTGATTGCAAATGGCCAAGTGTCCGCCGTCTACAATATTCCGACGGCCGGGCGCAACCGGCAATCGTTTGGCTTTCAAATCAGAGCGCTCGCATTGCGCTACCAAGTGCCTGTGTATACATGCACCGATACATTAGCTGCGACGCTTCATGCAGCAAAGCACGCCATTTCATCGGATGTATACACGCTTGATGAATACCGGAATTTCAGCTATACGAATCAATAAGAGGAAGTGAATGTCTTGGAAAACGAAACAGCAGCAACATTGACAGGCAGAGATTTTCTTACGATCGCTGAATTTACAGAAGATGAACTGATGACCTTCTTGAATACGGCTGTTGCCTTGAAGACGATGCAGAAGCAAGGGGTTCCGCATCATTTCTTAAACGGACAGACGCTGGCGATGATCTTTGAGAAAGCGTCAACACGGACGCGCGTCGCATTTGAAGTTGGTATGTACCATTTAGGCGGTTCTGCATTATACTTAAGCAGTAAAGACATACAGATCGGCCGCGGCGAGACGATTGCCGATACGGCTAAAGTGCTTTCCCGCTTTGTCGACGGTATTATGATTCGTACGTTCGGTCATGATGTGGTTGAGGAGCTGGCGGCGAATGCCGATGTTCCGGTGATTAATGGATTGACCGATACGCATCACCCGACACAGATCATTGCCGATCTGTTGACGATCTACGAACACAAGGGAAAAATCGGCGGACTCAAGGCGTGCTTCATCGGTGATGGCTACAATAATATGGCCCATTCACTGATGGAGGGTGCTGCGGCATTCGGTATGGATATGACGGTTGCAAGTCCAAAGGGCTATGAACCGGATACAGCAATTTTTGAGGCGGCAAAAGCAAGAGGCGCAAAGAACGGCTGCATGATTGCCATAACAGACTCACCGCAGGAGGCTGCCGAAGATTGTGATGTGGTCATCACCGACACATGGCTGAGTATGGGCGATGAAGCTGAGAAGGATAAACGGTTGCACGATTTCCAAGGTTTCCAAGTAGATGATGCCCTTGTCTCACTTGCTAAGCCGGATCATATTTTCATGCACTGCCTGCCGGCTCACCGCGGCGAGGAAGTCACGGAAAGCGTCATTGACGGCGATCATTCCGTTGTTTTTGATGAAGCGGAAAATCGGCTTCATGCACATAAGGCAATTCTGAAATGCTTGATGGAAAAAGATGCATAAAAAAGACAACTTTTAGGAGGGTATTCTCATGGCAAAAGAAAAAATCGTTTTAGCATATTCCGGAGGGCTTGATACATCGGTTTGCATTAAGTATCTCCAAGACAAATACAATTATGACGTAATCGCACTCAGCATCGATGTTGGCGAAGAGGGGAAAGATCTGGCAAAGATTAAGCAAAAAGCACTTGATGTCGGCGCGATCAAATCCTATGTTGTCGATGCGAAAGAACTGCTCGCTGAAGGCTACCTTGCACCGGCACTTCAAGCAAATGCGCTGTACGAAGGCGTCTACCCGCTTTCCTCCGGACTATCGCGTCCGCTGATCGGCAAACTGCTCGTCGATGTTGCCCACAAGGAAGGGGCGACAGCCGTTGCTCACGGATGCACCGGTAAAGGAAATGACCAAGTACGTTTTGAAATCGCCATTCAGGCACTTGACCCATCATTGACGGTTGTTGCTCCGGTTCGGGAATGGGGCATGACGCGCGACGAAGAAATCAAATACGCGGCAAAGAAAGGGATTCCGATTCCGGTTGACCTTGACAACCCGTTCTCAATCGATGCGAACATTTGGGGACGCGCATGTGAAGCCGGTGTTCTGGAAAATCCGTGGAATGAAGCACCGGAAGCAGCATTTGCTTGGACGAATCCCATTGAAAAAACACCGGATACGCCGCAATATGTTGAAATTGACTTTGAAAAAGGAATTCCTTGTGCCTTAAACGGCGAGAAAAAGCCATTCATTGAAATTATTAAAGAACTGAATGCACTTGGCGGATTACATGGCGTTGGGCGGATTGATCATATTGAAAACCGTCTTGTCGGCATCAAATCACGTGAAGTATACGAAAGCCCTGCAGGCGTCATCTTAATTAACGCGCACAAAGCGCTCGAAACGATTACGCTGACAAAAGAAGTCTCGAAATTTAAACCGTTGATTGATAAAGAAATCTCACAGGTAATCTATGACGGACTCTGGTACTCGCCAATCCGCGAAGCACTGATGGCTTTTGTGGAACAAACGCAGCAAGTGGTTTCCGGCAAAGTTCGCGTGAAACTTTTCAAAGGAAATCACGACGTTGTTGGACGCGCATCGGACAACAGCCTTTATAATGAAGAACTTGCAACCTATACGACTGGTGATGCGTTCGATCACAATGCTGCGGTCGGCTTCATCAAACTATGGGGGCTGCCGACGAAAGTGAACGCAGAAGTGCACAAGAAAGGAACGGAGGCAGATCATGGCGAAGCTTTGGGGCGGCCGGTTTACGAAATCAACTAACAAGCTTGTTGATGACTATACGGCATCGATCTCATATGATCAGGAACTAGCAAAAGAAGATATTGAGGGCAGCTTGGCTCATGTTCAAATGCTTGGCGAATGCGGCATTGTCTCTGAGGAAGAGGCAAAGACGATTCAGCAAGGTCTGACATCAATTCTGAAAAAAATAGAAAATGGCGACGCGCATTTTTCAACCGATATGGAAGATATTCATATGAACATCGAAAAGATGCTCATTGACGAGATTGGTCCGGTTGGCGGAAAGCTTCACACCGGGAGAAGCCGCAATGATCAGGTGGCAACGGACATGCACCTGTACATGCGGAAGAAGACCAAAGTGCTGATTGATCTTCTTGAAGACGTGCAGCATGCACTGCTTGAACAGGCAAAAGCCAATGTGGATACGATACTTCCTGGATACACGCATCTGCAGCGGGCACAGCCGATCTCATTCGCGCACCATTTGCTTGCGTACTTTTGGATGTTTGAACGCGACAAATCGCGCCTTCGGGACAGCGAGAAACGGATCAATAGTCTGCCGCTCGGAGCCGGTGCGCTGGCCGGGACAACGTTCCCAATCAATCGCCGCCGCGTGGCTGAATTGCTCGACTTTGCCGACGTTTATCCAAACAGCTTAGACGCAGTGAGTGATCGCGACTTTGTCGTCGAAGCACTCGCAGATTGCTCGTTGATCATGGTGCATCTCTCTCGATTATCCGAAGAAATGGTACTGTGGAGCAGTCAAGAATTCCAGTTTATTGAACTGGATGATGCCTTCTGCACCGGATCCAGTATCATGCCGCAAAAGAAAAATCCGGACGTTTCCGAATTACTGCGCGGCAAAACGGGACGCGTGTTCGGTCATTTGGTCGGACTGCTGACCGTGCTTAAAGGACTTCCGCTTGCCTACAATAAGGACATGCAGGAGGACAAAGAAGGTATTTTTGACACGGTCAAAACATTGGAAGGCGCACTGAAATTACTGGCGCCGATTCTTGAGACGATGACCGTTAAGAAAGATCGGATGCGTCATGCGGTTGAAAAAGATTTCTCAAATGCAACCGATATTGCCGATTATCTCGCGAAAAAAGGTCTGCCGTTCCGCGAAGCACATGCGGTCACCGGAAAGATGGTTCTTTATGCAATTGAACACAAGAAATATCTGCTGGATCTTGAGCTGAGTGAATACAAGCAATTCAGTCCGCTCTTTGAACAAGATATTTTTGAGGCACTGCTTCCTGAGAGTGTCATGCGCGCGCGCGAAAGCGAAGGCGGAACCGCACCGCACCAGGTTGCAAAACAACTGAAACTTGCGGAGACACGTCTGTATCAGAATGAATCGTTCTAATACGGCTGTTTCATATAAGAAGTACTCCTTTTGTAGGTGATTTATGTTATCCACAAAAGCAGTACCCCCCTAATTCATTATACTTTTTTGAGGATACGTGTCAGACGTATCCTTTTTTTGCTATGATTGCCTCAGATACTTTTATAGAGACGGCAGTTATTCATTGATCGTAAAAATTAAAAAGAGATACTAAATAGAAAGGCTGATTGTTGATGCAAAACGAGCAGGCGGGTTTCGTAAGAATACATAAGCGTAAGGGCGGTTATCTTCGCTTTGTGTTGGTGCTTGGAGCGCTGAGTGCGTTTGGCCCGCTTTCGATGGATATGTATCTGCCGGCGTTACCGTCTTTGACTAAAGATTTTGTGACAACTCCTTCATTTGCTCAATTAAGTATTACGTCATGTCTCGTTGGACTCGCATTAGGACAAATCCTCGTGGGGCCGCTTAGTGACCGGTATGGCCGCAAGATTCCGCTACTTATCGGACTGGCCACTTTCGCCGTAGCGTCCTTTCTGTGCGCCATGACCACATCAATCCTTGTACTGATCGTTCTGCGCTTGATTCAAGGGACGGCAGGGGCAGCCGGGATGGTAATCTCGAGGGCCATTGCCCGCGACCTTTACTCGGGAACGAAGCTGACGAAATTTTTCTCAATGCTGATGGCAGTCAATGGACTATTTCCGATTCTGGCGCCAATTATGGGTGGAGTGATTCTTCGTTTTACATCGTGGCGCGGCGTTTTTCTTGTCCTGTGTGTGATCGGCTTTTTGTTATTGGTCAGTGCATGGGCGTTTATTCCGGAAACCTTGTCTGAAGGCAAACGGATTTCCGGAGGACTTGCCGCAACGCGCGCGTCAATGAGCGGAATGATCCGCGACCGCCGTTTTATCGGTTATGCACTCGTTCTTGGTCTTGTCATGGGGGCAATGTTTTGTTATATTTCGGGTTCATCTTTTGTCCTTCAGGAAATGTTTTCCGTTTCGCCGCAAGGCTTCAGTGTGTTCTTTGCTGCAAATGGTCTTGGCATTGTCCTGATGTCACAGCTCGCCGGCTTGCTGGCTGGACGCGTTGACGCCCATAAAATCCTGTATACTGCGGTGATTCTTGCTGCACTGGGAGGCGTGATGTTGTTTACGAGTACCTTGCTTGACCCGCCACGACTGATCGCAGTCATGATCCCTCTCTTCCTGATTGTTTCGATGGTCGGACTCGTTAACGCAACAGCCTTTTCACTCGCCATGCAGACTCAGGCAAAGGCAGCTGGTTCTGCTTCAGCAATACTCGGACTCGGAATGAATACGATCGGTGCTTTATTCTCGCCACTGGTTGGACTGGGCGGCAGCCATACTTATGTTCCAATGGCAGTGATGATCCTCATCTGTGAATTGAGTGCACTATTGATCTGTTATTTTTTGATTTGCAAACCGCAAACCGCAAGCGGCAAACGATAAAGAAAAGAGGGCGATTTGAATGAATGCGTTTTTGATGGATTTAATGGATATTCGTCCCAGCCAGCTTTATTTGGATCAGAATAAAGTGGAGCGGCTGAACCGGTCGTTTGATCCACTGAATGTTCGATTCAATGCACCGCTTCCCGTAAGAAAAATTGGCGGGGAAGTGTTTCTCACGGATGGACATACGCGGGCTTTCCTCTATAGAAAGGCACGTGTTTCGGTGATTTCTGTTTATTGGGACACAGACGATCTGGATATGCAGCTCTATCAAACCTGTATCGAGTGGTGCCGTAAGGAGAAGATTCTCTTTATAGACGATTTGAAAGACCGCGTCCTGCCTCATGATCAATTTGTGAAGCAATGGATTGATCGCTGTGCGCAGGCGGTGAAAAAGGATTACTCTTAATCTAGGCGCATTGAAAATCCCCCTTAGCCCGGGTGTCATGATCGGGTTCTAGGGGGATTAATGAATGGGATGTTGCGGTGAACGCATTTCATGGGCATTTCTTAGTCTTCTTCGGATACAACGGTAAATCGTTTATTCTGATGTTTGGGGCGTTCAATCTCATCAACTAAAGCGGCAGCATAATCCGCATAGCTGACATAGCTTTTACCTTTCCGGTTAACGAGCAGATGATCATCGCCGGTTGTGTAATGACCGGTTCGCTTCCCAATGGCAAAGACTGCCGATGGGCTGAGAAATGTCCAGTTGAGCTTGCTGGTTTTATAGAGATCCTGCAAATTTTTTGCCTGATTCGTTGCAATAGAACGAAACGCTTCCGGAAATTCAGGTGTGTCGACGAGTGGTACTTTTTTGTCCGGATCAACGAATAGGCTGCCGGCACCCCCTACAACGATCAGCCGGGTATTTGTTAATCCTGAAAGCAGCTGAATGAGTTTCCTTCCTGCTTTAACATGCAGCTCCGCCTGCTGAGCAGACGCCGAGAATGCATTAACAACAACGTCGAAATCAGCCAGGTCCTCGCGTGTTAGATCAAAGAGATCCTTTTTTAAAACAGCAATGTTGCGTTCTTTTAATTTCTCCGGATGCCGTACAATCGCAGTCACTTGATGATTGCGCTGCTTTGCTTCCTGAATGATTGCTGACCCGGCTTTCCCGGCAGCACCAATTACAGCAATTTTCATTAGTTAAAACCTCCTGACTGTAACAGAAATAGTTACAGGAAATGCGTAAAAATCACTCATCATCAAAGAGACGATGAAGAATGTCTTGCAGTGTTTCAGAAGAAAGCTTGTTCTCCAGAGCATGTTGTGCAGCACCAAAAGCTTCATCGAGCACAGTGCGAATACCTTTGCCTACCGGACAACGGACATTTGGATTGTCATGTACAGCAAATAGGTTTTCGTTTGGCTCAACCGCATGGAATACATCAAGCAGCGAAATCTTCTCCGGATCACGAGTGAGCGAAGCACCGGCTTTCCCGGCAGTTGTCTGAATTAATCCGGCTCTTTTTAACATGCCGAGCATTCGTCGGATGACAACGGGATTTGTGTTAACACTGGCGGCGATGTCGTCTGACGGCAAATCATCATTCGGTCTGGATGCAATCAGGGCCATGATGTGGATCGCGACGGCAACACGTGTATTAATCATTGGTTCATTGTCACCACCTGTAACTATTTTAATTACAAGGTTGATCGATGTCAAGAGCGATGAATCGATGGTTTCCCTATAGCAAAACGGTTCGACCTCATGAGAACGATTGGGTCAAACCGTCTTAAACTGTTTTTTATTCAGGTTTCGCTGTTACTTCGCAAGTGTTTCGGTCTGCCCATCCGGATAACCGATGATCACTTTATCGGTCATGTTGAGAAAAAGGCCATGCTCAACAACACCGGTGAGGTGATCCAGTTCATCGGCCAATGCATGCGGATCGGTAATCGACGGTAAGTGGAGATCAAGAATATAGTGTTTTGCATCGGTGATGTACGGTTCATTGTCGTCGCCGCGGCGTAATTGCGGCTGAGCACCTTTTTCTTCAAGATAGGTTTCGATCTGCTTCCATCCGAAAGGCACCACTTCGACAGGAAGCGGGAAGGCGCCGAGTTGCTCAACTTTTTTGCTGTTGTCAACGATCCAGATGCGGCGCTTTGACGCTTTAGCGACTAATTTTTCATAGAGCAGTGCGCCGCCGCCGCCTTTGATTCCGTTCAGTGACGCATCCACTTCATCCGCACCATCAATCGTGATATCGATGGTTTTGACCGCATTCAGCGGTTGCATCGGAATGTTCCATTGGTGAGCAAGATCAATTGTTTTTTGAGAGGTTGCAACACCGGTCATATGAAACCCGTCAGCAACTTTCTCGGCAAGTGCCTCGAGAAAATAGTAGACTGTTGAGCCGGTACCGAGACCAATAGTCATGCCGTCCTTAACTTCTTCAACTGCTTTTCGTCCTGCCGCACGTTTGCCATTCATGAGTATCCCTCTTTTTCAGTTAATGCATCCCATTTCATTATAGCGGAAGCAGCGCCTGCTTCCAATGTCGCATCAATGGTTCAGAAACAAGGAAAAAGGGAAAGGGGACTCAGGGCGAATGCGTCCGCTTACCAAAGTTACTTACAGCGGCTCTTTCGCAAACTTAATGCGGCTTCCGGTTGGTCGGTGATGATTGCGTCAAGGCCCATTTCAAAAGCCTGCTGCATAATTCTAGGTTTATTGACGGTCCATGCCCGTACTTTGATGCCATGGCTCTGCAGCTGCGCGGCTGTTTCTGAAAGTGCGGATGGCTGCCAGAGATGTTGCGCGGAAGCACCAATCTGTTTCGTATAGTGCCAAGGTTCGGCAAGGCGTTCCCATAGGAGCAGAGCCAGGTCGGCATTCGGTTTAACTGCTTTAAGACGCATTAAGGATTCATGATTAAAGGATGAGTACACGACCGGAAGATTCGGTCGGTAGCGATTGACGAGTGCGACCACTCGCGATTCGATGCCTGGGTAGACGTTTCGATCTGTTTTAAGTTCTATATTCAATACGCCTTGATAATCAGCAATAAATTCAAGTACTTGAGTCAGTGTCGGAATGCGTGTTCCTTTAAATTTAGGTGAGAACCAGGAACCTGCATCAAATTTTTTTAATGCATCCAACGTGTAGGTTTTAATTTGTCCTTTTCCATTCGTCGTTCGGTCGATCTTTTCATCATGCATGACGACGACCTGCTGATCTTTGGTCAAGTGCACATCCAGTTCAATGCCGTCACTTCCTACACGTATTGCTTCTTCAAAAGCCGGTAATGTATTCTCAGGACAATTGCACTTGCTGCCGCGGTGGGCATAAACTGCTGTTTTCATCGTGCTCCTCCTTCATCCGTAAAACAAAGCGAGCGTTCTTCAGACATATTCATTATACGCTTTTGCACGGAAAGATAAGCGATCCGTTTTACACCCGCCAGGTTAAAATTTAAAGGGCCTTAAATAAGTGATTGACGGGAATGATCCGTCTCGATATGATGATGGTGTCCGTTCATGAATAAAGTGGGTGAAGAAAGTGGCAGAATACATACAAAAGGTTAATCGTAGCCGTTCCTGGGGACGTCTCATCGGCATGACGCTCGTACTCTGCGGTGCAACATTATGGGGCGTCTCAGGGAATGCCGCCCAATACTTGTTTGAAACGCAAAAAGTGAGTGCCGGATGGCTGACCTCAGTCCGTATGCTCACCGCGGGGGTCTTGCTGCTTGCCATCATGCAATGCGGGAAACATCGGCAACAGGTGTGGGCGATTTGGAAGCAACGCAGATCGGCATCAAGCTTGGTCGTGTTCGGGCTCGTGGGAATGATCGGTTCGCAATATACCTATTTTGAAGCCGTGGCTGCCGGCAATGCAGCAACCGCAACATTGCTGCAGTACCTCAGTCCGGTGCTGATCCTACTGTTCAGTATCCTTTTCATGAGAAAAAAACCGAAAATGATTGAACTAACCGCTATGGTGATTGCGCTTCTTGGCGTTTTTTTCCTTGTCACCAAGGGGCATCCCAATCAATTATCGATTGCTCCGGGCGCCATCATTTGGGGGCTGCTGGCGGCGCTTGGCGGCGCCATTTACGCTACCCAGCCGGCATCCATCCTGAAACAGTTTGGTCCGGGTGTTGTGGTCGGCTGGGGTATGGTGATCGGCGGGGCGGCAATGAGTTTATTCTATCCGCCATGGATTTTTCATGGGCAATGGTCGATGGCGGCGTTCATTGGCATCGTTTTTGTCATCCTATTCGGGACGTTAATCGCCTTTTATTTGTATTTAGCCAGCTTGAGCTATCTGAAGCCGCTGGAGACCAGTATGCTTGGTTGCGCTGAACCGCTGTCGGCAGCTTTGGTTAGTGTGGTTTGGCTGCATGTCCCGTTTACTTTATTTGATTGGCTTGGCGCTTTATGTATTATCGGCACGGTTGTGTCACTCGCCTTTGCACAAAAAAATGTAAAAAATAAAAGAAAATAATGTCGCTTGCTGATTATTGCCTGGGAAATAACGACGAATCTTGCAGAACTTATTCCTATAAACGGTTGTTTTTTGTCTTTGTACTGTTTAAAAAAAGGGCATATAATCGATTCACGCGATCGAAAAACGTTTGAACGTCTAAACGTGATTCGGTCGTGTTCATTTATTTTTAAAGACGCGTGCGGAAATATAAGTGGTTCGATAAAGGAGTATTGATGATGTTCACAAAAATGAAACGGCTGCTGATCGGCCGGCCATTGAAATCAAATGAATCAAGTGGGCAAAAGTTAAGTAAGTTTAAGGCACTTGCAGTTCTGTCTTCTGATGCGCTGTCTTCGGTCGCTTATGGACCGGAACAAATTCTGATTGTTCTCATGGCTGCCGGGAGTACGGCTCTTTGGTTTTCCTTGCCGATTGGTATTGGTGTACTTATTCTGCTGATTGCACTAGTCTTATCGTATCAGCAAATCATTTATGCCTATCCGCAAGGCGGCGGCGCCTATATGGTGGCTAAAGAAAATCTTGGAACTAACTTTGGACTGACTGCCGGCGGGGCGCTGCTGGTTGACTATATATTAACGGTTGCCGTCAGTGTTTCGGCAGGAACCGACGCCATTACCTCGGCGTTTCCTGCACTTCATACGCATAGTGTTACCGTCGCTGTTATCATTGTCATGATTATTACCATTCTGAATTTGCGTGGGCTGACGGATTCGGCAACCTTGTTGTCCTATCCTGTTTATTTCTTTGTGTTGATGATGCTCATTGTCATTGGCGGAGGTCTCTTTGCGTTGATGACCGGACAGTCTGCACCCATACATGAGCCGGCAGCGGTTGGTACGCCGGTTATGGGCATTGGTCTGTTCTTGATTCTGCGTGCTTTTTCATCCGGGTGTTCAGCGCTGACCGGTGTCGAAGCCATCTCCAACGCCATTCCGAGTTTTAAAGAACCAGCACCGAAAAATGCGGCGCGTACGCTGCTGATGATGGGCGGAATTCTTGCAGTCCTGCTGCTCGGTATTGTTGGCTTAGCGTATTTATATGGGGTGCATCCATCCGGCGATCAAACGGTACTCTCGCAACTGGCGTCTCACTTATTTGGCCGCAACATTCTTTATTACATCATTCAGGTCTCTACAGCGTTGATCTTGATTCTTGCAGCGAACACCGGCTATTCTGCCTTTCCGTTACTGGCATTCAACTTGGCGAAGGATAAATATATGCCGCGGCCATTTAAAGTGAAAGGTGACCGTCTCGGCTACTCGAACGGAATCATTACCTTAGGCGCCTTGTCGATCCTCTTGCTGATTATTTTTAAAGGACGTACGGAAAGTTTGATTCCGCTTTATGCAGTCGGTGTGTTCATTCCATTTTCATTATCACAGACCGGGATGATCGTGCACTGGATGAAGCGGCGTCCGTCCGGGTGGATCGGAAAATTGGTGATAAACCTGACCGGGGCTTTAATCTGCTACATGATTCTCGTCATCTTCTTCTTGACCAAATTTCCGCAAATATGGCCGGTGCTGATCTTCGTACCGATCGTTGTCTTTATGTTTCATAAAATTCATGAACACTATGTGCTGGTTGCCGAGCAGCTCCGCGTGGATACTCGCCAGCCGGTACCGGTTATTCATGCTTCCGATAACATTATTGTCGTTCCGGTTGCAGGAATTACCAAAGTTGTCGAGCAATCGCTCACTTATGCACGATCACTGTCGGATAATGTCATCGCTGTATTTGTCGGGGACAGTCCGGAAGCCATTCAAAAGATGGATGATACATGGAATGCGTGGAATCCAGGCGTACGATTAGTGACCATACATTCGCCCTACCGCAGCATTGTCAATCCACTCGACAAATTTATCAGTACGGTAAAATACAAGGCAGAAAAGCGCGGCGCAACAGTGACCGTTGTCTTCCCGCAATTCTACACGAAGAAATGGTGGCAGAGCCTGCTGCACAACCAGTCCGGGGTATTGATCAAAGCAAGTTTGATTCGCCATAAGGACATTGTGATCGCAACCGTTCCCTTTCATTTTAAAAAATAATGCTCACAATAACGTTTTATTTTGCGCTTCAGAGAACATAGGCTGAAGCATTTTTTTTACCCGAAAACAGACAATCTGCGCGTATGACCTGACTGCCTTTGGTTGATACACGGATTTGCTTTGCACCGCTTAAGCAAAAGTTAAGAATCCGTCGGTAAACTGAAATGCATAAACCAATACAAACGATGATGTCGGAGGGGTTATTGTCATGAAGAAGATTTGGATCACGGTGCTTGTGGTCGTGCTTGCCTTAGGTGGAGGCGGTACATACTGGTATCTGTCGAAAAATAAAAATCAGGAAACGCAAACGCTCATTCCAACCACGAAGGTTCAGAAAGGAACACTCGAAACCAGTGTTGACGGATCAGGGGCGTTGGCGCCTGCCGTTGATGAAGATGTCACGATTGATGCAGAGGATGCGTCAAAGACGGTTGATGAAGTAAACGTTTCGAAAAATGACACCGTTGAAAAAGGAGATAAGCTGCTGACCTTTACCGATGGCACAACGCTCACTGCACCGAAATCGGGGAGCGTAACCAGTGTCTCTGTTTACCAAGGAAGCCGGGTAAACACAGCTGAAAAGGTGGCCCATCTCACAAATTACAGCGATTTGAATACCGTTCTGTCCATCGATGAACTGGATATTTCGAAAATTAAAAAGGGTCAAAAGGTTACGGTTACGGTCAATGCTTTTCCAAATAAGACGTTCAGTGGAAAGGTAACATCAATTGCAAAGGAAGGTTCAATAACAAACGGGACCTCTTCTTTTGACGTTACCGTTCATTTAACAAAATCAACGCAATTGAAGCCAGGCATGACAACAACGGCAAAGATCATCCTTGAGAAAAAATCGAATGTTCTCTATTTGCCGTCCGGAGCCGTACATCAAAACGGGAACAACTATTATGTTTATCAGTCAACGGGGTCAAGCGATTCGAATAACGAAGCTTTCCGCAGAAGCGCAAGTATGGAAAGCGAACGCGGCAGTCAGCAAACCGTATCGATCGGGATTCATAACGACCAATCGATTGAAATTAAGTCCGGACTTACAGAAGGACAGACGGTTCAGTTGAATCCGATAACCAAATCATCTCCCTCATCAACTTCAACGAACAGCAACCGAGGCCAAGGCCAATTTCAGATGATGCAAAACGGCGGAGCTATGAACGGCCAAGGGCAAGGACAAGGCAGACGTAACTTCGGCTCTGGTGGAAACGGAGGCGGACAACGGCCATGACCGAAGCGATCATTACAATGAAAGCTGTCGAAAAAACGTACCAGCTGGGCGGACAAGTGGTTCATGCACTCAATCGTATTCATCTAACCATTGAAGAAGGGGCTTTTGTCTCCATTGTGGGGCCCTCCGGTTCGGGAAAATCGACCTTGATGAACATCATCGGCTGTCTGGACAAACCAGATAGCGGCAGTTACGTGTTAGGCGGCAGCGCCGTTGATCGACTCAAGGATCGCGATTTGGCTGAGATCCGAAACCAAAAAATTGGCTTCATTTTTCAAAACTTTAATCTTTTAGGCAAGATGACCGCGTTAGAAAATGTTGAACTGCCGTTGATTTATCGCGGGGTCAAAACAAAGGAACGGAAGGCACGAGCACGCGAATGTTTGGAGGCTGTTGGACTAAAAGAACGGGCTGCACATCGGCCAAATCAGCTTTCAGGCGGACAGCAGCAACGCGTTGCCATTGCCCGGGCGCTGGCCGGGCAGCCGCAAATTTTGCTGGCCGACGAACCAACCGGCGCTTTGGACAGCAAGACAAGCGACGATATTATGGCGCTGCTTACTGCGCTGAATCATCAAGGCCGCACCATTGTTCTGATCACCCATGATTTGGAGGTAGCGCGCAAGGCGACGCGGACCGTTAGCATTCGCGACGGTAAACTGCAGGAAGGTGAGCATATCTGATGAACGTATTCACATCTATTAAAATGGCTGTGCGCAATATTCAGGGCAATAAACTGCGTTCGTTTCTGACCATGCTGGGCATCATTATCGGTGTTGGCTCCGTCATTGCCCTGCTTGCGATTGGTCAAGGGTCGAGCAAATCGGTGGCCGATAGTGTAAACAGCCTAGGCACCAATCTCATCACCGTAAATATTACCAATACGGATACCTATTTTACGATGGATCAGTTAAAGCAAGTGAAACAAGCAACTGGGGTTAAACATGTTGCGCCGGTGCTGAGCGGGAGAAATACCTTTCAGAAGGGCAGTACGTCCACGACTGCCAGTGTCACAGGAACAACATCGAGTTATTTGTCAATTCGGCAAATGACGGTGAAGGAAGGCCGCTTTATTTCTTCACTTGATGAAAAATTTCGGCAGAAGGTGGTTGTGCTTGGCAGCGATCTTGCAACGACGCTCTTTGAAAATCAGTCGCCGATCGACAAGTATGTGCGGATTGACGGCGCAAACTATTTGGTCGTTGGTGTCTTGAACAGCAAGGGCGGTTCGATGGGGACAAGCAGCGATGATGCTGCTTTCCTTCCTTACTCAACCGCGCAGCGTCTGCAGCAAACGACGTATATTACTCAATTTTATGCGCAGGCAGAGAATCAGCAGTCGGTTAATCTTGCAATGGCCGCTATTTCACGTGTGATGAGCGAAACCTACAGCGATTCGGATGATTACAGTGTTGTAAATCAGCAGGATGTTATGGAAGCAATGCGCGCAGTGACCGATTCAATGACGATGCTGCTTACAGGCATTGCCGGAATTTCTTTACTCGTCGGTGGGATCGGGATTATGAACATTATGCTTGTTTCGGTAACCGAGCGAACACGAGAAATCGGGATTAGAAAAGCGATCGGAGCGAAACGTCGCGATATTATGCTGCAATTTTTAATTGAATCCGCGGTGCTTAGTATGCTTGGTGGGTTGTGCGGCGCAGCCATTGGCGTTTTGACTGCAAAAGTCTATGAATTGACCGCCGGAGCCACAATTGTCTTTTCGTTGCCGATCATGACCGCTGCCTTTCTTTTCTCGGCAATTGTCGGCATTATCTTCGGCGTTTTCCCGGCATACAAAGCATCAAAACTTAAACCGATTGACGCGTTGCGTACGGAGTGAACGTGTTTCACCTTTTGACAATTCTGTGTAAAATAAAGGGTATGAAGGATGAATGGTGGGAGAAGCATGAGGCTGTTGGCTGTTGAAGATAACACCTATCTACGTCAAGAAATTGTCCGCCTGCTGCAAGAGGACTATACGGTTGACTCAGCAGAAGACGGCGATGAAGCGCTGTATCAGGCGGAACAGAATATCTATGATGCGATCATACTCGATGTGATGCTGCCGGGACTGGACGGCTTTGAGGTTACGAAACAGATCCGTAAAAAAGGGGTCGAAACACCGATTATTTTTCTGACGGCACGCGATGCGGTGGATGATCGCGTCAAGGGGCTGAACCTCGGCGGCGATGACTATATCGTTAAGCCGTTCCAAAATCAGGAATTGAAAGCCAGAATCGCAGCGATTTTGCGCCGGAGTTCACCGATGTCGCTCGACCACATCCTCCGCTATAAAGGCATTGCAATTGATAACAAACGTAAACAGATCAAGGTGGATGGCGATCTGCTTTCTTTCACGACAAAGCAATATGATCTGCTCGAATATTTGGTACAGAACGAGGATCAAATTCTTACACGAGAGCAGATTTTTGACCGGATCTGGGGTTTTGATTCGGATACAACCGTGGGCATAGTCGAAGTGTACATCCACCAACTGCGCAAAAAACTGAAAAAGTATGCCTATGACGCCGACATCCACACCGTGCGCGGCATCGGCTATATGCTGACGGATAAGTGAGTGAATCCATGGATCTTTTTCGAAAAACACTCATCAAACTGACCATTTTAAATGCTGCGCTTCTGATTTTACTTCTTAGCTTATTAGGCGGAACGATCTACTTTTACGAGAAAAATGTAACCTTTCGAAACAGTGATCAAGCTTTGATGAAATCCGTTGACAGTCCTGACGTCCCAAGAATGAACCAAAGACCCATGCCGGGCGGCGGAATGGTCGAGCAGCGCCTGCGCAATCCAAGACTCTATTGGGTCATTGTTAATGCGAAGAATGAACAAAAAAAATCCAGTCTGGATTTTGCTGAGGGCACCCAAGTTTCCAAGCGGTTTTTCAAACCTTTTTTAACCGCAACATCAGAAAATAGTGTTGAACAGCGAGTGGATGACAATTATTACCATTTACTCGTCAGAAAAGCAGATATCGATGGACAAGCCTTTAAAGTTATTTTTATTAACGATGTGACTGCGGAAAAGAATCTCTTAAAAACCCTTCAGATGATTATTTTGTTAGGGCTTGCCATTGGCGCTTTTGTGTCGATCATTGCCGGCTACTTTCTGGCGTGGCGTGCGCTTCAGCCGATTGAAAAGGCGTGGAATCGACAAAATCGGTTTGTCGCCGATGCGTCTCATGAGTTGCGTACGCCGCTTTCAATCATTCAATTGAAAATCGAAGGACTGTTGCGGCAACCGCGGCAAAAAGTGCAGGAATCCGGCGAGGACATTGCAGTAATGCTTGATGAGACACGCCGCCTCTCCAAGCTTGTCGGCAATTTACTGACCCTTGCCCGTAGTGATGCCAACCGTCTTGAAGTCACACTCGCGCCGTTTGACCTAAAGGCAATGTTTAAAAAGGTAACAGAGCCATTCTCGGAGATGGCTGAATTTGAAGAGAAAGCATTTTCACTTGAAGTATCGGAAGATCCCATTTATATTAATGGGGATGAACAGCGTGTGCATCAGCTGCTCGTTATTCTACTCGATAATGCGATGAAATTCACATCGAAAAACGGAGCGATTCAAGTGGCTTGCTCGCGTGAAAACAAATTTGCCAAGCTGACCGTATCGGATAGCGGCTGCGGACTTTCTGAGAAAGAACTCCCGCATATTTTCGATCGGTTCTATCAGGCCGATCAATCGCGAACGGAACGAAAAGGGACCGGTCTCGGGCTGTCGATCGCCGATTGGATCGTCAGCAAACATCGTGGCAAAATCGAAGTAGAAAGCGAGCTGGGCAAAGGGACAACCTTTACCGTACGGCTGCCATTAATGAAAAACGAGCCGGAGATTGAGCGCAACGCGCAAGGAGAGGATGCGGAACATGACGAAAAAGCTTGAGAAGGCCACGTTCGCCGGAGGCTGTTTCTGGTGCATGGTCAAGCCTTTTGATACATTGCCGGGCATTGAATCGGTGGTTTCCGGTTATACAGGCGGAACCGTTGAAAACCCAACCTATGAACAAGTGAAAACAGGGACAACCGGTCATATGGAGGCGGTTCAGATCGATTTTGATCCGGATCTTTTTCCCTACGAAAGACTGCTCGAACTCTATTGGACACAGGTTGATCCAACCGATGATGAGGGACAATTCTTTGATCGCGGTTCCAATTACCGAACCGCGATCTTTTATCATACCGCAGAGCAAAAGACGCTGGCGGAACAATCGAAAGCAGCCCTGGCTGCAAGCGGCCGCTTCCGCAAACCGATTGTGACGCGGATCCTTCCAGAAGCGCCGTTTTATCCGGCCGAGGAAGAACATCAGAAATTTTACAGGAAACACCCGGATCGCTATAAAGCCGAACGTGAGGAATCCGGACGCGATGCGTTTATTAAGGAAACTTGGGGGAATGAGTGAACGGGGCGGATCATTCATTATCTTACGGATAACCACAAAAAGTAGTCCATCACGCAGGAAGGAGGCGGATGGATAACTTTTTGCTTTCTTTTTAAGAACAGGACCCGCGTGCAATCAATCGTGCTGCTGCGTTAAGGTAAGCGTTAAATCCGTGTTTCCCTTAGACCAATTCAAAAGTTCAAGAATTTGTCCCTTCTTAAGTGTAAACGAAGCGGTCGACTTTTTTTGGCTAAGATCAAAACTCTTTCCACCATTAGCGGACTTTAGCAGAAAAAATCCCCAATTAATTAGCGACAAAATTCGTCAAGTTTATTATTGAGTCAAGAAATAATTCTGTCGGATGAGGTTGCAATAAGAGGAAAACATGCACCGTTTGGATCGGGTGAGGAATGCTTTTATGATAATTAGCTCTTGAAAAAAACGCGACAGTCATGTAAACTATGTAACAACTAAACAAGATGTTCAGATTCTTATCAAGAGAAGCCGAGGGACTGGCCCGATGAAGCTTCAGCAACCGTCGCCGCAATATGCGCGACAAGGTGCTAATTCCAGCAGACGCCGACGCAGTCTGAGGGATAAGAAGAAACATGGCGGATAAAGCCTTCTTCTTATCGAAGAAGGTTTTTTTTATACGCTTTTCTGGCACACGAGTTGGAACTTGATATTTTTTGGGAGGCATGTGGCATGGCGTCATATCAAACAGAAACAAAACTCGCGCAAATTGGCAATGGCTTTGATGAACTTGGGGCGGTGAATGCGCCAATCTATTTATCTACTGCATACAAGCATGAAGGAATCGGAATTTCAAAAGGCTTCGACTACACGCGGACCGGCAATCCGACACGTTCAATTCTCGAAAAAGCGATTGCCGATGTTGAAGGCGGTCAAGAAGGTTTTGCCTGCAGCTCGGGAATGAGTGCCATCCAACTGGTGCTCCAGTTATTCAGCAGTGGTGATCATATTATTGCATCACGAGATTTGTACGGCGGCACTTTTCGCCTCTTTGACATTCTCAAGGAGCAGTATCATCTTTCATTTTCCTACTGGGACGGCGAAAGCCTTGATGAACTGACTGACCTTGTCTGTCCGGAGACTAAAGCAATCTTTATCGAGACGCCAACCAATCCGCTGATGCACGAGGTTGACTTGTCGGCGATTGCCAAAATCACAAAGCAAAACGATTTTCTGTTGATCGTGGACAATACGTTTTATACGCCAATCCTGCAGCGACCGATTGAACAAGGTGCCGATCTTGTTGTACACAGCGCGACCAAGTATTTAGCCGGACACAATGATGTGCTGGCCGGTCTTGTTGTCTCAAACGTCACGAAGGTTACTGAGAAACTGCGTCTCTACCATAACAGCTGTGGCGCCGTCCTTGATCCATTTTCTTCTTGGCTGGTGATTCGCGGATTGAAGACTCTTGCTTTGCGGATACGCCAGCACCAAGAAAATGCCCGTAAAATTGTCGCTTATCTTGAAGAGCAGCCGCTTGTGACGAAGGTGCTCTATCCGGGAAAAGGCGGCATGGTCAGCTTTGAATTAACATCACCGAAGCAGGTTGAACCGTTCCTGACTGCACTAAAGCTGATTACCTTTGCGGAAAGTCTTGGCGGTGTCGAAAGCTTGATTACTTATCCGGCAACGCAAACCCATGCGGATATTCCTGAAGCACTTCGCTTGAAATACGGTTTGTCCAATTCACTGCTGCGTCTATCAACCGGTATTGAACATTCGGACGACTTGATTACCGACCTTGATCAAGCCTTTGAATCTTTAAAAGTAGGAGTGGTTGAACATGAGTGAATCGGTACATTTTTCAACAAAATTGATTAAAAAGACGGTTGCGGTTGATCCGCAAACCGGTGCAGCGAATGTCCCGGTTTATCTCTCGTCAACCTTTCATCAAAAGGATTTCGATCATTTTGGAAAATACGATTATACCCGTTCCGGAAACCCGACACGCGATGCACTTGAGGAGGCCATTGCCTCACTTGAAGGCGGTACACGCGGTTTTGCATTTGCTTCAGGAATGGCGGCGATTTCCACCGCCTTTCTTCTTCTGTCTGCAGGCGATCATGCCGTAGTTCCGAAAAATGTCTATGGCGGAACATTTCGCATTCTGACCCAGGTGCTCGGCCGGTTTGGCATCGATCACACGTTTGTCGACACGACAAATCTTGAAGAGGTCGAGAAGGCGATTCGTCCGAATACGAAGGTAATCTATGTGGAGACGCCGTCCAACCCAACGTTGCGTGTGACCGATATCCAGGCAATTGTTCAACTTGCGAAAGCACATCGATGTTTGACTTTTGTTGATAACACATTTATGACGCCGGTGTTCCAGCGTCCGCTCGACCTAGGCGCGGATCTGGTGCTGCACAGTGCGACGAAATTTATCTCTGGACATAGCGATGTGGTTGCCGGGCTTGCTGTCGCCGCTTCTAAGGAAATCGCCGACAAGATTTACTTCCTTCAAAACGCGCTTGGCGCGGTGCTCGGTGTTCAAGATTCATGGCTGCTGCTCCGTGGACTGAAGACGCTTGATGTCCGCATTCGTAAATCGGCGGAGTCGGCGCAGCGTATTGCCGAATTTTTTGCTGCACGGCCTGAGGTGAAGCGCGTCTTTTATCCAGGACTCGCCGATCATCCAGGGGCAGCACTGCATGCTGAGCAAGCATCTTCCGGCGGTGCGGTGCTTTCCTTTGAACTCAAGAATGAAGCAAGTGCCCGGGCGTTTGTCAATCACGTGAAACTACCTGTGTTCGCGGTCAGTCTCGGTGCAGTGGAATCTATTTTGTCCTATCCACCGAAAATGTCACACGCAGAATTAAATGAAGAAGAACGTGAGAAAGCAGGCATTGGTAGCGGATTGCTTCGCCTTTCGGTAGGACTCGAAGACGCGGAGGACTTGATCCGCGATTTCAGCGAGGCATTCGTTTATGTTAAGGATCGTGAACAGGTGACGGTGAGGAGTGAACGGTAATGGGGCAATCTATTCTTGACGTATTGAAGGAAAGAATCTTGATCGGGGATGGAGCGATGGGGACGCTGCTCTATTCATATGGGATCGACCGATGTTTTGAAGAACTTAATGTGTCGCAGAGCGAAGCAGTTCGCCATGTCCATCAGGCCTACATTAACGCGGGCGCAGACGTCATTCAGACCAATTCGTATGGCGCAAATCGCATCAAACTGGCAAGATACGGACTTGAACACGAGGTCGCCCGTTTTAACCGCGCATCGGTTCAACTGGCCAAACAAGCGGCGAAGCCGGAAACCTTCGTACTCGGGACGATCGGCGGTATCCGTGGATTTCAGAAACAATCGGTTGAGCTGGATACCATCCGCGCCAGTTTCCGAGAACAGGCAGATGCGCTGCTCAGTGAAGGCATTGATGCGCTCTTGCTTGAAACTTACTATGACTTTGACGAGTTGCGGGACGTCCTGCAGATTGCCCGCACCATGACGGATCTCCCGATTATCACTCATGTTTCGATGCAGGAACCAGGTGTGCTTCAGAACGGGATGCCGGTAGCAGAGGCATTGGAAGGCTTGGAAGCCCAAGGCGCCGATGTGGTCGGAACCAATTGCCGGCTTGGACCGTTCCATATGATTGAGGCACTGCGCGGCATTCCGCTGCCAAAGAAAGCTTTTCTATCGGCTTACCCGAACAGCAGTCTTCCCGATTATCGCGACGGAAAGCTTCACTATGAGAATGAACCGGAGTATTTTAAAAAGTATGCCGTTGAGTTCCGTAATGAAGGGGTGCGCCTCCTTGGCGGCTGCTGCGGAACAACACCGGTGCAGATTAAGGCTTTTAAGGAAGGAATTTCTGCTTTGGAACCGCTGGAGACAAAAGTGGTTACCGTGCATCCTGAGGTGGTTCATGTCAGTGAAGCTGCTGAACCGCCGGAATCCGCACTGTATCAAAAAAGCGTGAATGGCCGCTCGGTCTTTGTTGAATTCGATACTCCGCGGCACCTGAATACCGATCACTTTTTTAGAGGCGTCCAAGCGCTTGAAGCGGCAGGGGCGGATGCAATTACGATGGCCGACAACTCGCTGGCTTCCCCGCGTATCAGCAACGCGGCGATCGGCAAACTGATCAAGGATCGTTATCATATGCCGCCGCTCGTGCACCTGACCTGCCGCGACCGCAACTTGATCGGGCTACAGTCGCATCTGCTTGGCCTGGATGTGCTCGGGCTACATGACCTGCTTGTGATTACCGGGGATCCGACCAAAATCGGCGACTTTCCAGGGGCCACATCCGTCTATGATGTATCGTCAATGGAACTGATCAAGCTGATTAAGCAATTCAATCGCGGCATCTCTTACTCAGGGAAGAGCTTAAAGAAACCGACGCATTTCCGCGTCGCCGCTGCGTTCAATCCGAACGTCCGCAACTTGGATCGCGCCGTTCAGCGCTTGAAGCGCAAGATTGAATGTGGGGCCGATTATTTTATCTCGCAACCGGTCTTTGATAAAGAACGAATCATTGCGATTAGTGAAGCAACCCGCGGCGTCTCAGCGCCGATCTACATCGGCATTATGCCGTTGACTTCCGCGCGCAACGCCGAATTCCTGCATAATGAAGTACCCGGTATTCGTTTGCCGGATGATGTACGTGCCAAAATGGCGGCGACCTCCGGAAAAGAAGAAGCGCGTCAGATGAGTTTCGCCATTTGCCGCGAACTGATCGATACGGCAATGGCGCATTTCCGCGGTATTTATTTGATCACACCGATGGGTCACTACTCAATGAGCGTGGACCTGGTCAAGTATATTAAGAAAAAAGAGCGTGAGTACGCTGCTTTGGAAAACAGTGAGAATATTCTTTTGTAAGGTACGCATGCGTGATCATATGCAGCAATAGACTCAGGCAGGGCCTCCCATCGTGCGAAGGCGCTGCCTCTTTTTTTACAGATAAAGAATGCTTGGAATTTTGCCCCTTCTTCAAACCAATAGACCCGTGTCTCGATCGAGAATCAAAACCGAATGCAGAACTGCAACCAAAGAGCGAATGTTTGTTCATTCACCGTCATAAACAAACGTTTAATTAATCGATGTAATCCGTTAGTCATCTGTGTGAAGATCACCAAAATAACCGCAGACGAATCAAAAGGTGATATGATGGGAACGGATGAAAGCTTAAGAACATGTTGAAAAGAGGGTTATCCATGATTGAACATATCGTACTCTTTAAATTTCGCGATGAAACCACAAAAGCACAGATTGAAGAAGGCGCGCGCAAGCTGCGATCACTAAAACAAAAGCTCCCATACATTCTCGATATTCAAGCAGGGCTCAATTACTCGACACGTGGAAAAGGTTATGCGATGGCATTGACCGTACGCTTCAGCTCGAAAGCAGATCATGAACGCTATACGCCATCAACGGAGCATCAGGCTTGCGTTTCCTATTTAAAAGAAATAGGACTTGTCGATTCTTTAGCCATGGATTTCGAGATTGCTGAATAAGATGAAAAAGAGCTGTTTTTAAATACGTTTATTAAAACAATAGAATTTCAGTACATGCTTTTGGGGAACAGCTGTCCGGCTGCTTCCGGAAAGGAACGAACCGATGAAAAAGATAAGCTTGCTCGTTGCCTGCTTTATGCTGGTGATCGGGCTATTTATTCCGACCAAGGTATTTGCCGACGCTGCACCCGGCGATGTCGTTGTCACGCTTGGTGCCAATCTGACTGCTGACCAAAAGCAGTCAATTCTCAATGAAATGGGTGTTGACGCCGACTCGGCTCAGATTATTACGGTCAACAACAGTGAAGAACATCAATACCTTGATAACTATCTGTCCAAGGCGCAAATCGGCACGCGATCAATTAGTTCATCGAAAATTACGCTTGGAAAATCAGGGTCCGGCTTGACCGCAAGTACCCATAATATCACTTATGTTTCTAAAGATATGTACATTAACGCGCTGGCAACGGCCGGTGTCAAGGATGCGGATGTCTATGTCACGGCTCCGTTTCCGGTGTCTGGTACGGCTGCATTGACCGGCTTGATTAAAGCCTATGAGACCGAGACCGGAAAGAAAATTCCGGAACAGAAGAAACAGGTGGCTAATGAAGAGGTTGTGACGACGGCTCAACTTGCAGACAAAGACGGTGTCGGCAAGGAAAAGGCGGCAGATCTGGTGACCGCAATCAAGAACAACCTGGCGCAGAATAAGCCGCAATCCCGGGAGGACGTCGAACAGGCCGTCCGTGATGCGGCGAAACAGGTGAACGTGACGCTAAGCAGCGCCGACATTCAAAAACTTGTGGATCTTTTTGATAAAATGCGCAACATGAACATTAATTGGGGAGACGTCGGCAGTCAAATGCAGCAGCTCCAAGATAAGGTAAAACAGCTTGCAAATTCGGATCAGACCAAAGGATTCTTGGCGCAAGTATTTCAAGCGATCGGCGATTTCTTCTCTGCCATTTTTCACGCTATTGCATCCCTGTTTAACTAATGTCCTGAAAAGTTAAAGCGAAATCCTGAAAAGTGAACTAATGGAAAAGCGGTCGTATCCCGATCGCTTTTTTTGTGTTAAGAAAAGATCTGATTTTGAAATTGTGGATACGCAGCATATTTTTTATCAATCAATACGGGGAGATGCTACGGGCGACGTCATCGTTTTTTTACTTTAATGATGGTGACGATGATAAATCCAATCAGCAGAAGGACAGCAATAATAATGACGTGAAGCAAGCCTAGTCCAAGCAGTTGGCGAATCTGATTGCCCATGTAATAGCCGAGCATCAGAAAGAGCGTGGACCAAACAATTGCGCCGAGAATTGTCGCGGGAAGATACAAAGCAAAACGAGCGCGGCTGAGCCCTGCCAGATAAGGATTGATTTGCCGCACTCCCGGAATGAAGTAGCCGGCGATAATGGCAAGAAACGTATGCTGCTGAAAACGCTTCTGCGCAATTTTCCATCGTTTCTCAGTTAAACCAATATATTTGCCAAATCGTTCAATAAACGGTTCGCCAATATAGAAGCCAATCAGATAAGCACTGACCATTCCCGATGAAGCGCCAAGAACAGCCATCAGGATACAAAGAGAGAGATTGAGGCTGTACGCTGTGGCTGCAACTTGCGAGAGGGTGACCCCGACAAAAAGCAGGAAAGATTCCTCAGCAGCCGGAACACCGATCAATCCGCAAAACAGAAACAAAAAGACGAAGAAATAGCCGTACGTATAAAATAACGATTGAAACTGTTCCATGATGAGACCACCTAATCTTCTTAACTTGAAAAAAAGGCTTCCGTCGATCCGCCTAATAACAGGATGGTCAAGCCTATACATAATTATAGCCGCTGCTGAGCCAAGGATGATTTTTATTCGACTATTTCGGCTATAAATAGTAGTGTTTACTGGCTGAAAGGAGAGGCAACCTGTTATTATAAACTATCGAAGCAAGAATTGTCCGTCTGTCGGCAGAATGAACGATTTTGAAAAAGACTTGATCATATTTTTTAGAAAAATCATTGAGAATCGGAGAGGTGAAAGGATTGTCAGACAAAGAACACGCAAACCAAAGGACGAATGATCAAAAAAGAAAGGGAAGAATTGTCCTATTCAGTTCAATTATTGTCATCATTTTGATTGCGGCAATTATGGCGATGGTATACCGTTCACAGAAACAGGATGCTCAGCCAAAGGAGAAAAAGCAGACCACCCGAACACAAACAAGGATCAATTACGCAGGGCAGCCATACATTGGCAGCAGCAATGCACCGGTAAAACTCGTCGTGTTCTCAGATTATCGCTGCCCTTACTGTAAGCAATTCGAGGAGGATGTCGTACCGAAACTGAAGAAGGAGTACATCGATACCGGCAAGGTTAGCTTGTACTTTATCAATGACACGATCCTTGGACCAGGATCGGTACTCGCTGCGAACGCCTCTGAAGAAGTGTACCATCAAAACCCGAAAGCCTTCTGGACGTTCCATAAAGCGCTCTTTGCCGCTCAGAAGAATGAGAAGGAGGAATGGGTGACAAAAGAATTGCTTACCGATATTGCTCAGAAGACCGTTCCGTCCTTTGACTTAAAAGCATTTCAAAGCGCGCTGAATAATAAAACACGGCAAAACGAGGTGGACAAGGACACGGCGATGGCCGATTCGCTTGGCGTTCCCGGCACTCCGACGATCTTTGTCGGCGATCAGATGATTGAAGATGGCTTGGACGATGTAGCTTTGACAGCAGCAATTGATCAAGCGCTGGAAAACAACAAATAAACCTACGTATTTTTCGGAGAAGCGTTCTGGAGCTTCTCTTTTTTTAACGGAAAAGTATATAAAATTTGACATGTATTCAAACCAATAAAACAGTGTCATGGCTCAGCATCAAAGCGGAGGTGCTCGGGGCTTGCGGGATCGTGCCTTGTTGATGCGTCCGATTTTTCCCATCCTTGTCCTGTTATATAAATGTAAAGTATGTTCCGCACCAGCCGCTCATAGTAGTAGGAAAGAGATCAACGATGGGAGGAACACCAATGTATACCGGGATCACACTTGCAAAAACTGCTGCTGTGGCGGCTACATTTACGTCGAGCTTTATCATTCTGCCTCAGAACGCGGCTGCACATTTAAACAAAGATGCATTACTTTACGAAGGGATGCACAGTGATGAGATTAAGACGATTCAATCGATACTGAAAGCAACAGGCGACTATCCTCTGAAAAAAACGACGGGTTACTTCGGATCAAATACTGAAAAAGCGGTTAAATCCTTTCAAAAGAACAGTAAAATCGCGATTGACGGCATTGTTGGGTCGGAGACGAAAGGTGCATTGATCCAATACATTAATCAACATATGGATCTGCTTGAGCACGGGTCGAAAGGGAATGAAGTTGCCTATCTTCAAGAAATGTTGCGTGAAATCGGGTTTAGTAAACTGCCGGTTGACGGCTACTTCGGCGCACGAACCGAAGCAGCAGTTCGTACATTGCAGCACGAAATGAATATTAATCCCGACGGTGTGGTCGGTCCAAAGACCTGGAAAAAGATTGAGTCTCTGCTGGAAAATTCGCGTAAAATCGACACAGCGGTACCCGCAAACTCCGCTGACCAGAACAAGAAACAGATCAGTGAGCCAGAAAGCAAGTCAGCTGAACAGTCACGGGTCCAAGCAGCACCGCAAAAAAAAGATACGGTGCGAAAGACAGAGAATGTTTCCATCGTTCGGGAATTCTACGCCAACAGTACCGCATACACGGCAAACTGCACCGGATGCTCAGGAACAACCGCAACGGGAATCAATTTAAATCAGAACCCTAACTCAAAGGTGATCGCGGTGGATCCTTCAGTGATTCCACTGGGAACGAAACTGTTTGTGGAAGGTTACGGCTATGCGGTTGCCGGCGATACCGGGGGTGCGATTAAAGGGCACCGCATCGATGTTTTCTTTAAAGACAACAACCGTGCACTGCAATGGGGAAGACGAACGGTTAAGGTCAAAGTTCTTGAATGAATGGATGCATCAAGAAGCAGAACTGAATGATCGATGCTGCCTGACCTTCAGCGCCCGAGGATCAGGCATTTTTCTTGCGACCGAGGATAAACGGCCTCTGACAGAGATGGGCAGCCGCCACAACAGAGATGGCCAAATCCTGAAGAGAAAAAGACCCTTCTGAGCGTCTTGAGTGGTTGATTATTCTATGCTACGATTCAGAAAGAATGGCAAACTTTTTAAGAGCAGTCAACCAGGCGGTTCGATGACGAAAGAAGGTCTTGTGATGCAGCGGGTGCATAATGTCATGGAGGATGCGGTCGCAGATTTGCTGCAGCAGCAGTGGCGCAATCTGCCTGCCGCATGCCATTGTGATGGATGCAAAGCAGATGTGTATGCACTGACACTGAATAGGCTTAAGCCGCATTATGTACGAATGCCGGTGGGGAGTATGTACGTGAAGGCGCATCTCATGACGGTTCAATCCCGTGCAACAATTTTGACAGCCCTCACGGAAAGTGTAAAGATCATTTCCGCTGATCCGCATCACTGAATCGACGCATAAATGCCCCGCTGAAAAAGAGCAAACCCCCGTCGCATCTTTATGCAGCGGGGGTTCATTATTTAAGGATCAAGATCTTGATTTGAAGAAATCACGGTTGATCTGAATGTATTTCTGTTCGCTTTCCGGTACTTCATCTTCCGGATAAATCGCTTCAACCGGGCATACGGCTTCGCAAGCGCCGCAATCAATACATACATCAGGATCGATATACATTTGTTTCTGGTCTTCAACGATGCAGTCTACAGGACATGTTTCGATGCATTCACCTGCTTTTTCATTTTCGCAGGCAGAAGTGATGACGAATGCCATGAAGAAGAACTCCTTTCAAAATGGAAATCATGAGTCAGTTTAACTTCTCCTATTATGAACAATTTTTGAACAAAAAACAAATGTTTTTCATAGATAGTCGGTTGGTTTTAGAGCTGATTTACAATGCTTTTTTGTAAAAGAACAGCGGAGCAAGCGCCAGCCCGGCCAGGAAGCCGATCAAATGACCGATAATATCAATGTTTGCACTGAAAAATGAACTGATGAGACTGACAAGCACAATGACGAATATGATCGTTTGGTCCTGGCGCGAGATGAATTCGCGGCGGAAAACAACGAGATAGATGTAAATGCCGAGCAGCCCGAATAAGGCGCCGCTTGCTCCGTAGTGAACAAATCCAATCGGTTCAAGAAACAGTGCCGCAATGTTGGCGATGACTCCGGTGCTTAAGAAGGCGATCAAATAGCGGAATCTGCCAATCAGCTGTTCAAGTGCGGGACCGAAAATGTACAGTGAGAATGCGTTAAAGAGAATATGTGAAAAGGTAATGTGCAGGAAGATCGGTGTGACCAGTTGCCACCAGGCGCCGCCGTTTAGAATCGCATCATTGGAGCCGGCCGCAAAATTAAAAATGGTAAAGGCGAATTCAGGGGCAAGGCGCCATGTGCCCGTCAGCACAAACAAAAGATAGAGCAGCACATTAATGCCCAAAAGGATTGCCGTGATTGGGTAAAGCTTTAAAAACAGTTTGAATGACTCGTTTCGTATAAACAATGCGTCAAGAAACCCCCTTGAAGAATGATCTTGTACTAAGTATAGGGTAAAATAGATTTTAGTGGTAGAAAAACAATTGGTTGGTTTCCATGGATCTTTGGACCAAACGTCTCTATCTTGAACGTTAGACACTGTTTTTACACGTAACATTCATTTAGATAATTAGAGATAGCCGGGGAATCGCCCAGATTAAGACGCAAGGCGGGAACGTGAATGATAAAAGGGATCGGTGTTGATCTGATCGAACTCAATCGAATTGCGGGGAAGGTCGATCAGCAAGCATTTGTGAAACGTATTTTAACGAAAAAAGAGCAGCAAGAATATGATCAGCTCAATAGCAAGCGCAAATTGGAATATTTGGCCGGACGCTTTTCAGCAAAAGAGGCGTACGCCAAAGCAAGAGGCACCGGAATCGGCAAAAAGGTCTCCTTTCAAGATCTGTCCATTGTGTCCGGCGTATTGGGGAAACCGCAGCTTCAAGAGCATTTGTCAAGCGGCGATGTGGTTCATGTATCGCTGACGCATACGGAACATACGGCAGCAGCTTTTGTGATTATTGAAAGCTTGTCATGCTAGTCTGCATATTAAAGAACCTTGTCTCATATAGTTTACTACGCTGGGAGGGACTACAGTGCATGTTGTATCGCGTGAAGAAATGCGGAACATTGATCAGTACACCATAACGCACATCGGATTGGGAGGACCGGTGCTTATGGAAAATGCGGGTCGGGCGGTATACGCGGCGCTCGAACCTGAACGCAAAGCAGGAGACCGCATCTGTGTGGTTATTGGCAAAGGAAATAATGGCGGTGACGGATTTGTGATTGCCCGTATGCTGTTTGACAGCGGCGCGAAAGTGAGTACATGGCTGGCGGCAAATCCGCAAGAAATTAGCGGCGATGCTGCCGATCATATGCGGGCGTATTGTGCATGCGGCGGGACGCTTTTGCGTATAAGCGACGAACCTGAGACCTTTCAAGAGCAGCTTGACCAAGCCGATTGGATTATCGATGCTTTGCTGGGTACAGGGATTCATGGAGCTCCTTACCCGGACTACCAGCAGGTGATTCGCTGGATCAATGCATCCGAGGGAACAGTCATTTCCGTTGATCTCCCAAGTGGTGTACCAGCCAACGGCGAAACCTTTGACCATCCGGCGGTGTTTGCCGATCAGACAATGACGCTTGAATGCCCGAAGCTGGCGCAATTTATGCAGCCGGCAGCCAGACATTTTGGAACCGTCCGCGTGCTGCCGATTGGTATTCCGAAGAAGGCTTATCAAGAAGTCGGTGTGCGGCGGGAACTTCGGATGCGAAGCGATGTCGTTCGTACACTGCCGGTGCGGGATCCCTTTTCACACAAAGGCAATCATGGAAAAGGTTTGCTTATTGCCGGATCGAAAAATATGCCCGGCGCAGCCTTTTTCTCAGCAAAAGCTGCACTACGTTCGGGAATCGGTTTGCTGAAGGTCAGCGTACCGGAAGCGATTCAACCGATCCTGGCCGTGCAGCTTCCTGAAACAATGTATCTGCCGCGTGTTGAAATCGGTCTTGATGGTGTTTCCGGAATCGGTATTGGTCCCGGAATAGGAAGAGATCCACGCGAAGAGGAACTCGTCTGTCGTCTTGTTGAAGAGAGCGACACGATTCCATGCGTGATCGATGCCGACGGGCTCTTTCATTTGAGAAATCATTTGGATCTGCTCCCCAAGCGTCATAAACCGGCTGTGCTCTCGCCGCATCCGGGCGAGATGGCACTGCTCACCGATTCATCGGTTCAAGACGTTGAACGTGATCGATTCGGCATAGCGAAAGCATTTGCCGAAAAGTATCAGGTGTATCTTGTATTAAAAGGCAAAGCGACACTCGTGACTGCGCCGGACGGGCGGCAGATTGTAAACCCAACCGGTAATGCGGCCATGGCAAAAGGCGGCTCCGGCGATGTACTTACCGGTATTTTGCTTGCTTTTCTCCTGCAGCATGAGCAAATGATGGACGCCGTCAGCAACGCGGTTTATGTACACGGTGCTGCCGCAGAAGAATTGACGGCCCGCGAGCATTCTTTGCTCGATGTGCTGGCATCGGACCTTATTGAAGCGATTCCTCCTGTTCTGCATCAGCTTTACGACGAGAAAACGTGTCGGTAATCAGTCTCTCCTTTGTCACCGAATAGAGGCAAAGGGGTTGGAGATACATGAAAAAGTGGTCGGCATTATGGCTTAGTGCCATCCTGATGACGGCATTGCTGCTCTCCGGATGCGGCGCTAAATCGGAAAAAGATGTCATTAATGATCTGAACAAACGCTATGAAAAGATCAACAGTTATTCGACCAACGCAGTCATGACGTTCCATAATCATGGAAAAGCGCAAGCCTATCAAGTCAATATCATGTATAAACGGCCGAATCTTTACCGCGTGTCGCTCAGTGATGCCAACAAAGCCAACAAACAGATGATTTTGAAGAATAAAGAGGGTGTTTATGTTCTGACACCTGAACTGAACAAGAGCTACCGTTTCGACAGCGATTGGCCGAATAACCGCAGCCAGGCCTATCTCTATCATTCACTAGCAAAAGATATCTTAAATGATCCGAATCCTAGCTTTACGGCTAAAGAAAATCACTATATCTTTAATACCAAGACCAATTACAATACCGCGCAGCTGGCCAACCAAGAGATTTCATTAAAAAAGGATCTGACACCGGAGGCCGTGAAGATTAAGGATAAAGATCAAAAGGTTGTCGTAACTGTCACCTTCAAAAACTTTAAGGTGAATCCGTCGATTCCGAATAAGACATTCGATGTGAAGCAAAACATGACTGCGGCAAATATTTCGAAAACGCAGAGCACGTCTGCTGAAAACAAAGCGTCGCTGAAGCTGCTTTATCCGACAGCAGTAATTTCAGGCACGAAGCTTGAGACGTTGAAGCCTGCATCAAGCAAGTTCGGCGACCGCTATGTGCTTAAATACGCCGGCAAAAAGCCGTTTACATTAATCGAAACGAAGAGTCAAGCGGCAGCATCCAGCGCTGCGACGCTTGGCACAGGCACACCGGCGAATCTCGGTTTTGCTGTCGGATCCTTTGGCGACCACTCGCTCTCATGGTCGAGCCATGGAACGGACTTCTACCTTGCTTCAGAAAAATTAACTCAGGATGAAATGATCACCATTGCTCAATCGGTGAATGGAACCGTAACAAAATAATGAGGCAATGCCTGCGCACCGTTCTTCGTGATCGGGCGCTCTTTTTTTCTATTCTGGACAAAACAGCCGCTGCTTGTTGTGGTAGAGCGCACGATTCGGTACTTCCGTTTTTGATAAATAAGTGATTAAATAGTAATTGAAAACCTTGTCGAATTGGAGCGCTTTCCCGCATCGTTTAATCGTCGCGCGGGATGCATCGGCAAGCGTAACTTTTGCAGGCAGATGGGAAGGATTCGCAATGGGAGCTGCTGGTTTTTATCGAGAGACATGGGCGGATATTCATTTAGATGCCGCCGCTGAAAACATACGGAATATGAAAAAGAGGCTGCCTGAGGGGGTAACCTTACTGGCCGTCGTCAAGGCAAATGGTTATGGACATGGCGCGCAGCAAATCGCACGGATTGCGCTGGCCAGCGGCGCAAAATGGCTTGCCGTTGCACTATTTGATGAAGCACTTGCACTGCGTAAGCAAGGAATCCAGGCACCGATTCTGGTGCTCTCACCGATCCCGCCGCGGCATGTCGCCTTAGCGGCCGAACATCATATTTCATTGACCGTATCCGACCGGGAATGGGTGGCGCAGGCGGAACAACTCTATGGCGGCAAGGATCCGGTAAACCTTCATATTTCCTGCGATACGGGAATGGGCCGAATCGGTGTGCGCAGTAAAACCGATGCTCAAGCGCTTGTCGGTGAAATCAGTAAAGATTCCCGCTTTATCATCGAAGGGCTTTTCACCCATTTTGCAACGGCCGATCAACGTGACGAGACGTATTTCACGGCTCAGTATGCCCGTTTTGAACAGATGGTTGACGGGTTTCGGGAGCTCGGTGTCCGTCCAGCGCTGATTCATTGCGGAAACAGCGCAACGGCTCTAAAGTATCCGAAAGAGAAACGCCATTTGTTTACGATGGTGCGCTATGGCATTGCGATGTACGGTCTGTCTCCATCCCCAGAGATGGCAGAACAGCTACCCTTCCCATTGAAACCTGTGATGCGTTTGTCCAGCCGTTTGACGCATGTAAAAAGAGTAGAAGCCGGAACGCATATCGGCTACGGAGCCACGTACCAAGCCGCACGCGATGAATGGATCGGTACCGTGCCGATCGGTTATGCCGATGGCTGGCTTAGGGGACTCGGTGATACCGACGTTCTCATCGACGGACAGCGTTGCCGAATTGTCGGGCGCATCTGTATGGATCAGTTTATGTGCCGGCTTCCTCATCACTATCCGGAGGGTACGGTCGTCACATTAATCGGCTCAAACGGCAGCGAGACGATCACAGCTGATGACCGTGCCGAGCAGCTTGCGACAATTAATTATGAAGTGACCTGCACCATTAACCCGCGCATTCCAAGAGTATATTGGAAAGATGGGAAAGTCATCGAAACGTACAATCCTATTCTTTCGCTTGCAGAAGAGTCGTGATTTATTGAGAAAAATCGTCAAAATGTAAAAAAAAGTTCCAAAGAGGCATAAAAGTATGCAGTTTTTGGCGAAAATAGCTTTGCAAAATAAATGTGAAATGATAACATAAATTTAAGATTCAAAAAGATATATTCTGACAAAAGTGGTGGGGGTGCAGGCATGTCGGAATCGAAGATAAAAGAAATCATGCTGAGTTTGCCGCAACATTTATTGAACGAGATTGATGGAATGGCAAGCCGAGACAAGATGAATCGCAGCGAATTTCTCCATCGCGCCATTAGGTTGTATCTGCGTGAGCGTAATAGGGGCTATGTCCGTGAAATTATGCGTCAGGGCTACATGGAAATGGCTAAAATTAATTTAAATCTTGCTTCTGAAGCTTTTCTTGCTGAAGAGGAGGCAGAGATCACACTGGAACGCTCCGTCAGCGGGGTGTGACCGGTGATTGTAAAACGCGGCGACGTCTATTTTGCAGATCTCTCTCCGGTTGTCGGTTCGGAACAGGGTGGGGTTCGCCCCGTTCTGATCATTCAGAACGACATTGGCAATCGCTTTAGCCCAACGGTTGTTGTGGCGGCTATCACTGCTCAAATTCAAAAAGCCAAATTGCCGACTCATGTGGAGATCGATGCAAAACGGTACGGATTCGATCGCGACTCGGTCATCTTGCTTGAGCAGATCAGAACCATTGACAAGCAGCGACTGACGGATAAAATCACGCATTTAGACGAAGAAATGATGGGCCAAGTCAATAAAGCAATTCAAATCAGTCTGAGTTTGATTGATTTCTAATAGAAACTGATCGGGGATAACGGTCGTGCGTCTGCTTCTGCCAAGCAGCGCCTATTTTTTTTGCATCAATATTGCATCACTGTGCAGCGACAATGCGTAAAAAAGGATTGATGCAGAAAAAACGGAACTTACGTATGAAAAGTAAAAGGCGTTGTAACACCCGCTTTAAGACACGTTCTCTTTAAATCTCGATCGCATCGTGTTGGCCTACAACATGAAAAGTCGAAAAAAGCGAGGCAATGATGCGAAAAGGGAATGTATTGTCTCTATCTTTTGCCATTTGATGGAATAAATGAAATAATAAAATAAGAGTCATTTAATACTAAATAGAAGAAAATAGAGAAGGTAGAGTAAAAGGGGAGATAAGGCGTCCGTGCAAAATGCATGCCGGACACTAGATCGTCGCAACTAAGGCTCAGCCGGTGCCTAAGGGCATGACGCAGGCTTCGGTAATTTTTTATTATGAAGATTGCGAATATAAAGAAAAAAGAGAGCGTGTGCATATCATTGAACCATTCATGATGAAAGAGATTGGTTTTTTTTTACCGGAAGGGAGTGCAACGAGTGGGAACGATGGAAGATGGGCCGCAACTAGCCACATACCGAGATCTATTGATTCGTTACATGACGCATGAATCGGAGCTGGTCATAGAAGAGAGCGAGATGCTGGCTGGTTTTCTGCAAGAGCAAGGGGTATCGCCAGCAGATCTTGTCGCCATGCATCTGGAGGTGATGAAACAGACGCGGGCATTGGATCATGCCACACTTCGATCAATGGAATTTCTGATTAATATGATGGCAGGCTATGGAAGAGAGTATTGGGAACATCAAGAACTTAAGGATAAACAGAAACAGCTGGACAAGGAAATTGATGTGGCTGCAGAAGTGCAAAAAGCGCTCATTGAAGGAAAGGTACCACACTGTGATTTTGCAGATATCGGTGCAATTAGTGAGCCGGCAAAAAAGATGAGCGGTGACTATTACCGAATTGTTAACGACGGCAAACGTTTGGCGGTCACAATCGCCGATGTTATCGGCAAGGGGATCCCGGCGGCGATGTGTATGTCGATGATCAAATATGCGATGGACAGTATTCCGGAGAACAAGCAGGGGGCACCTTCTTCTATTCTTGCTAATTTAAATCGAGTCGTTGCACGCAATGCGGATTCAAGCATGTTCGTGACGATGTTTTACGGTGTTTATGATCCGGTAACCCATATCTTTTCCAACTCGTCAGCCGGACATGAACCTGGTTTTTATTATTCGGCGCAACAGGATTGTTTTCTTGACCTTGAAGCAAGAGGTATGTCGCTAGGCCTTGCTCCAGGATCACGATACAAGGAATGGGCACGTAAAGTCGAACCGGGCGATATGATTTTCTTGCTAACGGACGGCGTTACGGAGATTCGCAAAGATCGTGATTTTATTGAGCGGGAACATATTATTAAGCTGATCCGTCGATCCATGCATCTTCCTGCCGCACGTATTGTTCGGCGCGTCCTCTATGAGTTGAAGAAAATGCAGCACTTCGAACTGACCGATGATTTTACATTTATTGCGATGAAGTTTTAAGTTTCGCGTCTCTGACGAGCGGGTATTGTTCAATAAAGATATATAGCGGGGAGGAGGAGCGATATGAATTTATCGATCGAACGCGAAAATCAGAGAATAAACACGAATCGGGTTGTTGTGTCGGGAGAAATTGATGTATACACAGCTCCTGAATTTAAGAAAAACCTGCTTCCTTTAACTGAATTAAACGGAGGGACACTGATTGTAGATCTTACTAAAACAAATTATATGGACAGTACGGCTATAGGGGTGATTGTCGCCGCCCTTAAATCATCGGTAAAACATCACTGCAAATTCTCTGTGGTCGGGTTGACGCCGCGCATTGAACGACTGTTTGAGATTACCGGTTTGACCGAACTGATTGCACGAACACAGGTGAGCGGAGGGGAGACAAATGACTGAAATGAATGACGTGATTCAGCTGACCCTTCCGGCAAAACCAGAGTTTGTCAGTATTGCGCGTCTTACAAGTTCCGGAGCAGCAAGCAGATTGGGCTTCTCATTTGATGCGATCGAGGATATTAAGGTTGCCGTATCGGAAGCCTGTACAAACGCGGTCAATCATGGTTACAAAGAAAATGAAGTCGGTCAGATCAGAATGGTTATGGACTGCGATGTTCAAGCGATTACGATCACCGTCATGCACGACGGGGAAAGCTTTAATGCAGACGAAGCGCTCAAGAAGCTGCATCCAATTGATACTACTCTTCATCTTGAAGAAGTGAATGAAGGGGGTCTGGGACTCTTTTTGATCGATACTTTGATGGATCGCGTATCAATCAGCACAGAATCAGGAGTAGCCGTTCGTATGACCAAGTTTCTGACCAGAGACGGGGTGGAGCAAATTGCCGACAAAGTCTCAACAACGGACTGAAATTCAAAAGATGATCGTTGACTACCAAAACAACCCTGATGATGAACATCTGCAAACGATGATCATCAGCAACTACGAGCGTCTGGTGGGCGCACTTGCAGCGAAATTTGCCAAAAACAGCGATGTCCGTGAAGACCTCTATCAAGTGGGTATGATGGGGTTGATTGCCGCGATGAAACGGTTTGATCCATCGGTAGGCGGTAGTTTTGAGTCATTTGCCATTCCAACGATTATCGGAGAGATCAAACGCTACATTCGGGACAAGACCTGGAGTGTTCATGTGCCAAGGCGCGTAAAAGAGCTGAGTCCCAAGATCCGCAAAGCAACAGAGCAATTGACGCGTGAACTGCAGCGCTCGCCGCGTATTGATGAGATTGCAGACGCGGTCGGCGAAAGCGAAGAAGTCGTTCTTGAAACGTTGGAAATGGCTCAAGGCTATCACGCCTTGTCGGTAGATTCCAAGATCGACGGTGACGCGGAAGGTTCGGCGGTAACCTTGCTGGATATTGTCGGAAAACCAGAACAGGGCTACGAACATGTGCACAAAAAGTTGATCTTAAGGGAAGCATTTCAGTTTCTCACCCAGCGCGAACGCGATATTTTGACGTGCACCTATTTTGAAAATCTAAGCCAGAAAGAGACCGGAGAACGGCTGGGTATTTCACAAATGCATGTATCGCGCCTACAAAGAAATGCCTTATGCAAACTGAGAACGATACTGCCGCATAAAGAAGAAATCGGGTTGTCGTCTCATAAATAGAACAGCATGTTGACAGCTCACCTCAAACGAGCTGTTTTTTATTACAGGGAAAAAATTTAATAATTTTACCTTGCTGGTACGTGCCAGCGAGCAGCCGCAGCGACGATTCAGCACCGAAAAGACACAAGCCCGTCAAACATGGCTGGAGATTAACGACCGGGCGCTTTTACCCGGTTTTTCTTAACTTACGATTGGTTTTCACAAATGTAGCGATTCGCTCGAACACGCGTCTCCATTTTTTGATATGATAAATGCAAAGGAGACGATCAGCATGGATGCAACAATTTTACAGATCGCAAAGCAATTAAAACTGGATGCTGGCCAAGTTGCGCGAACGGTGCAGCTGCTGGATGCGGACAACACAATCCCTTTTATTGCACGCTACCGTAAGGAAATGACTGGCGGGCTTGATGAAGTACAAATTGAGAAAATACAAGAATCCTATACATACAACAAGCAACTGGCAAAACGGAAAGAAGAAGTACTCAACCGGATTGAGGAACAGGGAAAGCTAACGCCTGAATTAAAACAAAAGATTAATCAAGCGTCCATTCTTCAAGAAGTTGAGGATCTCTATCTTCCGTATCGTCAAAAACGACGGACGCGCGCCCTAAAAGCTAAAGAGAAAGGGCTGGAACCGCTGGCAGATTGGCTTGCATCATTACCCGCGCAGTCCGTTGAAGATGAGGCTGCCCGATTTATTTCTGAAGAAAAGAATGTGAGCTCTGTAGAGGAAGCGCTTCAAGGCGCAAGAGATATTCTTGCGGAACGCGTCTCCGAGCATGCCGAGCTTCGCGCACTGGCCCGAAAACGTACACTCGAGCAGGGCACGGTGCATGTTCAAGCCAAGCACCCTGAACTTGATTCGAAAAACGTGTACGCCAATTACTATGACTATGAAGAACGCATACAAGGCATCGTGCCGCATCGCACTCTTGCGATCAATCGCGGCGAGAAAGAAGACGTCTTGAAAGTCGCGATTGAATCACCTGAGAACACTATTCTTCCGTCCGTTCTGCGCGCATTAAACCCAGGGAAGAAGACTACGGCTGCTCAGCAGCTAAAGGAATGCGCGGAAGATGCTTACCGGCGCTTGATCGCTCCAGCAACCGCGCGAGAGATCAGACAAGCACTCACGGAAAAAGCAGAAAAACAAGCCATTCATATCTTTGCGGAAAATTTGCGCGGGTTGCTGCTACAACCCCCTTTAAAGGAACGTACGGTACTTGGCGTGGATCCTGCTTATCGCACCGGCTGCAAGCTGGCTGTTGTTGATCCTACAGGCAAAGTGCTTGCTATTTCCTTGATCCATCCAACACCGCCCAAATCCGATAAGGAAGGAGCGAGGCGGACGGTTCTGCAGCTGATTGGCCAATATAAGATTGATATCATCGCGATCGGCAACGGTACGGCATCACGCGAAACGGAAGCATTTATCGCAGAAACACTGAAACAGGTCACCGGGCGAAAACTTTTCTATATGATTGTTAATGAAGCAGGTGCCAGTGTGTATTCAGCATCAAAACTAGCGCGTGAGGAATTTCCTGATCTGCATGTTGAAGAGCGGAGTGCGGTGTCCATTGCGCGGCGTCTGCAAGACCCGCTTGCAGAGCTGGTGAAAGTGGATCCGAAATCAGTCGGAGTCGGCGAATACCAGCACGATGTGTCACAACGAGATCTAGCGAAATCGCTGCAATTTGTTGTCGAGACGGTCGTGAATCAGGTCGGTGTGAATGTCAATACGGCATCGCCACAGTTGCTTCAATACGTGGCAGGACTCTCGAAAATAGTGGCAGCGAATGTGGTCGTGGAACGGGAAAAAAGGGGCAGGTATACCGATCGCAGTCAGCTTAAAGAGGTACCGCGTTTAGGTCCGCGGGCATTTGAACAAGCTGCCGGATTTCTGCGCGTCGCTGCTGGAGACAACCCGTTTGATAATACACCGATTCACCCGGAAAGCTATGAGGTAGCCGGCAGGCTGCTTGCCAAGGCTGGAGGTACGCCAGAGGAAATTGGCTCAAGCAAATTAGCGGATAAGCTTAAAGAAATGGATCTAACGAAGACAGCGGCGGAACTCTCGGTTGGCGTGCCCACTTTGCGCGATGTAGCCGAAGCACTGATTCGGCCGGGGCGTGATCCGCGCGATGATTTGAAAAAACCGCTTTTAAAAACGGATGTATTGAAAATGGAGGATTTGAGACCAGGTATGCGTCTTGAAGGAACGGTCCGCAATGTTGTTGATTTCGGTGCTTTTGTCGACATTGGTGTCAAACAAGACGGGCTTGTCCATCTGTCAAAACTAGCCGAACGCTTTGTGCGCCATCCATTAGATGTCGTTCGTGTCGGCGAAATCGTCACCGTTTGGGTTGAACAGGTTGATGCGGAGAAGGGACGCATCTCTTTAACGATGGTAGCGCCAAAAGAAAAAACCATGCCTTAATGTGCCTATGGAGGTGGTCAAATGACCAATGAAGAACTTCAGAAATTGGTGGAACAGATATCCTTAGACAGTTTTCATCGGCCGTTTCTTCATCGCGCTGTTTTTAATCCAAGACTGCGCACTACGGGCGGACGCTACTTGCTGATTACGCACGCATTAGAGTTTAACAATCGTCAACTACAGCACTTTGGTATTGAATCGTTTGTTAAGATCATCAAGCATGAACTCTGTCACTACCATCTCCACTTGCTGGGGATGGGGTATCGTCACCGAGACGCCGACTTTCGCACGCTGCTTGCAAAGGTCGGCGGTTCACGGTACTGCGAAGCAATCCCTCATGCACGCACGCGTTCAAGCGTACGTTATGATTACCAGTGTGCGGTCTGCGGCGCCCATTTTAGGAGAAAAAGAAAGCTTGATACAAAACGTTATGTTTGCGGCACTTGTGGGGGCAGCATCCGTCTAATAAGTAAACGACGGATCAATAAATAAAAAAGTTTAAAAAAAGGGTTGACTAAGCATTTGATTCTGTGGTAAATTATTTAAGTCGTCAAGAGGACATGCTGATGAAAGCGACCGATTAAAAGAACTTTCGAAGCACTGTTGACAAATGAGTTAACGCAGTGTAGAATAGCCTATGCATTTGTTTTTAAAGCCACTTATTCCACAGTAGCTCAGTGGTAGAGCAATCGGCTGTTAACCGATCGGTCGTAGGTTCGAATCCTACCTGTGGAGCCATATGGAGAAGTACCCAAGTTGGCTGAAGGGGCTCCCCTGCTAAGGGAGTAGACGGTGTAAATCGTGCGAGGGTTCGAATCCCTCCTTCTCCGCCATTAATTTGGCCCGTTCGTCAAGTGGTTAAGACACCACCCTTTCACGGTGGGTTCATGGGTTCGAATCCCGTACGGGTCACCATTTTAAATAAAATATATGAGGATCCGTGGTGTAGGGGTTAACATGCCTGCCTGTCACGCAGGAGATCGTCGGTTCAAATCCGATCGGATCCGCCATAATAAATGATACATGTAATTGATATTCAGCTATAAACGATTTATGTTATAATACATAATTGTTTTTGGCCCATAGCCAAGCGGTAAGGCAACGGTTTTTGGTGCCGTCATGCGCTGGTTCGAATCCAGCTGGGCCAGCCACATGAGCCACTAGCTCAGGGGTAGAGCATCTGACTTTTAATCAGAGGGTCGAAGGTTCAAATCCTTCGTGGCTCATTTTAGCGGGTGTGGCGGAATTGGCAGACGCGCTAGATTTAGGATCTAGTGTTTTCCAACGTGGGGGTTCGAGTCCCTTCACCCGCACCATTATATATGCGGTCGTGGCGGAATGGCAGACGCGCTAGCTTGAGGGGCTAGTGGAGGCAACTTCGTGGAGGTTCGAGTCCTCTCGACCGCACCATTTAATTTAATATGCGCCCTTAGCTCAATTGGATAGAGCGTCTGACTACGGATCAGAAGGTTAGGGATTCGACTTCTCTAGGGCGCATTGTTTTATCGGGAAGTGGCTCAGCTTGGTAGAGCATCTGGTTTGGGACCAGAGGGTCGCAGGTTCAAATCCTGTCTTCCCGACCATCTTTTGCGGGTGTAGTTTAGTGGTAAAACAAGAGCCTTCCAAGCTCTGGTCGTGGGTTCGATTCCCATCACCCGCTCCATTATATCTATGGGCCTATAGCTCAGCTGGTTAGAGCGCACGCCTGATAAGCGTGAGGTCGGTGGTTCGAGTCCACTTAGGCCCACCATTATTACTATTCATTTATATGAATG
>NZ_BJMS01000025.1 GCF_006539285.1 Sporolactobacillus inulinus
TGATCGACGAACAGTTATCGTGAAAGCAGTATCAGTATACCGCAAAACTCAATTTGCTTTTTTATCATAATAAGGAAAAGCATAGGTGCTGCCGATTTGCAGATGATTCGGATCAGCAGAAGGGTTCAGGATGGAAAAGTCCTTGAGCACTTGTTCAATGGAGGTTTGCTGCTTATTCATGCGCTCAGTAACCGAAAGCAGTGTATCACCGGGTTCAACCGTGATGCGCTGAAAATTAATTGCTGCTTTTTCAACAGGGCGCGACTGCCGAGATTCCTTCATTGAAGGTTGCGTCGCGGAGGCTTGTCCAGCTGGAAGTGATCCTGAAGTCAGATCCGAATAACTTGTCCAGCAGGCCAAAATGAAAAGAATTGTAAAGAATCGTTTTTTCATGATTCATTCTCCATTCTTACTCCAAAATTTTCTGGAAAGGCGTCCCTATCATTTATATGCATGAATCTATGAAAATATGCCGCTTTTCTTAAATAGATAGTGATTTTTCTGAGTACCGTTCCCTAAGCTGCAGTTGTATGGTTTAATATTTATAGATAGAAAATGATGTGGATGCCATCCGCTTCAACTTGTGGGGCAATGAAAGCGGCATTTTGATTATAGAGGGGGAAGATGATGATACTTGCTTATCCTGCAGGCGGATTTATTGTTATATTGCTGGCTTCCTGCTTTTTATTTGCAGAATTGCTTGTAAAAGCGAAAGGCTTGCTGGCACTGACTGGGAGCGGTTTGTTTATTTATTACTTTTTACACTTTCTTACCGAACAATCTTCGCCGTGGATCTTTCTGCTGCTTGTTGGCGGCCTGCTGTTGATTATTATCGACGGCAAGTTGTTTACAACCGGTATTATTGGTGCTTTGGGTTTTATTCTGATGCTTCTTGGCTGCGCGCTACCGACGCCGTCATTGATTTACGGTCTGCTTGTGAGCATTGCTTTTGTCATTGGTGCATGCGCTTCATGGTTTTTTCGCAAAATAATCCCACAGCGTGATTATCTAAATAAATTGATGCTCCATGATCGACTATCGTCTGAACAAGGCTATAACTCCATCAATGATGATTATCGTCAATTAGTCGGTAAGGAGGGACGAACGATCACTCCGTTTCGGCCTGTAGGAACGGTAAAGATTGATGGAAAAAACTATAGTGCAATCACCGACGGAATCTACCTTGAAAAAGGGGTGCCGATAAAAGTCATCTCTGTGGACGGAACGCGCATCTTCGTCGATCAATTGAACGAAATGAATTAAATACGGCGCTCTTTTGACAGACGTTCAAACCAGTGAATCACTAAATAAAATTCATCAAATCAAATTAAAAAAAGATATTGTCATTAACAACCAGATATGGTATATTATTTCTTGTCGTTAGGACAGACGTTAACATGTTGAAAAAGATGTTGACAAGCCTTAACACATGTGATAAATTAATTCCTGTTCTGGTTTTATTCCACAGTAGCTCAGTGGTAGAGCAATCGGCTGTTAACCGATCGGTCGTAGGTTCGAATCCTACCTGTGGAGCCATGGCGGTGTAGCTCAGCTGGCTAGAGCGTACGGTTCATACCCGTGAGGTCGAGGGTTCGATCCCCCCCGCCGCTATTTTTTTATTTCATTTCACTAACCTGGCGGTTATGGTGAAGTGGTTAACACACCGGATTGTGGTTCCGGCATGCGTGGGTTCAATCCCCACTAACCGCCCGTGGACCCTTAGCTCAATTGGTTAGAGCTGACGGCTCATAACCGTCCGGTTGTAGGTTCGAGTCCTACAGGGTCCACCACTTATTATGGAGGAATACCCAAGTTTGGCTGAAGGGATCGGTCTTGAAAACCGACAGGGGCTTCACGGCTCGCGGGGGTTCGAATCCCTCTTCCTCCGTTGGTACATAATATTTACCATTTTGCAAACACCTGGAAGTAGCCATTTAAAGGCACTTCCGGGTGTTTTATTATTTTCCAATCGTCAACGAAAAGCAAAGAATAGCAAATCATTTTGCGCAAGTTTTGCACACGTTGCGTTTTGACAGAAAGATGGTACAAACTTAAAATGATAAGGAGTTCAATTTGCATTACAGGTTCGTTTTGGTTTTGATTTTGATTCAATGATTATCAATACCTCTGCGCTTAAATGAAAAATGGCTAACGAATAGATATGTTTGGGTGATGAAAGCATTGTCCTGGGAGGGGAAAAAGTGGCGCAACAAACAGTGAAAAATAAAGGAACAAAAAATAATTTGCCGATGAGGTTGAATCTATTATTTTTGGTTGTCTTTGTCGCTTTTGCCGGCTTAATTTTGAGGCTCGGCTATGTGCAGATCGTCAAAGGCGAAGATTATCGAAATGCTGTGAATAAAAATCAGACACAGGTTGCGCATGTCGATTCTGCACGGGGAAAAATTGTCGATAAGAATGGCGTGACGCTTGCCGACAATAAAGCAGAACTTGCGATCGTTTTCATTCGCAATGCGGGAATCAGTGCGCAGGAAGCTTTAAACTATGCAAAGAAGCTGTCTCGGTACTTAACCATGGATAATACGGCAATTAAAAAAATTGCCGATCGTGATAAAAGGGAATATTATGTGCTGACGAAGTTCAAAGATCAGAGGGATGCATATGCTAAATATCTGACTGCAGCAGAGAAGAAAAAGTATGAAAAGAAACCGAGTCAGGCGTATAAGCTGCTACTCTCGAAGATTCCAAAGTCGGAATTAACCGGTTACTCTGCAAAAGATGTCCAGATCATGGCGATTCAGCATGCCTTTAATCAAGCATCCAATTTAAATCCCTACATTATTAAACGAGGATTGAAGGTTGACGACAAAGAATACATCAATGTTGTCGATCATTTGAATGAGTTTGACGGATCAATCCAGACTGCCGATGTTTCTTCACGAGAATATATTAAAAACAAACCCTTTTATGTCGGTAATACAGGCGATATCCCGGAAGATAAGCTTAATGCTTATTTGGCACAAGGATACAGCCGCAATACCGAAGTAGGAACCAGTTATTTAGAGCAGCAGTATGAAAATTATTTACGTGGTGTACCAATGACCTTGACCTATAAGACCGAAAAGGGACTTCCGGTTGGCAATCCGAAGATTAAAGATGGGACACGCGGGGATGATCTGCGGCTTACCATTGACATTCGCCTGCAAAAGAAACTGGATCAAGTTCTGGAACAAAAAATAACATCTGCACGGGCGATGGGCGGAAATGGACAAAATGACAGCGCCTATGCGGTGATGATGAATCCGAAAACAGGCGCGGTTTTAGCCATTGGCGGTAAAAAGTATGTTAACGGTAAATTCAAGGATGTGTCCAGTGATGTCATTACTTCCCAGTTTGAAATGGGATCCGCGGTTAAGGGCGCAACGGAACTGATTGGCTTTCAGCACAACGCGGTTCCCGAACATTTCTATGATAAAACGATTAAATATCCCGGAGGCAAGGGAAGTTTCTCCTCATGGGAAACTAGCGGATTAGGTGCGGTGACGCCCGAATCAGCACTGCAGTTCTCGTCAAACGTATTCATGGGGGCGATTGTTTCAAACATGGCCGGTATCCATTTAAGTTCAGCCGGCAGCTACTATAACGCACGCTTTCCATCGGTAGATACGCCGAGGTTCCAAAAAGCGTTTAATGATCTGAGAAATGGCTACAGTCAGTTTGGCATGGGTGTGAAAACAGGCATTGATTTGCCTAAAGAGGGAACCGGCTTCAACGGTGGTATGCCGGATAACCCAGGGCTGATTCATCAATTTTCAATTGGTCAGTATGATACCTACACGCCGCTTGAAATGGTGCAATACATTTCAACCATTGCCAATGGCGGCTACCGGATGCAGCCGCATTTACTTGAGTCGGTTCATGAACCTGGGAAAGACGGGGACCAGTTGGGAAAAACAATCGATCAGTTTTCACCTAAAGTACTGAATACAATTGGTAATAATAAACGCGATTTGGCGCGTGTTCAGCATGGGCTCTATCTCGTGACCCATGGTTCAAACGGCACAGGAAGAGTGTTCAAAACTCAAGGCGAAAAATATAAAGTCGCAGCAAAAACGGGTACCGCGCAGATTGATCGCAAAGATCTCAGCTTGTATAATGAAACGCTCGTCTCCTATGCGCCGTATGATGATCCGCAGGTCGCCATTGCGGTCGTTGTCCCGCGCGTGCGCGATGGTCGTCAAAACCAAGAAATTGCGCTGGAAATGTATAAGGAGTATGATAAGTTTTACCACTACACGAGCAAGTGAATACCAACAGTACCAAAAGGGAAGTAAGGACCGGGCGTATTTTGCCCGGTTTTTCTAATAGGATAAGAAAGTATATGATTTTACCCTGACTTCAAACCATTAGACC
>NZ_BJMS01000026.1 GCF_006539285.1 Sporolactobacillus inulinus
CTTTTTGCCCTTTTCTAAATAAGGGTTATAAATCGAAATGATTCAACTGCATTGTAATCGCATACATTTATATTATGCTGAATTGTGTAATCGGTTAAAAGAAGGAGAGGGTGGGAGAGATGGCAGAAGTAAAAGCAGCATTTCTTTTTATCGGACCGGAAATCGATACAGCACAAGCGCAGGCTCAGATTAAAACACCGGTAATCAATCTTAAAGTGGTTGGCGTACAAAATTATGAAGAAGCGGTGAATGCAGCTGTGGCTCTAGCTGATGAAGGCATTACATGTATTGAACTATGCGGCGGATTCGGAAATGAAGGCGTAGGAAAAATTTCCGCAGCAGTAAAAGGTAAGGCCGCTGTCGGAGTGGTCCGATTTGATCACCATCCCGGCCTTGGATTTTCGAGCGGCGACGAGGTTTTCCATTAATTCATGAGAAAACCCAAGCAGCAACCACTGCTTGGGTTTTTGATACGCTAAAATTAGTTTGTGTGATTTTTTGTAATCACTTGCGCGAGTTTTGCGATCGACATATCACTGGAGACGGTGAAGCTTCCAAGCTGTACATATTTCTCTAACTTGTTTTTCTTAAGATACGCGTCAAAATCGTTTCGTTTGTCTGCTTTTAGAATCTTAGCCGCAACAAGTTCTTGAGAAATATCGCCAGGAGTCATACCGCTTTTGATATGTAGTTTGTATGTTGTCTTTTTGTTCTTGTCCGAGTCGGAAGAACTTTCTTTCTTGCTGTTGTCACTGTCTGACTTCTGCTCGCTGCCGGCTTTTTCCGTAGCTTTTTGAGTATCGCTCTGCCACTGGTTATAAGCATCGAGATCGATCGCTTTACGGTGGCTGCTGGCAAGGTATTGATTAACGGTTGCTTCCGTCAATGGCGTTTGCTTCACAACCTGCTTGGTTGCTGCCTGCTCTCCATGATTGAAAATCAAATAATAAAAGAAAGCAAAGACGGCACAAGAAAGCAAAATGCCGGCGGCAAAACCGCGGATTCCATTTTTCGTCACTGCATTCACCCTTTAGAATGATCTTGGTCCCCGAGCATGATTTCTTCTTCGAGTACACGAACTTTTTTCTTAACCTTGTACAGTTCTTGCATCATGGTTATTGAATTTTCCTCTAGCTGCCCTTCAACTTGCTTAATGCTGTCTTGTTTAAAATAAGACACAGCTAAAGCGACCAACCCCACAATCATGAGTATCAAGATGATTAACCCCAATTCATTACCCCCCTCACCATTGTCTGAGGCGCATGTGGTGAAACAGCCACATGACTTCATTTTTATTTATATCATATCTCCTATTGTTACGGAAGAAATTCGGCGAAAAAGAAAGAAGTTTGTAAAATAAATAGAAAAAATTGGGGATTTTTGTTGGCAAAAAATAGATATTGCGATTGAATCGAATTAAAGGTTGAAGCACCATAGTATTTTTGTTAAGATTAGGTGTATGTTTTTATGAACACGATGAGTAGTCAAGTAATGGAGGGATAAATATGCGTGTAAAGGTTATTTTGGAAAATACCGAAACCGGTGATCGCGATTATATCACAACGAAAAACAAGCAAAAAAACCCGGAACGTCTTGAGCTGAAGAAATACAGCCCAAAACTGAGGAAATACGTGCTTTATCGCGAAACAAAGTAAGTTCTGCTTTTAAAAAGCCGCGAAAGACCTTTTATGGGTTTTTTGCGGTTTTTTGTATAGAAGCAAGTTGGACGAAAACGGCCCCTGGAAGCTTACCGGCAGAATAAGAATAATCGTTACGAAACATCACAGGATAGACATCAAGATATGGAGGAAATTATGAAGAGTCAAAAAAAGAGTTTGCGCAATCAAATACTCCATGCTATGGAATCATTAGATGACGCTGTGTTTACAGAGAAATGCAAGCAGATTAGAGAACGTCTTTTTGATACCGCAATTTGGCATGATGCTCAGGTGATCGGAATTACCCTGTCCGTTGGCCGAGAAGTGGAAACGATGGCGATTATCACAAGGGCTTGGACAGAGAATAAACGAATTGTTGTGCCAAAATGCAATCCCAAAGCGCACAGTATGACCTTTTATGGATTGGATACATTTAGCCAGCTTGAGTCCAGCTTCTACGGATTAATGGAACCAGATCCGAAAAAAACACAGAAACAAGCCACTGATGCGATTGATTTGCTCATTGTACCCGGCGTTGTATTCAATCATGAAGGGTACCGGATTGGCTATGGCGGCGGTTATTATGACCGTTTTCTAGAGGGATTCAAAGGAATAACGGCTTCATTATTGCTTGAGCAGCAGTTCAATGAGCGGCTGCCAGTTGAACCTCATGATCAGCAGGTCGGATGGCTCATTACAGAACGCGGCTGTTTCAAAGTTAAGTAACCATGGACATCATGATTTCGTGTTCCAAGCAGGCCGTCCATCATTGACGAATGAAAATTCTGCACGATAGCCACACTATGCGTAGATCAATGAGAGGATGGGGTGCTTGTTTTGGCAAAGAGAAACGCGCTTATTGAAACGCTGCTTTTGATGCTCACCACTTTTTTTCTAATGAAGCGAAGACGTGTTCTCTTTGAACTCGCCGTCTTAATCGCAGGGCATATCGTCATGTTTCGCCGCATCAAAGACGATCAATTCTAAAATATATTAAGAAAAATTTTGACGAAGCAGGACCATTTGGCCGGACTGTGCGCGAATTACGATCAGCATGTGGTCAGGCGCGATCAGCAGCAGTGGCAAGGTACTCCCAATTGCCTGTACCCCTTGCTCCTGAGTGAGCTGAATACCGCGTACAAAGTTTTTATAGAGTCCTTCCCAAAGCTGACCGGCAATGCGTTCTGCTTTTGCTTCACTAAAGGGAAAGACCTTCGTTAGTGTTTTATCTGTCAGTTCATTTAAAGGGATGACGCGATAATCAGAAATCTGAATGTGATCGTTTTGCGCCACACGCTGCAAAAGCTGAGTTCGTTGCTGTTCCACTCGCCGATTATAGTCGGCAAGTGCGAGCGCTTCTTGACGATTACTCGGTTGGCGAAACGCGCTATAGGAACCATTTTGTTTTAAAACCATGAGCTGATCTTGAGAATAACGTTCCCTCCCATAAATCGATTCATTCAAGTGAAGTTCTGCTTGGTGAACTGTAAGGCCTTCGTAGAAACCGGGTTCCAGACCGGTTTTTTTTATTGAAGATAACACCGCCGTATTTTTTTCCCAATGATTTAGGATGGAAACGAGCTGATTATTGCGATACAATAAAGAAAAATTCTGCATTAAATTGTTCTTTTCCTGTGTACGAGCGAAGCTATCCAGTTGCAGGGTTCCTGTATCTCGATCGCTTCGTAATTGTGTTTCCATTTTTAGAAAGCGGATACGTTCATGGCCGGGAAAGTAAGTAATCGTAGGACGATCCGATAATAAGTATGGGAAGACAATTAAGGTGAAAATTGTTGTTATCGCGATGAGCAGTGGGAGTACTAGCGCTTTTTTTTTGTGCATCGTTAAAAACCTCCGGACAAGTCTCAATACTTTATCCTATTCACGGTTCTGTGCAAAGATGATGAGGTTTTCACAAAGTTATGTCAAAGTGATGAAGAATTCAGCTCTCAGAGAAAAATTTCTTAATGGATGATTGGCAAATGGATTTTTTTTTGTGAAAATAAAAAAGATGATCCTAATAAATAGGCGGTGTGATTGAATGATTAATATTGGTGTAGATTTAGGCGGCACAACGATAAAAATGGCGTTGATTGATGATGATGGCAAAATGATTGATAAGTGGGCCATTGGCACAAACACCATTGATAATGGCAAGCATATAGCCGCGGATATTAGTGAAAGCATTTTGAAAAAAATGACCCAATTCAATTTAGAGCGGTCGACGGTTCGAGGGATTGGTGTCGGAGCTCCGGGATTTATCGATGTCGATAGCGGTTTTATCTACCAGGCCGTGAATATAGGCTGGAAGAACTATCCGTTCAAAGAAGAACTTGAAAAGGCGATTGGTCTTCCGGTTGTTATTGATAATGATGCGAATATGGCTGCACTCGGCGAAATGTGGCTGGGCGCCGGCAAGGGTGCAAAGAATCTGATTTGTGTCACACTAGGAACCGGAGTCGGCGGAGGCATCATTTGTGACGGAGAAATCCTTCACGGTACATGCGGAATGGCTGGGGAAATTGGCCATATTACGGTAATCCCTGATGATGGTGGATCCTGCAATTGCGGCAAGACCGGCTGCCTTGAAACCGTTTCATCGGCTACGGGTATTCGACGGCTTGCTCTAGCTGCACTGGACTATAACGACTCGGAAAGCATTTTGCGCGATATCTTTGAAAGCAAAGGCGATATCACTTCTGAAGATGTCTTTACTTGTGCAGCCAAGAAGGATCCTTTGGCAGCAACCGTTGCTGAAAAAGCGGCCTATTATCTTGGATTCGCGCTTGGCGCACTCGCTGTAACCCTTAACCCGGAGAAAATCGTCATTGGTGGAGGCGTTTCCCATGCCGGAGATTCACTGCTTCAGCCGCTGACTAAGTACTTTAAACAGTTTGCGTTACCTCGGGTTTTTGATGCATGTACGATTGATATTGCGAAGCTCAGTAACGACGCCGGCGTTATTGGTTCTGCATGGCTCTGTATTAAGAAAATAAATCGTGCAACCGTAAAGTGAATGAGTGAGTGGGGAGGTGTCTGATTTGAAATGGATGGTTTGTCCCGTTGGACCGATACAAGAAAATTGCTATATTTTGATTGATGAAAGCTCCGAAATGTGTTTAATTATTGATCCGGGTGAGGATTTTAATAAAATTAAAAAAATCATTGAACAAAGCGGCGCTGTTCCCCAAGCGGTCCTATTGACGCACGCCCATTTTGATCATATTGGCGCATTAGACGCTGTTCGCGATGAATGGGCTGTCCCGGCTTATGTCCAAACGAACGAAGCGGACTGGCCGGATCATCCGGAAAAGAATGGATCTGCACATTTTGCGATGGTTCAACCGGTTATTGCTGGGGTACCGGAGCGTTTACTGAAAGGGAATGAACATTTAGCGATTGGATCTTTTTCTTTCAAGGTTCTCCCGACACCGGGACATTCACCAGGAGGGATTTCCTTTTATTTCCCTCAAGAACATACCGTGTTTTGCGGTGATGCGCTCTTTCGCGAAAGTATCGGACGGACCGATCAATATGGCGGCAATCAAGTGCAATTGCTGGAGAGTATTCGCGAACAGTTACTGTTGCTACCGGATGAGACAGTGGTTTGTCCCGGGCATGGACCTTCGACCACAATCGGTCATGAACGTATCGCAAATCCATTCTTGCTGTGATTGACCTGAGCACGTTCCCAACTGCTGATCATACGATAGCATGAGAAGCAAAAGCGAAGGGACGTGCAAGAAGTGAGCAATCATCGGTATCTTGATTTTCTTGCAAAGTTGGCAGTTGATCATGCGCATCCAGGCGGACATTTGCTCACGGAGCAGCTTGTCCATCACTTACAAATTAAAGCAGGAGACAAGGTGCTTGATGTGGGTTGCGGAACAGGGGCAACGGTCATGTACCTCTCGGATAAAGTAAAGGCAGAGGTTACCGGTATTGACCTGCATCCGTTAATGGTTGAACGCGCGAAGACAAGGATTACGCCTAAACAACGGACGGCAAAGATCATTCAAGCCTCGGCAGAAGCCCTGCCGTTTCAATCGGAGCGCTTCGATGCGGTACTCTCTGAATCCGTAACGGCATTTACCAATGTAACGCATTCTGTCCCTGAATATTTTCGCGTATTGAAAAACGGCGGACGATTGGCTGCCGTTGAGATGACGATTGAAGAACCGTTGGATGAGCAAAAGAAACAATTAATTGAAACGGTTTATGGTGTAAAAGATGTACGTACTGAAAAAGAGTGGCTCAGCCTTTGGAAACAAGCAGGTTTCACTAAGATTCAGGCTTACCGTACCAATCAGCTGCGACAAGATGAGCAGGATGCTCAGCCTTCTTATCATTTCACGAGTAAGCTTGATGAAGAAGCGCTGGATGTATGGCTCCAGCATATTCAAATTCTGCAGACGTTCCAAGGGATACTGACTTATCGCGCTTTTACAATGGAAAAACAAGCGCAGTCATAAAAAATAACTCGGCATCGAATCACCGAGTTATTTTTTTATTCGTTTTCTAATTTTTACCGTATAGTCTTCAATCGCATCGGGGATCTGACCAAAGAGAAGATTACGGAGCGGAGGTCGATTCGCTTTCTGTTCCTGACGCACCTTTTTTCTCTGATCACGCGGTGTTTCCATGTAGCGTACAAACTGTTCGGTTAAGAAGCGAACGTATTCTTCCGACTTCATCGCGTACGTGCACCTTCTTGCTTTTTATGATTAGTATGCCCAAAAAATGAAATTGGATGCATGATGGACAGAATAAACGCAAAGCAAGGCTGCATGATGATCGGCAACGGGACCGTACAATTTGCTACTAAGATCGATTAAGTCCGTCAGTTTGCATTCATGCCGTCAAACACAGTTCATGAAGCATTGGATTAACTGATCCGCTCCAGCCAACGTACCGGATTCCCGCTTTCCCGATCGTAGACGATGCGATCGATTTCACGTTCATCGCCATATTGGACGGTGAAATTTATGGTCACAAAAGCCGAATCTTCAGTAACGATGTATTGAACGGTACCTTTATGATAGTTAAATGATCCTTCATGCGGCAAATCTCCTTGTTGTAATTTCTGTTGGAAGTCGTTGAGCGCGCATTCACGCAACTGCTGAAGAACGAAGTGCGTCTGTGCATGTTGAAAAAAGGTACGGTCGCTTTGCAACAGAAAAAGCGCGTGGAAGATAAAGGTAATTAAAACCAGTGACAGAATCATTACCAACGGAAGAATGAATCCTTGTTGATTATTCAGCGGTTTGCTTTTCATCAGCATCATTCCTTAAATAGAGTCGATCAGTCCAGGTGAAGTCCCGCCCTTGCTGATCGGTTACATAAATAGAAACCTGTTCATCATCTGCTTGGAAAGAGACTCCTGCAACATGCTGAAGCACAATTTCATAGCCTTGTTCATTAACACGCCGGACAATGCGTCCTGGTGACAGAAACGAATAACTGACCGTCCCTTCACTGTTAAGTAGCGTCAGACGTTGATGATCCGCTGTGTTTAAGGCAGAAGTGGATTGATGGAGTTCATTTGCTGTTTGGGCGAAGAAGAGCTGCACTTCTTTTTGGCTGTCAAGCCGAGGTTGAAAGTAGGTGTTCATGAATTGTACAAGGGCAGTCGTTAGACTGAGAACGAATAATAACACAGTAAGTGCAAGCATCGTTGAGAGCAGTGTAAACCCCGCTTGACTTTTCATCGTACCGCTTCTCCGGTTAGCCGATGGGTGCGTCCGCCATAAGTCCAGTGAACCGAAAGATAAGCGGAATGTTCCTTTTTTTCGATCCATTCGAACTGAAAGTCAGTGTCCTGTTCTGTATTCAGTGAAGCATTATCGTTTCTGCGCCATAATAATAATTCGTGTTGAAGCATACGTATGGCTTCATGCTTTTGTTTGATGATCTGCCGTTCGTAGGATACATGCGTCAGAATAGGCATAGAAACGATCAAGAGAAGCGACAGGATACTTAAAGCCACCATAGCTTCAGTGAAAATAAAACCGTGCTCATCCCGAAACTTTCTGATAGTAAAACCTCCCCTGACCAAGTAGAAAGGTGAATTTGTAACGAATGCTCCCAAGTTTAATAAAAAATGAATCAATTTTACTAAAATGACCGAGCTGATTAATCTTGATTGAGTTGTTTGTACTCAAAATCTCGATACGTGGGTTCATCAGAATCCGTTTGGTTCGCCCATTAATCGAGACATAGTAAAAATCATCATAAAAAACAATTTGAGCAAAATCGGCACGGGCGATCGCTTCCATTTGCGTGTCGTAAATGGTTTCATTGACCTCTTCAACGAATTGTCTGATCGTGAGCTCATCCGTGAGCCGGGAGAAACAGAAAAAGGACAGGGGAACAATAATGCAGATGATGGACAATGCGATTTGCACCTCAATCAAAGTGAGCCCTTTCGTGTTTCGGAGTAATGGCGCTTGATGCATCGACGGGGACTCATTCATCCGCTGGTGCACTGACTTCACCGGTCGTTGCATTATATACAAGCGGCTTGCCATTCGATGCGGTGATACTGCTGACATACTCAGGAACAAGCTCGTCTAAATTATCGGGCAGGTCGCCATTATGATTGGTTTGATAAGCAGCGACTTGACCTTGAACCAATTGAACCGTTGCATCCGTACTTTTTTTCTGCACGACGACATTGGATTTGGTCATGTTCGGTACAGCGATGAGCAGCAGGACCGATATGATGAAAAGGACGATCATCATTTCGATTAGGGTAAATCCGCGCTGTGACGTTAGGATAAATTTGTGGACGGCTTTGATCATGCGAAGGACTCCTTTATGATGGGATGAAATGTGATGAGGTAAGGCAGGAAATGTGAGTGACGCGAAACGCGTGGACGAAATGAAAAAATTGAGACAAGGGTTTTACTCGGGTTATTTATTGGATCATAAGAATTCTCCACCTCCTACTTGGCATTGAGATCATGAGATCATTTAAGAACACATATTCTTATTTCGTCATGAAATGAATGATTTCCTTTTTTATCGACACATGAATGTGACAAAATTCAAAACATATTTTACGAGCCATAAAAAAACGACTCTCCAGTGGAATGGTCCCGGAAAGTCGTTTGATTGGATATCATTAAAACTCTTCATATATTGCTGGATCCTGATTATAGGTTCGTCCATCCGCATGACTGAGCCGTCCGATTTCCTGCATTTCTTCGTCATTTAATTTAAAGTCAAATAGAGACAGGTTATCGAGTTGACGTGATGGTTTTGAAGACTTCGGAATCGGAACAGCGCCTAACTGAACATGCCAACGCAGAATAATCTGCGGGATCGTTTTCTGATGTGCATCGGCAATCTGTTTGATATCCGGATCCTGGAGCAGTTTATTCGCACGGCCAAGTGGACTCCATGATTCCGTAACAATGCCGTGTTCTGTATCATAGGCACGCTGCTTTTCTTGAGAGAAGTAAGGGTGTAGTTCAACCTGATTCACGCTTGGCGTTACTCCGGTTTCCTTGATGAGACGATCCAAGTGTTCCGGCAGAAAGTTGCAAACACCGATTGAACGGATTAATCCCCACTTCTGGGCATCAATTAACGCTTGCCAAGCTTCAACGTATCGATCTTTACTTGGATTCGGCCAGTGGATTAAATAAAGGTCGTAATAATCAAGACCTGCTCGAAATAATGACTCTTGAATGGTTGTAATGGCTTCATCATATTTATGATGACGTCCAGGCAGCTTGGAGGTAATGATCAATTCTTCGCGCGGAACGGAGCTTCTTCGAACCGCTTCGCCGAGCGCACCTTCATTTTCGTAATTAAAGGCTGAATCAAGCAAACGGTAGCCAGTATCAATTGCGCTTAAGATCGAATTAATGCCTGCGGCGCCGTTGAGCTTGTATGTACCGAAACCAACAGCGGGAAGCACCAATCCATCATTGAGTGTTACTTGTGGAACAGTAGCCATATTTTTCCTCCTCCTCAATAGTTAAAGTGTAGCAAACCCTTCCGTCCTCGTCTAATCATGTGCATCAGCACACTGGAAATTCTTTTGATCGCTGACTGATACAGGTGGGCTTGCATTTAACCTTAATTAAGACGGAGGGTAATTCCACTAGGATCAGTCACAATCAGTTCTCCTTGTTTACCGATTTCAAAAGGCTCTTTCCGAGCGCCTAACCGTTTTTGAACTTGCTTTCTGGTTATCCCATCCGGCAGTTGAATCGAGAAGTAATCCAATCCCAAATCGTTGCTTGCCATAGGTGCGAGCTGATTTCCGGACCAATTATTTGTTCCGATATGGTGATGATACAAACCGGCAGCAAAGAATTTCGCATGTCTTCCGAAATCATCCTTCAAATCAAACCCAAGGATGCCGTTATAAAAGGATTCAGTTTCCGTTAGGGAATTCACTTTTAAATGAATGTGACCGATTTTCGAGCCGGGTGAAATCCCTTGCCATTGACCATCGGCGCTTGCGAGTACTGCTTGTGCATCCATCGGTTCCGTTACACCTTTGATGTGCTCATTAGAGAGAATATCCCATTTGGAAATCGGTTTATCCCGATAAATTTCGATCCCATTTTGTTCAGGATCATTAAGATATATTGCCTCACTATAACCGTGATCAGCGGCTCCAATGAGTGACACTTTATTCTTTAAAAACCACAGCAATATCGTACCGAGATCTTTTCGCGTAGGCAGCAAAAAGGCTGTATGATAGAGACCGGTTTTTGCGAGTGAGCTTGTTCCGTCATTAATTTTCTTTAATTGAAGAATCACTTGATCGGAGCCTTGAGCAGAGAAAAGTGCCAGAGTCTGATTTTGCTTAATAAGCCTTAAACCGATCGTTTTCGAATAAAATTCAATCATTTTTACCAAGTTATTCACCTTTAATGAAACCCGTTTAATCATTGTTTGCTCATTCGCTTGTAATGGCATCATTTAAAACCCCATTTCCTCATTATCGTGAGCTTATTAACTAACAAAATGTAACCGAGTATATTAATTATAGTTTTAGGATGAGGGTTGATCAACACTTTTGAGTTGAATCAAAGGATTTGTTTTGCGTGAATAGTCACTACTAATAATTTCTTGTTAAATTGTGCGCACTCCTTTATCTTATAGATAACGAGTACCATGAAACCGATTGGTGATATGGATCGTTAATGCATTGCATATAATTCTTTCTTGAGGTGAGCGATCATAAAGAAACGTAATCTGATTATTATAAGCAGCAGTATTTTTTTCATCGTAGTCGTTATAATCGGGGTGGTCAGTTATGTTCAGGCAACCCGCTTTAACGCACATGTAACGATCAATGGCGTGGCCGTCGGTCATATGAAACCAGAGCAAGCGTTGAAACATTTATCTGAATTGAGGTTGAAAAATGATATTTACATAGATAAGGAGCGGGTGATTAACGGAAAAAATTCAGTTGCAACATTTTCAGGGCAAGATCTTTCGAAGATGAAACAGATCTTTGAGAAACAGAAGACATGGTGGCCATCATTTAAAACCAGAAATTTTTCATTAATGCCGAAGCAACAAGACACGTATCGTTCTGTAACATTAAAAAAACAACTAGAAGATAAGCTGAATCAATTAAACAAGCAGCGAAAGGCACCGAAAGATGCTTATGCTTATCTGAGCGATGGTGTGGTTCATGTCGCAAAAAGCGAAAATGGCAACCAATTTGATCGCGCAAAAATCATGGAAGATTATGAGCATCAAAGCTATCAGAGCGTAATCCATCTGAAGCGGCAGTTTCTACAACCGGTTACTGCAGACAGCGAAACGGTACAAAAAGAAAAAAGTACACTGCAAGCATTGCGGAAACGGCAGGTAACCTATACCGTCCAAAATAAGGATTATGTATTGAAAGCTGATGCCTACATTAAAAATGCTTCGGTTTCCTCTGATTTAAAACTGAAGATTGATTCTGCAGATTTGAAGCATAAAGTGGCTGAGATTAATAAAAAACAGTCAACCTTAAACAAGAAGTTCTCATTCAAAACACACTCAGGAAAGATTATCTCTGTACAGGGTGAATCGTATGGCTGGGCGCTGGAGGTAAGTGATGAAACCAAGCGCATAACAAAAGCGTTCGAAGACAGTAAACCGACATTGAAGGCTTATAACGTGTACGGCGTCGGGTACAGCACTTATGGAATCGGCTACCATAATACAGCGAATAACGGAATCGGCAATACGTATGCAGAAGTATCGATTTCTGAGCAAAAAATATGGATCTATCAAAATGGCAAACTCGTGCTTTCAACTGATGTTGTCACCGGCAGGCATGATACTCAAGAAGATACACCAAAAGGTTTATGGTATATCATGTACAAAGAATCTCCATCTGTACTTGAAGGCAGCGAGGCAGGTAACTCGCACTACTCTGTAAAAGTCGATTATTGGGCACCGTTTACCATGAGCGGTTGTGGCTTTCATGATGCGAGCTGGAGACGTAACTGGAAGAAGGATGCCTACCTCACTCAAGGATCGGGCGGCTGTGTCAATACGCCGCCAAAGGTAATGAAAACCGTCTATGATCATCTTGAACAGAACGAACCGGTCATTATCTACTAAATACAAAGAATGCATCGAAAAGGAGCACGCACATGTACGAAGAAATTCTTCCTGAAGACGTTGAAGCACTGATATCGAAAAAAAACTGATAAATATTATCGATGTGCGAGAACCCTTTGAATTCAAAGAGGAACACATTGCCGGAGCAGTGAACATTCCCCTCAATGATCTTCCTTCGTGTTTCAAAGCAATCGATCGGTCCAAGACCTATATCGTCGTATGTCATGCCGGGGTAAGAAGTGTCGCTGCTTCTGAGTTTATGGCTGAACATGGTTATCGCGTGAAAAACATGAACGGCGGGATGATTGAGTGGACGGGCGAAGTGGAACGTGGTCTGAAGTAACTTTCTGAGTATAAAAGCAGGCTGACTGTAACAGAAAAGTCAGTCTGCTTTTTGTTATTCATCGAATGCTTTGATTGAACAAGCGATTTTGATTAGTGTAAGCGGTGTTTTGGCACCTGTAAGTTCAAAAATTGTTGTGCCGGATTGCCAGCGAACGCTGCTTTGCCGTTTGTCCGTATAGACCTGAACCGTTCCGTACCGGTGAGGGATGGGTAGGCTATGCTGCTCAAGATAAGCAACGAGTTCCCGAGCTAAATCCACACCTTCTTCAGCATCGGAGGTCGGTGATAATGAAGCCAGTGTCCAACGGCCTTCGTTCCATGAAATCCCGGCCGTACCTGCCCCAGCATCTGCATAGCCGGTTATGCCGTGGCCAAGCTCTACCGCTTTCCCATCGGAAGCATTGAATGTAGCATGACTGATCTGCTTGGCTGCATCACTTTTGTTTTGGAACGCACGTGCACGAATTGCTGCGATCGTTTTTGCATGAGCTAATGAGGTGTCATTAACAGCAACCGGAGCGTTCGTCTGTTTAAAGGTGACGGAATAACCTGAAGCTTGCTCATTCACAACCGCTGAATGATATTTTCCAACTTCAATGGGCACATCGCTCGGGAGAGAAAGTTGTTTTTGATCACTTAATTGTGTTTGAATCGCTTGAAGCGTTTGATCAAGGGATCCAAGTTTCGCTGTGCTTTCCTTTGATGGGTGATCCGTGGCATCATTCTGGTGCACTGTACTTTTATCATTTTCTGACTCAGCAGTTGATCGGTCTGTCTGCACCGAGTCATGGTTTTCAGCAGTGTTAGGGCCATTGCTGCTTTGACTGCAACCGGCAACCAACAGTAAGCTGCTTAGTGCAAGGCAAATAAGAGCACGTAATTTCATAAATACACCTGCTTTCTGCTGTTTGTTCATGATCGCTTATCACTAATGATTCCCTTAACGACCCGAATGGAAACATCCCACGATGCGAAAGCAGCAGCACCTTTTTTTGGTGATAGAATGAATGCACGATTTGACTTTTTGCGTGATCGAGTCCATGCTGTTGATAGGTTTTTAAATAGGAAATTGAAGAACAGGTGATTCGATGAAGCAAGGGACAACGATCGTCACGTTAGATAATGGATACCATCTTTGGACGAACACGCAAGGAACGGGCGACCTTCATTTACTATGCCTGCACGGCGGTCCGGGTGGAACCCATGAATACTATGAAAACTTTGCGCAAAAGTTGGCAGAACAAGGGTTGAGCATTCAGGTTCATATGTATGATCAACTCGGATCTTTTTATTCCGATCAGCCGGATTACTCAGATCCTGAAACTGCAAGTCGTTATTTGACTTATGAATACTTTCTTGAAGAAGTGGAAGAGGTACGGAAAAAGTTAGGTTTGGATCAATTCTATCTGATCGGTCAGAGCTGGGGTGGCGCACTGGTTCAACTGTATGCACTAAAGTACGGCCATCATTTAAAAGGAGCGATTATTTCATCGATGACCGACAACATCGATGAATACGTGGCTAACATTAATAAAATTCGTGAGCTCGTGCTGCCCGCCGATGCGGTTTCTTTTATGAAACAATGTGAAGTAGAAAATGATTATGCTAATGATCGCTATCAAGACTATGTCGATCTCTTAAATAAAGGATATGTTGATCGTAAGCAACCTAAAGCTATCTCTCATCTGATTGGAACAATGGCAACCTCCGTATATAACGCATTCCAAGGAGATAATGAGTTTGTTGTGACCGGAAAGCTGAAAGAGTGGGATGTACGTGATCAGATTAAGGACATCAAGGCTCCAACCTTGATTACCTTCGGTGAACACGAAACGATGCCGCTTGCTGCTGCGCACCGCATGGCTGAAACAATTCCGCATGCTCGCTTGACAACAACGCCTGAAGGCGGTCATCACCACATGATTGATAATGCACCGATTTATTTCAAACATCTGGCTGATTTTATCAAAGATGTTGAGAGCGGAAGCTTTGATAAATAAACATAAGAGGCCGACCCAAAGGGTGTTGGATTTATACTGCGCTCCGATTACTTGCATCTTCGCGCTTAATCCCAAAATAGACGTTTTTTAAGGATGTCTCAAAAGTCAATTGACTTTTGAGACATCCTCTATTGTCATTTGATAAATCATATGATCAATTTTAAGAGGAGCTGTATCAGTAATATTGTGGTGATCCAAGCGATCGATGGAACGATGATCCATTTCTTGAATCGTACCCACACTTCCCCTCCAATTTCTTGATTAAACGGGACCACATAGAAAAAATTATGATCAATGATTTTTTTAAAAGCAACGTTCAGCCAAAATCGCATAAAGAAAAGAAATAGAGCAAATAAAAGCCATTTTACCCAAAAGGGAACAATGAAAATAGCAACACTCGTCAGTAGCATGAGCTGGGAATAACTTTTGAATAACGAGGCGTCACGGAAAAACACCTTAAGCATTAACTCAAGTAAACCGTTTTCTCTGCTTCTAACCTTGAATAACCGCTTTGACTTCTTAAAGAAGAGAATAGGCTTCCTGTTGCGAAACGGTGTTGTTCTTTCGGTATCTATGGAGAAGTTCATAATAAAGCCAGTGAATTTAGCTCGTTCTGAACGTTCAATTTCCAATTCTCTTGTAAAAAAATTTGTGGAATGGGTTTGAATGAGCATTAATCCCAACATGAAGGCGGCAATACATCCACCGACACTACCGTAAATGGGCGGGCTGGATTGTACGATGAAAATATTGAAAACAACGATCAGAATCGAGACCAAAATTTTTTGAAACAAAGGCCGTCTTATGTATTTTTTTAGAAAGAGAATGATCATTTGATAAGCGAAAAAAATAATGAAAAGACAAGCCATTGAATTTTCTTGAAAGCCAAAGGTGCGAAAGAGAATAGGGAGAGCAGCGGCAAATAGGATTGTTGTTACGAATAACTTGTGCAATAGCGAATAAACAAGCGCATATCGCTTTAGTTGATGAAGGAAGTGTGCCTTCTGCAGCAGAAATACCTGATCTGCCTCAAACAAATAGGTTCTAATATGACCGCTGCTGCAGAAAAAAAGCATCAGATACAGAAGAAAAGTTAAGGTGAGCTGAGGACTCCAAAAGCGATCGACGTGTTGCCACAGTTCATGATAGATAACAGGAATGAAAACAACAGCAGGAATGATAAAATACAAGAGGATCCATCCATCAATGATTGAACGCAGGATGTTCCATTGAACGAACCATTCTTGAACCAGACGTCTCACAAATAATCTGTACCCAGTCATTTCAGTAATCCTCTGTTAACGCATCAAAACAGTCGAGCAGCGAACCGTTTTTAAGATGGCTTAACTTCCTTATGTCATTTAGCGTCCCTTGAACAATCAGTTTTCCGCCGGATATAAGAATGAATCGGTCGCATATTTTTTCTGCGGTATCTAATACATGCGTTGACATCAGAATACCGGCTCCAGCTTCTTTTTCTTCCTCAAGTTTCAATAATAATTTTTTGACCGCCTTAGGATCGAGGCCCATAAAAGGCTCATCAACAAGATAAAGCTTGGCTTGTTTCAAAAATGCGAGAACGAGCATCATCTTCTGTTGCATCCCTTTAGAAAATCGCTCCGGATAAGAATGAGCAGCAGCGCTTAGATTAAACAGATCAAGAAGTTCGTGCGCCTTTTGAAAAAAAGCCGTTTCATCAGTCGTTGCTAATGTGGAAAACAAAAAATCAATATGTTCCCACAAAGTAAGCTGGGCGTAAAAGATCGGTCGTTCCGGGATATAAGCATATTCATTTACATCTATGTCCCCTTTAAAATGATGGATGATGCCCATGATTGATTTAACGGTTGTACTTTTCCCGGCTCCATTCGGACCGATTAAACCTACGAGTTCGCCCGGGGAAACCGAAAAACGTAGGTTTTTTAGCGTAGGAAATTGACGTGAGTAGCCCGCTTCTTGTATGTTGACGGATAATAACATCAGATTTCCCTCTCCTCTAAAATGAATAATAGGGTTAATTATACCATCACGGAGAAAAAGAGTAAATTCAGCTTGCTTGCCCGTTCATAAAGCCCTACAATCACTTTACGAACGAATTAAAGTTTATCGTTTGATCCGTCATGCAAATCTATAACAGTCAGGAGTTTCGATCCATGATTCTTTTTTCAGGAAAACTGATGTTTGTTTCCTTTCTGATGCTTGTTATGACAATGATTGAAACGCTTGCTTATGCAACACGTATTTCCGGTGTACGCGTTAAGTTAATGGCAACGGCAATCTCTTTATTTAGCACAATGGTCATTGTGTCACGTTTTTCAACCATGATCCAACAGCCCTTGACCGCGAAGTTACTTTCGGATGCGCCGAAAGACGGGAAATTAGTGTTTGTCGAGAACGAATATCGGTTGCTCCTTGTTGCTGTTTCGATCGGCGTACTTCTAGGCATCGCGCTCTTTCCAACGTTTATCGGCGTATTTTCGCGCGCAATAATACAGTTATCACGAGAAAGAGGTTCGATGGCTGCGCTCATTATCAAATGGGTGAATTGGAAGGGAATCAAAACAGCTTTTCATTATATACGATTACCGCGATTTATACAGTCGGTATACTTGCGGCGTTTTATGCCTCATTACTCGTTCCGGTTGAAGATGGACCGACAGCCGTCACATCATCCGGGGTTATTAATGGAATTGCTACCATTTTATTAACCTTGTTTATTGATCCTAAGGCATCGGTGCTGGCTGATCGTGTGGCAAAACAAGAGAGCAGCTACATCTATTTGAAGAGTTACTCATTGACTATGGTAAGCTCAAAACTCATTGGGACGCTTGTTGCGCATCTACTGTTTCTCCCGGCTTCCTATTATGTTGCTTGGTTTACGCGGTTGTTGTAGTAGATACGTCCAGCAATGATTGAAATCGGATGGAATCCTGTGCGATAATGCAACAAGGAGAACGAAACAGGAGTGATAGAAACTAAAATGAGTTCATTAATTGATGAAATTAACAGGTTGGCGCGGCTTTCGCGGGAACGTTCGCTAACAATACAAGAAAAAAAGCGTCAGGCGGAATTACGCCAAAAGTATTTGAAAAACTTCCGTAGTCGTTTTAAAAAACAATTGGCTCAGATCACGGTTGTCGACCCAACAGGGAAAGATATTACGCCGAAAAAAGTAAAAAGGTTGCGCAAGTCCTCAAATCAGGAGTAAGGATTCCGGGTTTGGGATTTTTTTATTGAGTGATGTAAGCGCTTATGTTAGAATGAATGCAAATGAATAAATGATCCACTAGGGGAGCGAGAAGCTGAGATTGACTCCGTCAAGACCCTTTGAACCTGATCCGGGTGATACCGGCGTAGGGAAGTGGCTGATCAAATTCCAGCTTTTCACCCTGAGTGATCAACCGCTTTCATAACCGAAAGCGGTTTTCATTTTGTCAAAAAAGAAATAGGGGTGATTAAATGGAGAGCATTTCACTAGTGGCACGGAAACAATGCGATGCGCTGTGGCAACAGAGTTTCAGACATCCGTTGGTGCAGGGAATTAAGAATGGCACCCTTCCTTTGGAACAGTTCCGTTTCTACATCAAGCAAGATGCTTACTATGTACGCGAATTTGCTAAACTGCATGGTATGGTTGCCGCGCAAAGCGATGACGCAGATGTTGTGGCTACGCTTTTAAAAATTGGTCTTGGACTCGCTGAAGGAGAATTACAGCTGCATCAAAAGCTATTCCAAACGCTAGAAATCAGCGAACAGGAGTGGAAGACTTTTCAACCGGCTCCGGATGCCTATGGCTATATCAGCCATCTTTACCATGTTGTGAGTAAAGGAAGCTTGGGGCATAGTTTGGCTGCGTTAATGCCGTGCCCATGGCTCTACTATGAAATTGGCTTGCAATTAAAAGATGCGCAACCAAAAGAACAGATTTATCGTGAATGGATTATCGAGTACAGCGGTGAAGGGATCGAGAAAAATATGGAAATTGAACGCGCGTTGTGGGATGAGACAAGCAGATGGGCATCTGATGAAGAACGTCGCGAAATGATCCATATCTTCATGCAAAGCAGTTATTATGAATATCGCTTTTGGGAAATGGCTGCTCGTCTTAAAGACTGGCCGACATACGGACAGGGGGAACAGACTTATGATCGAAAATCAGCGGTTGATTGAATTGATGGATGAAGTGAGAAAGCGAAAACCATTGTTGCACGTCATTACCAACCGTGTCGCCATTAACGATTCGGCAAATGGGGCGCTTGCAGTTGGTGCGTCGCCGATCATGGCCGAAGCTCATGAAGAGGTGGCAGAAATCGCGGCAATAAGCGGAGCGCTTGAGCTCAATATTGGCAATCTAACCCCCTATTCAATTGAAAGCATGCGATTGTCCGGCCGGGCAGCAAATAAAGCAGGTGTACCGATCGTTCTTGATCCGGTGGGTGCAGGTGCCACGGATTTTCGACTGCAAACGGTTCAGAAACTGCTTGAGGAACTGGACGTTGCAATTATCCGAGGAAATGCCGGAGAAATTGCTGCGCTTGCCGGTGAAAAGTGGGCTGCAAAAGGAGTGGATGCGGGCGATGGGAATGGGGATGTCACGGAGATGGCGAATCGCGTGGCACTGAGCTGGAACACCGTTGTTGCTGTTTCAGGTGCTGTCGATACAATCACCGACGGAAGACGGACCTACCATGTGAAAAACGGCCATCCGCTGTTTCCATATATGACCGGCTCCGGCTGCCTGAATGGCGTGATTCAGGCAGCCTATGCTGCTGTTACGTCAAATGCGCTCGAAGCCTCCTTTGCTGCTTCGACGATCTATGCGCTTGCCGGACAGCTTGCTGGTGAAAAGTGCGCAGGGCCCGGTTCTTTTCGTCAACACTTGATGGACGAATTATATTTAATGAATGAAGAAAAAATACAACGCTATGCCGCCGTTGAGGATGTGACCGGTTTATGAGACCGCAAGTTTTGACCATTGCAGGAACCGACAGCGGCGGCGGTGCCGGGATTCAAGCGGACTTAAAGACGTTTGAGGAACGGGATGTGTTTGGCATGTCGGTCGTGGTGGCGGTGACCGCTCAAAATACAAAAGGAGTTCAAGGCGTCTATCCGTTATCCATCGAAGCGATTGAGGCGCAAATGCGGTCAATCGCCGATGACTTCACCGTTTCCGCTTTGAAAACCGGTATGCTGGTTGATGCGGAACGGGTTGAAACCGTGGCTGATGGGATTCGCCGATTTGTGTGGCGCCCTTTGGTTGTCGACCCGGTTATGGTAGCGAAAGGCGGCGCGCATTTGGTCGCTCCCGAAGCGATTGAATCAATCATCCGTAACTTGCTGCCGCTTGCCGACCTAATTACGCCCAATACACCGGAAGCGGAAGTCCTAGCGGAAATGACCATTCGTTCAGATGAAGATCGAGAAAAAGCCGCAAAGAAAATCATGATGCGCGGAGCTAGAGCCGTTCTGTTAAAAGGCGGACATGATAAGAATCATCCCGATAAAGCCCGCGATTGTCTCGCAACAAAAGATCGAATAACATGGTTCACCGCAAATCGGTATCCAACGCCGCACACCCATGGAACCGGCTGTACCCTTTCTTCATTAATTACTGCGGAGCTGGCAAAAGGCAGTCCATTAGAGAAAGGTGTACAAACAGCAAAAGATTTATTGACCCGAGCCATTGCTCATGCACCTGAAATTGGCCATGGCCATGGGCCGGTAAGCCATTGGTCACTTAGGAGCGATGCCAATCATGATTAGTAATCGAGACTTGCGCGACGTACTGTCCTTATATTTTGTGATGGGATCCCCGGATGCAGGCAGCCACGCACCATTGGAAACGATCAGAATCGCACTGCAGGCAGGCATTACCTGTTTTCAATGGCGAGAAAAAGGAGAACGAGCCTTAACCGGTAATGAGCGGCTCGACTTCGCTTACGCCGCAAGGCAGTTATGCCGAGACTATCAGGTCCCCTTTTTTGTTGATGATGATCTAGCACTTGCGATCCAGCTTAAAGCGGATGGTATCCATGTCGGCCAAAAAGATGAACAGGCACGGCGGGTGCGACAAAAAATCGGCAACACGATGTGGCTTGGCGTATCGGCGCACTCCACTGAAGAAGCAGAGAAGGCGTTGCACGATGGCGCAGATTATATCGGTGTCGGTCCGTATAAGCCAACACAATCCAAAAGCGATGCAGAGGCACCGATCGGTGATTCGATCATTCGCCAATTATCAGATGCAAAATTTCCGCTACCGATGGTTGCAATTGGCGGTGTCACGCCCGATGATGTACCGGACATTTGTTCTGCGGGCGCAAGTGGTGTCGCCGTCATTTCGGCAATTTCAAAAGCGGAAGATCCTACGGCTGCCGTCAAATGTTTTTTAACGAAGCTTGGTAAAGGGTAAAGATCATGAAAAAGTCTCCTGGTTATCCAGGAGGCTTTCAAGCACTTGGTAATTAGTGAACTACGGCTTCATGCTGCTTTTCATAAGCCACAATTTCATCTTCATAAGTTAAAGTCATTGCGATTTCGTCCAATCCTTTGAGCAATACTTCTTTTTGATAGGGATCAATCTCAAAATGTTCGGCAAAGTTCGGCGCAGAAAGCTTCTGCTGTTCAAGATCTACGGTGAGCGCTAATGCCTCAGTTGCTCCGCGCCGGATCAGTTCGTCCACACGGGGTGAATCGAGTCGAATGGCTAAAATGCCGTTTTTTTGACAGTTGTTATAGAAGATATCGGCAAAGCTTGGTGCAATGATGACACGAAACCCGTAATCCTGCAGTGCCCACGGCGCATGTTCGCGTGAGGAACCGCAACCGAAATTGTCTCGAGCGACTAGAATTGATGATTGAGCATATTCAGGTTTGTTTAAAACAAAGTCCTTTTTTTTATTTCCTTTCTCATCGAATCGCCAGTTATAGAAGAGGCAGGAACCAAAGCCTTTGCGTTCCACGCGTTTCAGAAATTGTTTCGGAATGATTTGATCGGTATCAACGTTTGTTCGATCGAGCGGACAAACGCGGCCTTCAAACGTTTTAAATGGATGCATCGTTAATCCTCCCTTTTTGATAAATTAGTGGATCGCAGTGAATTCGCGGATATCGGCAAAATGTCCTTGGATCGCCGCGGCAGCAGCCATCGCTGGACTGACCAGATGTGTTCTTGATCCGGTACCTTGGCGTCCTTCAAAGTTTCGATTCGAGGTTGACGCACAGCGTTTTCCGACCGGAACGATATCGTCGTTCATTGCAAGACACATGCTGCATCCGGGTTCCCGCCATTCGAAACCGGCTTCTTTAAAAATTTGATCCAATCCCTCGGCCTCTGCCTGTTTCTTTGTTTGGTATGATCCGGGAACGATGAGCGCACGTACACCTTCATGAACATGGTTTCCTCGTACAACTTCAGCTGCTTGCCTCAGATCGCCAATGCGACTGTTGGTACAGGAACCGATAAAGACGACATCAATTGGAATTGCGTGGATCGGAGTGCCGGGCTTTAAGTCCATATAAGCAATTGCCTTTCGTGCCGCTTGCCTCTTTTCTTCATCATCAAAAGATTCAGGATCGGGGACCAAATCATTGATCGACGCGCCCATTGACGGGTTCGTTCCCCATGTAACCTGAGGCTGAATCTCGGAAGCATCGATTTCGAGCGTGCGGTCGTACTCGGCACCATCATCACTGGCTAATGCAAGCCAGTTTTGCGCTGCTTGATCAAATGCTGCGCCTTTTGGGGCGAAACGACGGCCGCGCAGGTAGTTGACCGTTGTCTGGTCGGGACTGATCAAACCTGCTTTCGCACCCGCCTCAATCGACATGTTGCAAACGGTCATTCGTTCCTCCATTGACAAGTTGTGAATCGCTTCACCGGTATATTCAACGATATGTCCGGTGCCAACCGAAATGCCATACTTGGCAATAATGGCAAGGATTAAATCCTTAGCGCCAACTCCGATACCAAGGTTACCATTAACTTTAATTTGCATCGTTTTTGGACGCTTCTGCCAAAGGGTCTGTGTTGCCAGTACATGTTCCACTTCACTTGTGCCAATGCCAAACGCGATCGCTCCGAAAGCACCGTGAGTTGAGGTGTGACTGTCCCCACAAACAATTGTTTTGCCCGGCTGTGTTAAACCCAGTTCAGGTCCGATCACATGCACAATGCCTTGATGCGGACTATAGATATCGGCCAATTCAATGCCAAACGCTTTGCAATTCTTTTGCAGCGTTTCAATTTGAATTTTAGAGATTGCATCCTTGGTTTCACGGTTTTCCGATGTTGGCACGTTATGGTCAACCGTTGCAAAAGTGCGGTCCGGCCGCCGTACCGTTCGGTGATTCATGCGCAGTCCCTCAAAGGCTTGAGGGGATGTAACTTCATGAACCAGATGGAGATCGATGTAGAGAAGATCCGGTTTTCCGTCTTCCTGATGAATCAGATGCTGATCCCAAATTTTCTCGATGATGTTGCGCCTCTTCATGGTTTGTTCCTCCTCGTTAAAGTTCCTGATTATTGATGGATGGTTTCGTTTTGATTTATTGCTGAAATGACGCGATCCGTCATTTCCGTTGTGTTGACCGTTCGATGATCAGGACGATCGATCTGAAGATCACTTGTATGATAGCCTTGATTCAATACATCGCGAACAGCAGCCTCAATCTGCTTGGCTTCACGATCCATGTCAAATGAGTAGCGCAGCATTAGGGCAGCTGACAAAATGGTTGCCAGAGGATTTGCTTTTCCTTGTCCGGCGATGTCCGGAGCCGATCCGTGGGCCGGTTCATATAAACCGACTTTATCCGCTCTCAAACTTGCAGATGGCATCATTCCTAGCGAACCGGTAAGGACAGAAGCCTCGTCGCTGAGTATGTCGCCAAACATGTTCTCAGTGACCAGCACATCAAATTGTGAAGGGTTTGTAATCAGCTGCATTGCCGCAGAATCGACGAGCTGATGGGTAACCGCAACTTCCGGATAGCGTTTGCTGGTTTCATTAACAAGTTCACGCCACATCCGGCTCGATTCCAGAACGTTCGCTTTATCAATTGATGTAATCTTTCGGCGCCGTTTCATCGCCAGCTGAAATGCTTTTTCAACCACGCGTTGAATTTCTTGTCTGCTGTAGGCTAATGTATCGACTACGCGGTCTTGGTTTGGTCCCAGCCGTTCGCTTGGGCGTCCGAAATATAAGCCGCCGGTAAGCTCACGAACAATAATAAAATCAACCTGTTCAACAAATGATCGTTTGAGTGGTGAGGCATCGACGAGTGCTTGAAAGGCTTCTACTGGCCGCAGGTTTGCAAACAATCCCATCGCTTTGCGGATGCCGAGCAAGCCTTGCTCCGGCCGCAATTGCATGGATTGCTGATTCCACTTAGGCCCGCCCACAGCTCCCAAAAGAATGGCGTGGCTGCGCTTACATTGGTCAATCGTTTCCTGGGGGAGCGGCGTACCGTATGCGTCAATTGCCGCACCGCCGATCTTTTTCTCGATGAACTGAACCTCTGTTTTGCTGTTTTGGAAAACCGACTGGAGCACGCGCACAGCAGAGGCGGTAACCTCAGGACCGATTCCGTCACCAGGCAATACGGTTATAATTTTCATCCCATAATCATCTCTTTTCCTTTTGATTTTTCATTCGTTTAGTGGATGGCTGGTTGCGCATAGTGTGAGAATAGATGGCGAAAATCTTGATCGTCCAGTTCTTTCTTCTGATCCGCAAGATCTTTAAATGCATGGAAGGATTGATTGATCTGTTCTTCGGATAAGTGAATGCCCATCTCCAATGCTTTTGCTCTGAACGCATGGCGGCCGGAGTGTTTGCCAAGAACGAGTTTCCCAGAATCAAGACCAATCAGAGAAGGGGAAATAATTTCATAGGTTTTGGGATTCTTCATTACACCGTCTTGATGAATCCCCGATTCATGGGAAAATGCATTTGCACCAACGACCGGTTTGGTTGCGGCAATCGGACTGTTCATGAATTGGCTGACCATCTGGCTTGTTTTAGCAATTTCATTCATTTTCAGCTGTGTCATCATTTGATAACGATCCTTGCGGACATGAAGTGCGACCGCAATTTCTTCGAGTGCAGCATTCCCGGCACGTTCACCGACGCCATTCACGGTACACTCAACTTGTCTCACGCCTGCTTCAATAGAGGCTAGGGTGTTCGCAGCGGCCATTCCGAGATCGTTGTGACAGTGGCAGGAAAGGCGTACGCTTTCGATGCCTGAGACATGCTCTTGGACGTAATGAAACATTTTGGCATATTCCTCAGGGGAGCAAAAGCCAACGGTGTCCGGTAGATTGATGACGGAGGCCCCAGCCTTAATCGCCCCTTCAATTACTTGGGACATAAAAGGGTACTCGCTGCGCGAAGCATACTCACAAGAGAATTCCACTTGTGGAAAGAAGCTGCGGGCATACTTGACTGCGCTGATCGCCATTTTTAACACTTCTTCAGGACTTTTCTTTAATTTGTCAGCCATGTGGATCGGGGAAGTGGCAATAAAAACATGGACGCGTGGATTTTCTGTATCTTTCAGCGCTTCCCATGCTGTATCAATATCACTTTTTATTGAACGGGCGAGGCCGGTCACCGTACTGTTTTTTACCGCCTTGGCAATGTTGCGCACAGCTCTGAAGTCTTCTGGAGAAGCAGCGGGAAACCCTGCCTCAATGACATCGACATGAAGGCGTTCCAATTGTTTGGCCACCTGCACTTTTTCATGTTCGTTCAGACTGCATCCCGGTGATTGTTCCCCGTCACGAAGCGTTGTGTCGTAAATTTCAACCTTTTCCATTTTCGAATCTCCCTTCTGAAAATTTTTCTGTTTTTTTGTTTGTATCTCTTTTTATGGCAAGGAGGAATCGTGGTGCGGTTCCCCCGGCACATCTGAATAAAATAAAAAGTCCTTCCACCGCGCACCAGTCATAATAATGACTCGATGCAGGGATGAAAGGACTTGTTTCACGGTACCACCCGGCTTTTCACTACTTTCGCAAGTAATGACTCAGCGGCATTTTGGCAAGCAAAATGTCGATTTGATAACGAGTGCATGATACACTCGGCCGGATCTACTCATCTGAAAAGTTCAAACCGGCACTCTGAGGTGAGTTCGCAATCAGTAGTACTGCCGGACTTTCACCGTGTTCCGGCTCTCTGCAAGTACCCTTGCTGATTACTTATTCCTCATCATCGCGTTTTCTGAAAAATGTTTGTGCCCCCAATAATACATGGTTTATTTTTCTTGTCAACCATTCAATCAAATTTGTTTGGGAAATTCTCTATAAAAAATGTGGCCGTTGTTACGACCAGCCAATGATCGATATAATTTTCTTTTGAGCGAAAAAACAAAAAATTCTCTTGACAAGATCAAAAGTAGGGGAGTAGACTGACGATACGCCAATAACGAAGCGAAAGGAAGTCTCATGATGAGCACAAATCGTCGATTGCAAAACCTGCTAAATGAATTGTTGCAAGGGCTAATTGTTTTGCCTCAGCCTAACTTCATTCTTTAGTAGGACGCAGCAACTGTACGGATATGTGCAGGGCGATGTGTCCTGTTCATGCAGTGCGTGGGATGTTCAACCGTTCGCAAGACCCATTCAAACATGAATGGGTTCTTTTTTTACACTTTTTTAGCAGATAAGGAGGGTAGGGAGGGAAGACAGCGCAACGGCGAATGAACGTATTACGAACAAAACAGAGAAAAATTGAAACAGAAACAGAAGGGATGAGGTGTTCGCTATGATTGATACAGAAGGCGTAATCAGAAGACAGGGGATCCAGAAACAGACCACAATCAATGCTGAAACGAATTGTTTAACACAGGAACAAATCCTTAATTTGGAGCGCAGGATTAACCAGCTTCCAGTTACGAGAACGATGTATCGCATCTTCACCTTGATCACGCTAGGGATGATGCTTGACGGATTTGATGTTTATCTGGCAGGAGGTGTTCTCGGTCAATTGGTCCAAAGCGGATGGTCGTCACTTGCTTTGAATGCCACCTTTATTTCGACAACCTTTGTTGGCCTATTCATCGGGTCGTTAGCAACTGGATTTATTGGAGACTGGAGGGGACGGCAATTTGCTTATCAAGTAAATCTATTTATTTTTGGTATTGCTTCTCTAGCAAGCTTCTTTGCCCCAAACATGACCACGCTTATTATTTTAAGAGGGATCAGCGGGATTGGACTTGGAGCCGAAATCGTGACAGGCTTTACACTGTTAGGAGAATTTGTGCCTGCCGCTTCTCGAGGAAAATGGGTTGGCGGATTATCGGTTTTTGCAAACTGTTCCGCGCCAATCGCCACTTTTCTTGGATTTATGATTATTCCAACGATCGGATGGCGCTGGATGTTTGCGATTGCCGGTGTGCTCTCCATCATTGTTTGGTATTTCCGACGCGGGCTTCCGGAATCCCCGCGCTGGTACTTCTCTCAGGGAAACTATAGAAAAGCAGAACAAATTGTTGCACAGTTTGAGGAAGAGGCAAGAAAGAGTGGAAAATTTCAGAGGAACAGCGATCAACAAGATTCAGTGAATCAGATCGTTACCAAAGAGGGGCATTATGGTGAATTGTTTAGCAAAAGCATGATCAGACGTACTTTGTTAGGGTGTATGATCCTAGCTGCGATTAATACAGCTGCATTTACTTTTGTTACCTGGGTACCGACTTTACTGGTCAATAGCGGGATTACCGTTTCTAAGTCTCTTGGTTATACAGCACTTATGATGCTTGGTGCCCCGATTGGTGCGTTGATCGGAAGAATGACGGTGGATCGTCTTGGGCGAAAATGGATGATTGTCGGTGCATTGATCATGACCGCTCTATTAGGCTATATCTATGCTTTTCAGACGCAACCGGCAGCTTTAATGACCATTGGTTTTTTGATGACGGTATGTCTCTACATACTGATGGCGGTGGGTCTGTCAATCTATGTGCCTGAACTTTTCTCAACGGCACTGAGAATGCGCGGGAACGGTACGGCGCAAGCCGTTGGTCGGCTATTCACCATTGTTACACCATATATCGTGGCTTGGCTGTTGACCAATCAAGGCATTCTATCGGTCTTTATCGTGATTGGCATTTTATTAGCGATAACGGCAGCACTGACGATCCTTTGGGGTCCGGAAACAAAGAAGCAGATTTTAAAATAAGTACTTTCATGATGAATCGGCCTTATGAGTGAAAAGGAAGTCGGCACGTACGTAGTTTCAATGGCTCCATGAAATGAATAGAGAGGGTATCTCAATGTTTTTGAGATACCCTTTCTAATTCTGTGAACAATTTCTGCGCAAAATCTAAACCATTCACTCAATTTTGATGCAAGCTGATCGGCCGCGTCTCATTGAGGTCATCAAAGTGATAAAGATAGAGATCTTCAAGATTCGGAACGGCTTTAACCGCCTGCCGAGATGGCTTTTCGTCAGCGAGCAGTCGAACAACAATACCATTTTCTCTACGGATAATGTTGCCTACCTTATAGTTTTGTTGATAATCAGCAAGCAGTTCGTTGGTCGTGGCAACTGTCCATACATTACCGTTCATTGCTTTCAATAACGCGGTCGGCGTATCCATCTGAACAAAGTGGCCGTCTTTAATAATCATAATATTATTTGCAAGGTATTCAAGATCGGATACGATGTGTGTCGATAAAAGAACAATACGGTTGGTGGCCGTTGCCGCAAGAAGATTGCGAAAACGAATGCGCTCTTTGGGATCAAGCCCGGCTGTCGGTTCATCGACAATCAGAATCTTAGGATCATTGAGCAATGCTTGAGCGATGCCGATACGCTGCTTCATCCCACCGGAATATTTGCCGATCTTTTCATGACGGTGCTGCTCCATGCCGACCCATTGCAGCATCTCTTCAACTTTTTTGTTTGCTTGGGCTTTTGTCAATCCTTTTAAAGAAGCCATGTAATGCAGAAACCTTTCTGCGGAGAAGTTTCGGTAATAGCCAACCTGTTGCGGCAGATAACCGATCAGCGTGCGGTAGTCAGCATCTAATTGAAAGATATCTTTTCCATCAAGTAGAATGCTTCCGTCTGTTGGCCGCATCACGGTTGCTAGAATTCTCATCAGTGTGGACTTTCCGGAACCATTTGCTCCTAAAATGCCGCAAACGCCTTCACGAAGTGTGACACTGATTGAATCTAAGGCTGTTTTCTTGCCAAATTTCTTAGTGACTCGGCTTAATGTCAGTTCCAAAGAAACACCTCATTTGATTTATTTACATAAGATCGCGACTTATGGTTTTATCTGTTTTTGCTCATTGATTTTGTAAAGCATCATTGTAAAAAGGGCGGAGACCAGCAACAAGACAATTGTAGCAGCAATTGGAAGAAGCAGCGGATAGCCGAAAATAGTGACTGCGTGAAAATCGGTAAACCAATTATCTACCCGCATCGCCGTGACATAACTGAATTGAAAAACTTTCGCCAGCCATCCTGGAACAATAACAAACTCTTCAGCCATAAATGGAAAGGCAAACACAAATCCGGAGCAGATAAATGAAAAAAACGAATTTTTACTGAGTAGTGATATAAAAACGACGCAAATAGCAAGCATTAATCCTGCAAAGACATGGACCGCTGTTTTCAGCAAGAAAAAGCTGAGCATGTTCATAGTATACGGAGAATTATAGTACTTAGGGATTGAGTGAATATTCGCTAGCCATCCATAGTTACCTGCACGAATGATCCAGTAAACGACATCAAAGCCGATCGATAAAAGTGCGCAAGCGAGAACAAAAATAAGGGCGGCAACAAGTTTGGCATGAACGATCGTTTTTCGTCCATGTTGCGTACTCAGAATATATTGATCAACCCCTGAGGCTGTTTCACGCGTAAACAGCGACGAAAGGCCGATCAGAATCAGCGTTCCCAAAAAGATAAAACCAAACGTATTGATGTAATCCTGCATTTGCTCCACCGGCCATTGATAATAGTAATCAGTAAAATGTATCGTGCTGAGTAACTTTTTTTCTAGTTGCAATTGCCGACTTGCATCGCTGTCCAAATCGTTTAATTTGCTCAGTTTATCGGTAACTTCTTTTAGTATATTCGCTTTATCCAGTTGAAAATTAGCGACAAGATCAAGATCCTGATACACTTCACTTTCTCGTCCACTTCCCTGCTCTGCCAACTGCTTGGCTTCTTGCAGCTTTTGTTCAGTGACCGGTCCTTCCCATTTCTTGTATTGACTATAGGCTGAAGCATCAGGTCCGGGCATAACCTGGTGGAAAAAAATAATTAGAAAAAGCAAAATTGCGGCGGTGATATAGATTCCTTTCTGTGAGAATAGCTTATATAATTCAAAGCGAACAAGTTCTTTCACGTGCAGCCTCCTCTTTAGCATCAGTTCATTCACTTTTTAAGACGGAGTTATATTAAAAAAAGATCCAAATCAATAGAAATTTCGTCATAATTTATAGAAAAAAAGCAAGAGCAATGAAAGGGGGGAATGTGGTGGTTGATGATGAATCCTTGATTGAGGAAATACTTAGCGGCAGCGAAGCAGCGATGGAAGTTCTTGCGCGACGCTATTATCCAATCATTTTCGCTTTTGTCTATCGAAAAGTAGGGAATAGAGAACTGGCTTATGACCTGACTCAAGATATTTTCATAAAGATGATGAAAAAGATTAAATCCTACTCGAAAAAAGGATTATTTAAAAGCTGGCTGTTTACTATTGCTGTCAATCACTGTCGCGACTACTGGAAAAGCAGTGCCCATCTCAGAAAGAATCAGCAAACGGAGATTTCGGAGCAGCTACAAAGTCGAGATGCCGATACACCCTTCATCTTTGAACAAAAAGAAAAACGCAACCAGGTCAAGGCATACATAGATACCCTGCCGGAAATGCAGCGGGAAGTCATCCTTCTTAAATATTTTCATGACTTAAAGATTCGAGAAATCGCTGAGGTGACTGCTTCTAATGAAGCAACGGTGAAATCGCGTCTGAGACAACCTTTAGCTAAGCTGCGAAAAATTTTTCAAAGGGGTGAGCATGATAATGCGGAAGAAAATCAGTAGAATGGAAAATACCGAAATGGAAGATAAAGCGATCAATTTGGAAATCAAAAGGTTGCTTGAAAACTATTCAATTGAGTACCCTGGTGAGAAAGGAATCGTTCAAACCATTGACACGCTGAGACCTTTAGTACCTCAAAAAAAACAAGCCGCTCATTACCATTTTCAATTGCTCTGTCGAAAGATCATTCAGGAATTGGTTTATGTTCATCCTCTATTTTGGATCGTGAATGCTGGAGTATTTATTTTTGGCTGTCTGCTCATTTCATCCGGTGGTGCGAATCCTTATTTGATTACGATGGGCATCGCTCCGGCTCCTTGCATTTTGGGCGTCGCAGAGTTGTTTAAAAGCTGGCAGAATCAGATGCATGAATTGGAAATGACCACCAAATATTCATTGCAAGAAATGTTGCTTGCAAAAATGGTGTTGATCGGTGTGTTTAATCTCTTTCTGAATCTTTTGTTCACCGCGACACTTCCAATGCTGATTCCGTCGCTGTTTATTTGGAAATTAATGCTTTATTGGCTGACGCCGTTTACAGTAGTGGCTGCATTCACGTTTTACATCGCAAACAGACTCAGGAACGGTTATGCAGCAGCAGCTGTCGCGCTTGCTGTCTGGCTGTCTGTTGTTTTAAGTGTTGCTGGTTCTCCCGTGATTCGGGAATGGCTTGAGAGGGTACAAGTTTTGTATTTTGTGCTCTTAATTTTAATCAGTTCTGTTTTCCTGCTAAGGCAGGTATTCCTGCTCGTCAAACATCCGCTGCAATTTGCCGGCAAGCATTGACCAAGTTAAGCAAAATCTTTGACGAGGAAAATTAAATTGTGTACATTTAAATTGTGCAAAATATAAAGGAGTAGAGAGCAATGAAACCTGCGTTCCGTCTTGAAGACCATTTATGCTTTTCGATCTACAGTTGCTCACGAGCAATTCAGCGTATGTATCAGCCTGCGTTAAAAAAATTGGGAATTACTTATCCGCAGTACTTGGTTTTGCTTGTGTTGTGGGAAAATCGCGAATGTTCGGTGAAGCAGATTGGTGCGCTTCTTGACCTGGACTCGGGAACATTGACTCCTTTGTTGAAACGAATGGAAGGTAAAGCCCTGTTGCAGCGGAAACGGTCGCAGGTTGATGAGCGAATGGTTACGGTTCGATTAACGGAAAAGGGTGCAGCTTTAAAGGAAAAAACCGTTTGCATTCCTGAGACGCTTATTCGATCAAGCCGGATGACCCAAGCTGAGATGCAAAACTTGAACCGGACGATCAAATTGTTAACCCAACAGGTGACGCAAGGTCAAATGAAATGATTGTCCCAAAGAAGTTCATTTATCTCGGTTAAGGAGGTGTTGGCAACCTGATTTGTGAATACCCGTATACGGATGGATTTTGTATTAAATACTAACCGAACTTTTGGAGGGATAAATGATGAGTGAAGAAAAAAAAGGAATTGCAACGGTTGGCGGAAATCCGATCACTTTAATTGGACCGGAATTGAAAGTCGGAGATAAAGCACCGGATTTCACGGTGAATAAGGATCTAATGGAAGAGAAGTCGCTTTCTGATTATGCAGGAAAAATCAAGCTGATTTCTGTTGTTCCATCATTGGATACGAAAGTGTGTGAAGCCCAGACACGGCGCTTCAATGAAGAAGCGACAAAATTCGGTGATCAGGTTGCTGTACTGACCATTTCAGTCGATTTGCCGTTTGCGCAGGATCGTTTCTGCTCCGTGGCTGGAATCGACAACCTGGATACACTCTCTGATTATAAGACACATGCGTTTGGCAAGAACTATGGTGTGCTGATTAAGGAACTTCAACTGGATATGCGCTCAATTTTTATTATTGATCAGGAGAATACGATCCGTTACGTTCAATACGTAAGAGAAATGACAGAGCATCCGGATTACGAGGCTGCGCTAAACGCATTGCGTTCATTGGTATAATCGATCGAGTGAATCCTCCCCAGAAGTTGGATAATAGACGCCAACTTCTGGGGGTTTTTGTATGTTTAAGTGGCTCGATGACTGTAAACTGAAAATTGTTAAGTGAACCCATTTTTGAAAATTGTCGAATAACCGAGTATAATTCCTTTTATATCAAAAGGTAGGCGGCTTACGGATTGAAATCGAACATCATACATCCGTTACATCAATTGTGTTTCTTAAGCTCTTTGTGAAAAAAAGAACGATAAAGGATCTTCCTATTGTGCTGATGTCATTTTTGATGCTTTCTTTCTTTAATTCGCAAAGTTCAAGAGAATAAAAGCCGTTCTGCCAAGAGAGTAAGAGAGAGAAATAACAGAAGGTGTGTGAACATCATGAAAAACAAAATGCGGCGTGAAATGCGCACGTTTGCCCTAACCATGACCGGGTTGGGATCAATCATTGGTTCCGGTTGGTTGTTTGGCTCATGGAAAGCTGCAAGTGTGGCAGGTCCGGCAGCTGTCTATTCATGGCTGATCGGTATGGTTTTAATTCTTATTATCGGACTTACCTTTGCAGAACTCGGATCTATGTTTCCTGCCGCAGGCGGCATGGTTCGCTATGGACAATTTTCGCATGGATCGCTGGTTGGTTTTATAACCGGATGGGCAAACTGGATTGCGATCGTTTCTGTAATCCCGGTTGAAGCTGTTGCCTCAACTCAGTACTTGAGTTCATGGAACTTTAGTTGGGCGCATCAATTGTACGATGGCAATGAATTGACCGCACTCGGTCTATTCATTGCAGCACTGCTCGTATTTGTCTATTTCCTATTAAATTACTTTACGATTCAATTGTTTGCTAAGGTAAATTCGATGATTACGCTATTTAAATTTGTTATTCCCACATGTGCGATCATCGGTATCTTTGCAGCCGGGTTTCACGCACATAACTTTGTTGATGTACATTATGGCGGTTTTATGCCAAATGGCTGGTCCGGTGTTTTAACTGCTGTTGCTACGTCAGGTATTGTTTTTGCATTTAATGGATTCCAAAGTCCAATCAATCTGGCGGGAGAAGCAAAAAATCCAAGAAAATCTATTCCTATTGCAGTAATCAGCTCCATTCTTATTGCCGGACTAATCTATGTTCTGCTGCAAATCACATTTGTTGGCGGTGTTACTCCAGACATGCTGGCTAATGGATGGTCAAATCTTAGCCTAAGTTCACCATTTGCTGACTTAGCGATGGCACTCGGATTAAACTGGCTCGTACTCTTGCTGTTTGCAGATGCGTTTGTGTCGCCGTCAGGGACGGGAATTACGTATACAGCAACAACCGCCCGTATGATTTACGGGATGGAACGCAATGGGTTTTTCCCTCCTGTTTTTGGCACGATCAATTCCGTTTACGGTGTCCCACGCGCAGCGATGTGGCTGAATCTTGGTGTATCTTATTTGTTCCTTTTTCTATTCAGGGGATGGGGATCACTCGCTAGTGTGATCTCTGTTGCTACATTGATTTCCTATGTTACCGGTCCGATTTGTGTCATGGTATTTAGAAAATTCGGTGGTAAGATTAAGCGTCCGCTGCGAATAAAAGGAATGCATGTGATTGCGCCAATTGCTTTTATTGCGGCGTCAATGATCTATTATTGGGCAACTTGGCCGCTGACAGGTAAAGTCACCTTCATTATTTTTATCGGGTTGCCTATCTATTTCTACTATCAGGCAAAAAACCAATTTAAAGGCTTCAAAAAAGATCTGAAAGCAGGAATCTGGCTCATCGTTTATCTCGGGTTTATGGTTCTGATTTCTTGGATCGGGAGCAATAAATTCGGAGGATTAAATCTCATCCCATTCGGTTATGATTTTCTCGTCATTGCTGTATTCAGCTACTTCTTTTATCTCTGGGGGATTAAGAGTGGCTGGTTGACTGAGCAGTTGAAAAAAAGGGAAGAAGCTGCATAACGCAACGAATCAACAAGACCAGTTGATTGGTATTCGATAAGTATTATAGAGCACCGGCTGTACAAGCCGGTGCTCTTTTTTTTTCAGGTAAAGCAGGTGCGCGGGATTCTGCGGGATCAGCAAGCTAGGAAATTCTCCGGTTTACCCGAGGAGGTTTTCGGATCGCCCGTAGTCTGCGCGCTTTTGCTGGGGGCAACCCTAGCGTAGGCGCCACATAGCATGGCTTAAGGATCGAGCGCTTTTTGCCCCGTTTATCTAAGTATTTGTGCGAAACGATAAATTTAAGAAACTCATAAGAATTTTGTAACCTGAATGTCTCCTTTTCAATGCTTTAATAGAATCATAATTGTTGAATTCTAGGAAAAAGGTGCTTTTTTACATAGAAAAAGGGATTGTTTCGTAAGCAGCACGCTTAATTTTTAGAACGACCTATTTGATGCAATGCAGCATTAAATCGTCTGAAAGCAAGGAGGGGCACATCATGGGAAAATCAGCCGATTGTGGGAAAGAAGTCGAGAAATTGGGAGTCCTTTCAGTATGGCGGAATCGCCAGAAATGGCTGTCCTGTTTTCTATGGATTCTTTTTATTCTCTACCTATGGTCATTGAGCAGAATGAATTTAGTGGCGCCTTTACATTTAGCGCCTAATAGATCCGGTCCGCAATTTAACGTTCAGGCTTATAATTTGGTACCGATGAACTTTGTGAACACTTTGTTTTACTTGGCGGACCAGCACGATCAGGAGTTTCGTTCCGCTCTATTCAGTGTTGTTCAGATTTTTACGGCTGCACTGCCATTGGGCGTTTTTGTTCCGATTCTACTACGAAAGCCGATGGAATTCGAACGGTTTATCGGGCTGTCCTTGTTGATTGGAACATTGATCGAAACGATTCAATTCTTCTTTGCGACTGGAAATGCAAATATTGATGATTTGATTCTTTGCATGATGGGCAGTATTCTCGGATTTGCACTGTGGCATCTGTTGTCCGATTGGCTGGCAATTAATCATCAGAAGAGAAACCATCGTCTGGTCGTTATTTCATTAATCATTTTCTGCACGCTCATGGTTCAGTTTACAGAAATGAGCCATGCAAATTCATCGAGTCAAGCGCAGCGAGCAGTGATTCGTTCACTAGGCATTCCGGATTACGCAGGAACGCTGCTTGCGAGCAGCAGAAAAACACTGATTTTACAGACAGACGACAATCAGGGGAAAGTTAATCTTTCTGTTCAACTAAGTGCGGCAACGCAGATTTATACCGAAGAAAATGCCCGTGCTCATCAACCGGAACAAGCGGTTTATCGGCAGCGTTCCTTAGATCATCTCTCTCGATTGCATCACAACGTACCCATTCGTGTATGGGGGAATGAGCAGAAAGGCGTCTTTCATGCAGAAATCATCATGATTCGTTCCGCGTCCGCAACGCATACTCATCTGATGCAAACGTCTTTTTTTACGTTTTAGGCATTTAGGAATCAACTGGAAGCGACTGCTTTTCAACTCATCCAATGCGAATGAGAAAGGGAAGATAAATGAAACTTAGAACGGTTGTAAGGGTTACGATCAGAGACGCGAGCTCAGAGTCTCCATTAAATTTTTCGATTAACATAACGCTGTTTACGGCAGCCGGCATGCTGACCTCAACGAATAAAACTGAGGCAAGCATGCCGTGAATCCCCAGCAGGAATAAGACGCCTTTAGCGATAAGTGGGACCAGCAGCAAGCGAAGCAGCACGCCGCCCCAAACATCGAGTCGGCGAATTCCTGCCAAACGGGTATGACCTAATTTTATTCCAAGGATCAATAGAACGAGCACAGGATAGGCTGCGCCGAGCATTTGAGCTGCAGTATCCATTCCGCTTGGTAGCGGCAGCTGCAGAAATGCAAAGAGAAAACCAATCAAGGATGCATAGATAAGCGGCGATTTTACGATGTGGACCAACGCTGCTTTACCACTCATTTCGGCACGGGATGCAATGTAGCTACCAAGAACATTGACGAGAATAATCTGACCGATGACATAAATGGCGCCAAGTGAAAATCCGGATTGACCAAATGCAAGCAAAAGAACCGGAAGTCCGTAGTTGTTTGCGTTGCTAAAGACGAGTGTTAACGTTAATGCCCGTTTGCTCCCCTCGGATAAATGCATCCATTTTGCGGCAACAACGGCGAGCAGCCAAAGAACAGCGGTCATAATCAGTGAAAAAGCAAAGATGTGGAGCACATTGGATCCCTTTAAATGCGACTGTGAAAGTGCGGATAAGATTAGGGCGGGTGCGAGTATGTATAAGCTGATATTCGCCAGCATTTTGGTATCGATGGGCTGTTTCTTTTGCAATAGAGCACCGCATGTACAGATTATCAGGATGGGCAGACTGACAGAGATGAATAAATGGATATATGCCATGATCTAGTGCCTCCAATGACCTGGCTTCCTCTAAGGGAAATTCATTTTCTTTATCATACCATGAAGCCTGTTTGTTTCGGGGGAAGATGATGTTCCAATCAAAAGAATTGCGAAAATGATTATTTCTTGTGTCAAACAGGCTTGGATCTGTGGCAGGAAACGGATTTGCATCATATGCTAAGAGCAGATACATTCTTGGAAGTGTGATGATGGCCAGGCAACTTGAGACAGAGTGAGGCGATCAGCCATGGAAATGGGACAGTGGGTTCACACAAAATATATGGGGAAGCATGATTGCATTGGTTTCGTGACATCAATTTATCCTGACTTTAAACGGTGCAAGCTGCGTGTCACACAGTGCGAAAACCATCCGCGAATGAAGTGGCTCGAAATTTCTTTTGAAGATGTACTCCCTAATCACGATGCGCTTACGAACCAAGAATTGAATAGCTTAATTGATTTGGCTTTGGCTACCTATGATAAAGAATGGTTTGAAAAACTAACCGCTATGGTACTGAAGGAACAGATCAAGTAACAAAATGATCACGGAGCTGGCTAGATAAATGTAAACCCTTACAGATTGGCTTAGCCTTTTTATCGGATCACTCCCCAAATAATAAGAAAGCGTCTCACAAATCAGTAGATTTGTGAGACGCTCTCTTTATCATTGTTTGCGAGACAAGAACAGCGAGATAGATGCTTAAACCAGTTGAAGAAGGGCATGAACGATCAGTGCTGAATACTTCCTTGCGCCGGTAATCGACAGGTGAACGCCGTCACTGCCGATATAAGATGCTTGTCCCGCACTTGCCTGATGCCAGTCAACGGATGTGACATTTTTGTGTTTCGCAGCTGTTTGCTGAATCATTTGGTTTACGACGCGTTCCCATGGTCGCGGAACGCGAATTGTGATTAGAACAATTTTGCGATTCGGGCCGATTAAGCGGATTAATTCATCCATTTCTTCTTGATCGTATGGACCGTTTGTTCCGAGTTCAATGATCACATAACGACCGAGGGCACCAGATTGTTTTAATTGATTGAGCGTGGTAAATCCTTCTCGGAACTGTCTGCCCACCTTACAATCAATCGTGAGCTGTGGAATTGATTTTTTTAAATAAGGTTCGGCGCCGAGCATGACGGAATCACCGATCGCAGTGACTTTTCCACTGGTAAATGAGTTGGCGCTGCGTGATGGCGGACTTTGTGTTTGTGCTTCACTATTGCTTTTTGTTTTTTTCTTCGTTGCCTGTTGCTTCTGTTTTGCATGGCTTGTCTGCCCTTTTGCATCTCCCGGTTCATCCTGCTTGTCCGCTTGTGTTCCTTTATGCTGGGGGTGCTGCACAACTGCCGCCTGTTTAGAATGAACCGGGAACCGAAGCGCATGCCTGGCCGCAACGGATGTTCCCGAAAAAATCAGAAACAGTGCGAATAGACCGATGCCTGCCTGCTGGACAATCAACCAGCCGCTGCTTGCACGATTTCTGCGCCGAATCGGCTGTTCAATCAAACGATAAGACAATGCAGAGACAAGGATAATTAAGATTAACTGTATCACGATACGCAGCGGATGGACCTCGTTTGCCTGATTTGCAGGCGTTGTGAGTTGTATGATGGGGTAATGCCATAAATACATTCCATAAGAACGTACACCGATCCAACGCAGTGGTCTGGCACCGATCCACTTGCCAAGCAGGGTAGATGGATGGGCAAGTGCTGAGATTAGAACCACAACCACAATAGAAAACAAACCGAGACCGCCGCTGTAGAGAAAAGGTTCGAAGGCGTCGACATAACCGATGCATAAGAACAGAAACAGAAGGGCAAGGCCACCCATTCCATCAAGAAAAATGCCCTGCGCTTTGCTTCCGGTTAGATGACGGCTTGGCCAAATACAAGCAAGAATTGCACCGAAAAGCAATGAAAATGCCCGCGAGTCGGTTCCATAATAAACGCGGCTCGGATCCGTACCGAAGTGATAGAGCAGTCCCATACACAGTAAGGACCCTGCAGCTAAAACAAGGGTAAGTATGTAGAGGGCTTTTTTACTTTTAAACAATCGAAGGACAAACAGGACAAGGAGCGGCCAAATAAGATAGAATTGTTCTTCAACTGCCAAGGACCAAAAATGTTTCAGAAGTGAAGGATTCATAAAACTGTCAAAATAGGATTGATGATGAAAGACCGACCACCAGTTACTGAAATAAAAGAGCGCGGCAACGGCATCCATCTGCGTTTCATGCAGCAAGCTTGGCTGGAAGAAAAAAACATAGCCATATATAATTGTGACCACAGTGATCATTGCAGGCAATAGTCGTCTTGCGCGTCTGATCCAAAACCGTTTGAGATTAATGGTTTCGGATCTTTCCCATTCTTCAATCAAAAGATCAGTAATCAGATAGCCGGATAGAACAAAAAAGACACCGACTCCGAGAAAACCGCCGCCAGCCCAGGGCAGATTCATATGATAGGCAATGACAGCGAGAACCGAAATCGCCCTCAGCCCATCTAACCCGCCCATATAGCGGCGTTTCGTGTTTAATTCCAAGTGAACTCGCCCTCCGTGAATGATGTGTTTCGCCATGTTGCTGAGGCGAGCGTTGTTTCTTTGTCGTTACGAACAAACTGCTCACATTGCTTAATAGCTATAGATTAAGTTTACCTCATGGCGCAAGAGAAAAGATTGCATTCCATTTAAAAAAAGATTGAAATTTTATCCATAGATTAAAAGATTCGAAATGAATCAGAATTGCATGTCATTTATTTCTTTGATTTTATGTTAAACTAGTAAAAAAACAGAGGTTTCTCATATGAATCAATGTACGAAACAACGTGGTTTGAAAAAGCGGATCGCAATCGTGATCAATCATCATTATAACAAAAGAAACAACCTAATGTTCTTGGAGGTGCGGTTATGAATAAAAAGACGCTCAAGTCGGAAGAAGGGAAGAAAAAAGGCGGTAAAATTGTAACCATCATCGCGATTATCTGTGCCGTTGATGTGGTTGCAACATTAATTTACTATTACGCATCGGGCAACTTTAATTTTTAAAGCGCTTGGACAAAAAAAGGAAACAATAAAAAAACCGGGCGCTTTTTGCCCGGTTTTTCTTATGTTCTTTCATTTACATTTTATATGGATGGTGAATCATCTAAAGGTACCGATTTTTTCGGACGCTCCATAAACGGCCACCAGTTGCCGCGACCAAGCAATTTTACCATTATCGGAATGAACAATGGAATTAAGATCGCTGCGTAAAGCACTAAACCAATAATAACAACCGTTGAAATTTCAACGAGTGACAGCATTCCGGAAGGCATCATTGCCGCAAAAGTACCGCTGAGGATCAAAACAGCGGAGAAGATTACACTTCCCATATGCCACAACGTGAGCAGCATGCGTTCCTTTATTGCTTGATTTGCATACTCATTAAATCGTGTCATGACAAAGATTGAGTAGTCAATGCCCAAGGCTACGAGGACGATAAAGCCGAAAAATTGCGTCGTCCACGTCAACCCTGAGAAGTGAAAGAGCTTAGTGAAGATCAGCTCTGTGAAGCCCATTGACGCGAAATAGGTGAGCAGCAACGATGCCATTAAATAGATCGGCATGCTGAGCGAGCGCAGCACGATAACGAGTGCGATAAAGACGCCGATAATGACAAAGGTAACGGCTTTTTGATAGTCAGAACTTACAAGTTGTTTCAAATCGCTATTAACACTGGCGATACCGCTGACCCCAATCTGAGCATTTTCGAGCTTCGTTCCTTTTAGAATTGATGGAAGTTCTTTTTTCAGGTTGCGCAGATCAGCAATCCCTTTATTGGTATACGGATCTTCCTTCATGGTCACTTGAATGGTTGTGATCTTTCCATCATTGCTCATGTATTGATCAAGGGCGGTCTTAAAATCTTTATCGTTAAAAATCTGTTCAGGTACATAGATGCCCGACTGATCATAAGGAAGCTTTGACCAGCTGCCGACTAACTTGTTTGCCGATTGAAGACCGCCTTGAATTTTATTGGTCCCGTTTGCACCTTCGGATAATCCACTAGACAGGTCTTTCATCTGATCTTGAACATCAGAAAATCCATTCTTCAGTTTTTCTTGACCCGATGCAATTTGCGTTAAGGCATTAGTAATCTTCGGGGTGTTGGCAATCACTTGCGCTTGACCATTGCTTGCCTGGTTTAACCCGTTTTCCAGTTGAGCGAGGCCAGTATCGAGTTGTGCCAAACCGGACTTAAAAGCGCTAAGTCCATCGGAGACTTTGGCAGACTGGGCGTTCAGGGTGTTCATTCCGTCTGCCAGCGCTTGGATGTTCTTATTGAGTTGGCTGATTTGTCCTTGTGCTGCTTGCGACTGTTTCGCTGCTTCAGACTGGATCGAGGACTGCAGCTGGTTCATCTCATCCGGAAGCTTTTGCAATCCAGCAGCCATTGTTCTGAAATTAGGGTCCCGCATCGCTTCAGGGTGTGCCGCTGCGTATGCCTGCAGACCCGATTGAATTTGTGCTAAGGTTTTCTTTAATTGTGTTGTATCGATGGCCGGCTGAGCGCTTGACCCGCTTGAAAATTTTCCGAGCTGATCGGAGAGCGTCTTCAAGCTCTGAGCAACTTTTTGATACCCGTTTTGAAGTTGCTGCTGCCCCGTCTGCAGCTGTGCCAGTTGCTTTTGCGCATCGTGAACATGCGTCCTGATTTCACCGGTTCCGCTTGATCCCTTTTTAATTCCGTCGGAAATCTTTGCCAGTGCAGATTGCAGATCTTGAACGCCTTTTTTTGTATCGTTTGTGCCGACTTGCAGTTTGTCAGCTCCGGTTTGTACGGCTGCAAGCTGAGGCTGCGAGGCATCAATTTTCTTACTTGTGTCGTTCAGACTTTTTTGTAAGGTGCCTAAGCCGTCAGAGGCATCCGATAAACCATTGTGCAGTGATTGTGACTGTTTCGCAACATAGATATCATTTAATCGATCCCCCAAAGGACGGGAAATACTCATGACCTTTGACACATTTGCATCCGTCTTTAGTTCAGTTGAAATCCGTTCAATGAGTGCAATATAATCCGTTGTTTTCATGTTATCATCATTTTTTAAGTAGATGGTTGCTGGGGATATATTTCCCGGACCGAAGTCATTTGAGACAACGTCAAATCCTTCCTTTGCTGCATAATGGTCAGGAAGCTCTTCAGGTGAGTTAAAAGATAATTGACCATTGTAAGTCAGAATCGGCGGAACGAGGAAGGCAGCAACAATTAAAAGTGCAATCAGCGGACGCGTAAACGCAAGATTACCTGCACCTGCCCAAAGCGGACTCTTCGGTTCTTTGATTTTAGCGACCATCGGCCAGAATAACTGTTTGCCCAACGTGGACATAAACAGAGGCAGCAAGGTGAAAAGTGCTAACAGCAAGAAGATAACACCGACACCGACGGCGATCGCGCTGCGGTAAAGACTAAATTGAACAAAAGCAAGAGACAGGAACGCGATGAAGACCGGAATCCCACTGTGCAGAACGGTTTTACCGGCGGTTCTAAAAGTTTCCTGTGTTGCCCGGGTTTTGTCCTTTCCTTTTGCAAGTTCTTCCTTAAAACGGCTCATGAGTAAGATGCAGTAGTCCGTTCCAATCCCGAACATGATGGCAACCATGAAAATTTGTGTAAAATTGGAGACCGGAAAGTCAAAATATTTGATCAGGAATGCAACCACACTCTGAGCAACGATGTAACTGATTCCTACGGTGACGAGCGGAATAAATGGTGCGATCAGTGAACGGAAGACGAGTAAAAGAACAACAAGTATGAATACAACGGTAATCCATTCCGTCTTTTGCAGTCCGGCTTCCGCGGAGGTACTCATATCGTCATTGATCAGTTCTTGACCCGTAAGATAGGTCTTGACTCCTTCCGTTTTGATTTGCGTATCCATTTTGGCGCGCAATTGATGGACGGTCACATCGTTCGTGTTTTCCACTTGAAAGACTGCCATGAGCGTTTTGTTGTTATTTGCGACCAGTTGACTCTTTAAATCGGTCTGTTCAAAACTGTCAACGACATTATTGATATGGAGGTCTTTCTGATCCGCCCTTATTTTTTGCAGTGTTTCTTTGATATGATCCATTTTCTTATCTGATAATCCTTGATCAGAATGGAACACTGCAATGTATGATGTCGTGTTCTGATCACCATTGAATTGCTTTTCAATTCTGCCGGCGACACTGCTTGAATAATCATTTGGAAGCGCATAGCCGCCTTTATCACGGACGAGCTGATTCATATTCGGTTGCGTTATGATCAATGCCGCCAGACCAACAACCCAAATGGCCAGCAAAACCCATCGAAGCTTGATTACTTTCTTCATTTTTCCACCTTCTGTTTCCGAATCGTTTCATTGATTTTCGTATAAATTCGGATGAATTCCTTACTGTCTTCTTCACCGACTTCTTCAATCCATTTGCCGACAAGGTCATGGATCTTTTGCTCACCTTCTTGTAAGATAGCACGACCATTGGCTGTGATATACAGGCCAAAACTGCGATTATCAATCTTTTGTTTTTCAACGTATCCTTTCGCTATTAACCGATTGACGCGAATACTGACGCCGCTTTTGTTAATATCCAGTGCTTCTGAAATCTGGATTGAGCTAATTCCATGATGACGATAAATCATGCGCAGCAAGCACATCTGTTCATAAGTAATGCCATGGGAGCGAAGCACGCCCTCAACGGCTTCATGGATCTTATTGGATGTATAAATCGAAACCTCTTCATAGGCACTAATTAGGGATTTGATCGAGTCAAGCTCCATTTATTGAACCTCCATAGGATAGATAACTGTGTTAACTGTTTTATATGGTACCGATAAAGGTTAACACTGTCAACCAAAATGAATTTATTTTTTGTCTCCTCGATGGACATCTTATTATAGGAAGAGGAAGCTCAAGGATCTTGCAATAAAGATGATAAACCTGGCTCTGTAAATGAAAACAGATCGGCACAAAATTGTGGCGATAGCTAAAAATATTCTTGAAACAATACGCTAGACAAAAAATGCTATTTAAATTATAATCATTACATAAAGATAAATATTAATAACAAGGAGCTGTTTTAATGTCTATTCAACAAGAAACAACAACGAAAACTTTTTTGAATAAGCAAGTTGCAAATTATGGATTGTTTTATACAAAATTGCATCAACTGCATTGGTATGTGAAAGGTGCAAATTTTTTCACCTTGCATGTGAAATTTGAAGAACTATATAATCAAACCACGGAAATTCTCGATGAATTGGCAGAACGTCTGCTTCAAATTAACGGGCGGCCATATTCGACATTACGTGAGTTTCTGGAACATGCGAGCCTTAAGGAACAACCGTATATCAATCCGTTAAGTGAGAAGGAAATGGTTCAGACAGCGGTTGACGATCTCGTATTACTTCGCGATGAGCTGGAAGAGGGGATTGTTATTTCTGACCGTGAAGGTGATGCAGTCACGAATGATACACTTATTGCAATCAAGAATAAGCTGGATAAGACGATTTGGTTTTACACGGCTTTTCTGGGCAAAGATCCGGTACCACAAAAAAATAATTGATTTAGTGAAGCAGCACGCGAGTTGGGTCTCCCAGCTCGTTTTTTTATGCACTATTTTTTAGATTTTTTAGGGGTTATAAAA
>NZ_BJMS01000027.1 GCF_006539285.1 Sporolactobacillus inulinus
TCGCTCAATTTATCATTTGACACATATACCCCCCATGGGTATAATGAAGCTGAAAGAAGATGGCAGGAGCTGCTAACCTGAATTTTTAGTTGGAATAAATACAAATCATTTATTCTGGGGGTTTACATTGACTTCTGGATGAACGGATATAAGGGGATGAAATGGATGAGTTCAAAGGCAATGCAGATTGGGATTACAGGGATGACCTGTGCTTCCTGCTCGACAAGGATTGAAAAATCGCTCAATAAGATGGATGGCGTCGAAGCGAATGTCAACCTCGCATTGGAAAAAGCGAAGGTGACCATCCATGAGGAAAAATCAAAACCCACGGACATTGTACAAAAGATTGAAAAGCTGGGTTACGGCGTGCGAACGCAAAGGTTGGATACGGATATTCTCGGCATGACCTGTGCCTCTTGTGCCGCGCGTATTGAAAAGGGATTGAGCCGTATGGCAGGTGTAGTATCAGCCCAGGTTAATCTGGCGACTGAGTCTGGAACTGTGATCTTTCAGCCCGGGATCACCGAACCTACTGCGATTTATGATCAAGTCAAGAAACTCGGTTACAAGGCTGTCCCGAAACAAGAACAGGCGACGGACGAAAAAGAGAAGGAACTTAAAAGAAAGCTGCAGAAACTGGTCTTGTCCGCTGTTCTTTCGCTGCCGTTGCTTTACACAATGATTGCACACTTGCCCTTTAACACAGGCCTACCGATCCCTCAGTTTCTGATGAATCCATGGTTCCAGCTCATCTTGGCTGGTATTGTGCAGTTCTACATTGGCGGCCAGTTTTATATCAGTGGTACAAAGGCTCTATTAAATAAGAGTGCCAATATGGATGTTCTGGTTGCACTGGGTACAAGTGCTGCTTACTTTTATAGCGCGTTCGAGACATTCCGTTATCAGTTCGGCGGACTCACCAATCCTGAGCTGTATTTTGAAACGAGTGCGATTTTAATTACGCTTGTCCTGTTGGGTAAATATTTTGAATCACGTGCAAAAAGGCGGACGACTGCGGCGATTACTGAACTGATGGGACTGCAAGCCAAAGAGGCGACAATCATTGAGGACGGGAAGGAACGAAAAGTACCGATCGATCAGGTTGCTGTCGGTGATTTGTTACGTGTCAAACCTGGAGAAAAAATACCTGTAGATGGTATCGTTGTCAACGGCCGTTCTTCTGTTGACGAATCAATGATTACCGGTGAATCCATTCCTGTCGAAAAAGGAAAAGATGACAAAGTAATCGGCGCAACGGTGAATGCAAATGGAACGCTGACCATGAAGGCTGAAAAAGTAGGGAAAGATACGGCACTTGCCGGGATTGTCAAGATTGTTGAGGAAGCCCAGGGATCAAAAGCACCGATCCAGCGGCTCGCTGACAGTATCTCGGGTATCTTTGTCCCGATTGTGATCGGTATTTCGGTGCTGGCATTTCTTGTCTGGATTCTGTTTGTCACTCCCGGTCAGTTTGCCCCAGCACTGATTGCGGCTATTAGTGTCCTTGTGATTGCCTGCCCTTGCGCTTTAGGCTTGGCAACGCCGACATCCATCATGGTTGGAACCGGCAAGGGGGCTGAGAACGGCATTCTTTTTAAAGGAGGTGAATATCTCGAAACAACCCAAAGTCTGCAGGCTATTCTGTTCGATAAGACGGGGACAATTACTAATGGTAAACCGGAAGTTACTGACATTTTTGCACTGAATGGCGCAGCAAAAGAAGAACTCTTAACGCTTGCTGCTTCAGCAGAATCAGCCAGTGAACATCCGCTGGCGCAGGCGATTGTTACCTATGGAAAGCAAAGCAGCCCGGATCTCCCATCACCGGATCAGTTCAAAGCTCTTGCCGGTTATGGTATTAAAGCAACTGTTTCCGGGAAGGAAATAGCAATCGGCACACGGCGGCTGATGAAAGAGGGAGACATTTCTTATTCTGAGACTGAGGAACGGATGAAGAAGCTTGAATCTGAAGGGAAAACGGCAATGTTTGTTGCCTACGATGGCAAGCTTCAGGGTATTATTGCCGTTGCAGACACGATCAAGACATCTTCGAAGCAAGCCATTGAAGAATTAAAGACACGTGGTCTTTCGGTGTATATGATTACGGGCGATAATGAGCGGACGGCTCAGGCGATTGCCAGACAGGCAGGCATTGACCATGTGTTTTCCGAGGTTCTTCCCGAGGAAAAAGCAGCTAAAGTGAAAATTCTGCAAGAAAAGGGACTGAAGGTAGCCATGGTTGGTGATGGAATAAATGACGCTCCGGCATTGGCTACAGCAGATATCGGCATGGCAATTGGCACTGGAACAGACGTGGCAATTGAGGCAGCTGATATCACATTGGTCGGTGGCGATCTGCTTCATATTCCAAAAGCGATTGATTTGAGTCGGAAAACGATGCGGAACATACGTCAGAACTTGTTCTGGGCACTGTTCTATAATACGGTTGGCATTCCAGTGGCCGCACTCGGCCTGCTTGCGCCTTGGGTAGCCGGCGCTGCCATGGCCTTTAGTTCCGTATCCGTCGTGACGAACAGTTTACGTCTGAAACGGGTCAAAGTCTGAAATTGAAAGGCTTTTTGACTGAGAAGCTGTAGAGCATCAAAAAAGATGAAAAGGAGATTGACGACTTATGGCAAAAACAAAGCTTGATGTTAAAGGTATGATGGGAGACCATTGCAAGAATCTGGTGACCAAAACATTGAATGGTCTGGACGGGGTATCTGCTGTTTCCGTTGATCTGAAAACAGGTGAAGCCGCTGTCGACTATGATGAAACGAAAGTACAATACGACAAAATGAAAGAAGCCGTCGAAGAACAAGGATACGATGTTGTTGGACAGCACTGACGTTTAAATCTGTCCATTCATCTTTAAATAAAAAATTTTCAGTATAAAAAAGGAGATTGAAACGATGACAAAGACGACACTTGATGTAAAGGGCATGCATTGCGGACATTGTAAGGCCTCAGTTACAAATGCTTTAAAAGGATTAGATGGTGTATCTGCTGTTTCAGTGGATCTTGAAAAAGGTAAGGCCTCAGTTGAATATGATGAGGCAAGGGTTCAGTTCAGTAAGATGAAGGAAGCAGTTGAAGAACAAGGATACGATGTTGTCGGACAGAATTAATTGTTAAGAAGTGCCTCGCCCGAAATGGGTTAGCGGCACTTTTTTTAATACCATAAAAGAAACAAGACAATGAATTAAAGTAAAAAAGCGGGTAGCTTTGATTCTGCATTCCCTGGAAAGTTATAACAAGGCGTCTGAGAACCCGCATCAGTAAAGGATGTCTAACATAATATCCTTTTTACATTGATATAAGAGCATAATATATCTTGCTGAGCTAAGAACTGTTGAAAAAAGCAATCCACGACAGGAGCACAAACGTGTGGATTACTTTTTTTGATTCATGCAGTGTAATGATCGCTTAACGATGAAAATGGTGATTTAGTTAATGTGGATCATATTGGAACGTCAGTTTGAGAGATTACTTGCTTCTGTGAGATAACAGCTTGGGCTACAATTACGTCTTCTCCATCAAATGTGCTTGATGGAGATCCATACAATTTATAACCTTCATCAAGCAATTTAGAAATTCTCTTACAAAAATTTGCATCATCTTTTCCTGTGATTAGATGATATCTAAGCTCATTCTCCAAATGAACACCTTCTTACCCTTGCTTTTTATTGTATATGTTGAGACGAATGAAGTCTAGGAACGTACTTCATTGTCTCATTATTAAATTGTCTTGCGACATAAACCTGGGGACTCGACCTGCAGTAACCATATAACCGGTTCAAAGGTATATGCTTCTTTCAAACGACTAATTATATAAGGACGCCTATTCAAAATTATCCAGTTACAATCGGTTTAGGTTCGACGTGGACATTAACCTCATAAATCCCATATTTTTTGATCAATACCTGCTCAACTTGGGTTGAGATTTCATGAGCATCTGTTAGTGCAGAATTATGATCAACGATAATGACAAGATCAACAACTGCATTATTACCGTAATTTCTTGCTTTTATATTCCTAATTTCTTCAACTCCATTAACGGACAAAATTGATTTTTGATAAGCGTTAATCTTTTTTTCATCGAATCCATCAGACAGGTTATAGGAGGATTCTCTAAAAATATCCCAGGCTGTCTTACAAATAAGGATTCCTACGGAAATAGCGGTCAGTATGTCAAGCCAAGGAAGATTAAACTGGGAACCAAATATTCCAACGGATGTTCCGATGCTGACCCAAGCGTCTGAGAGATTATCCGTTGCTGCAGCCATAACCGATAGACTATTTGTTTTTGTCGCCAGATTTTTGTTATATCGATAAACAAAAAACATTACAGCCGCACAAAACAGCCCTGTCCAAGCAGCAATAATATCAGGTGCTTCTTCATTCCTTTGGAACATGGATAAAATACCGTCGAGCAACACTTGTAATCCTACAGCCATCATGATAAAGGAAGCGACCATGGATGCTATGGTTTCGCTTTTCCAATGACCGTAGAGATGATCGCTGTCAGCTGGACGCTGAGATAGTCTCAATCCAATGAGTACAGCAAGGGAGGCAATAATGTCAGTTGAATTATTTAACCCATCAGCTCTAAGTGCTTGTGATCCAGTCGAAAAACTGATAAAGAGTTTTAAACTTGATAAGCAGAGATACGCAACAATGCTGATGATTGCTCCTCGTTCTCCACGCTTTAAGTTCATGTATTTTTCTTGTATCATGTTAGCGCCTTCTTTCCAACCATTCCGTTCATCTTAACAACCCAAACCCATGTGTGTCTACAGCAACCATTTTTGATGATGATACAAAATTAATTGACATGAAAAAGTGTTGCCCAACGCTAACAATAGCGACCGTTCTGGCACATTCTTAAGCTTTAATAAATCTGTAAAATGATCATTTCCTTTTATGGAAAGCTAGTCTGACAAGAAAAAATACAATTGAAATTGACAAATCAATTGTATGAGATATAATTTAATTGAACATATGATCATACGTTCATGTGTATGATCATTAAAGATAATTAACGCAAGTGATTACAAAGTTGAATAAACGAGGGGGCATAAAAATGTCAGATTTTTTTGAGCGTTTATTTGGAGATCGCGACGACGATCATCATGGAAAACACCACGATCGCCGTAGATATGGTTATCGTGGTGATAATCATCATGATGAAGAGCATGACCATCGTCGCAACGACCATTATAGTGATTATCCACCCTACCAAAACGACAGACCCAACGTTTTTCACAATGATTCCCGTGTAATTGTCTGTCAAAAATGCGGTGCTTCTAACAGTGCTACCGCCAAGTTTTGTTATGAATGTGGAAATAACCTACAATCAATAGCGGTTTGTCCGAGTTGTAAGTCGCCTATTGAAAACGGTGCAAAATTTTGTCAGGAATGTGGAACAAAAATTGGTTAACACTTTATATGAAAAGAGAAAATGATAATTTTGTACCTTTCATTTGAATAGTTGCTCATATATTTCATTAAAAAGGTGGTGTTCTCGTGGTAAGAACAAAAATGGGTTCAAACATTGATGTGGAAATTTGTGAACAGACCATTATTCATAAAGACGTCGTTCAAAAAGTAAGCAAAGCTATGTCAAACGATGAAGACTTAGAAAATGTGGCTGATCTGTTTAAAATATTTGGTGATCGTACGAGAATTCGTCTGCTGCGTGCACTGTATCAATCTGAAATGTGTGTTTGCGATATGGCATATTTGCTGGATATGACACAGTCTGCCATTTCTCACCAATTACGCATCCTTAAGCAAGCGAAATTGGTCAAGAACCGGAAAGAAGGAAAAGTCGTTTACTACTCACTGGCAGATCAGCATGTGATGCAGATTTTAGTTCAGGCTTATGATCATATCAAAGAATAAATAATGTGGAGAAGGGAGGAATTCAATTGAGTACACCAGAAGCAAAAATAAATAAAAATGCTACAGATACTGAAAAAAGGATCGAAAAGAAGGTAGTAATGGCTCCAATATATTTGGAAGGCATCGATTGTGCGAGTTGTGCTAAAAAGATTGAAAGAGCAGTGGGGAAAATTAATGGAATAAAAACTTCAACTGTTGATTTTGCAACACAAAAATTGTTTGTCGAACCTACAGGTGCGGTAAAAACAGATAAGTTGATCGATGACATTAAGCAAACTGTAACACGCGTTGAACCTGAGGTCAAAGTTACCTTGGGATCTAAGGGTAAGAGTGATGAACACAGTCATGATCATGAGAGCAGTAATACACAACAACTGATTATTCGTTTAGCGGTGAGTGGGGCGTTGACAGCTATTGCAGCTCTCTCACCCATTCCTTTCATTTTGGATGTTTCGCTGTTTGTGATCGCCTATGCCATCATCGGTGGCGATATCGTTTATCGGGCTTTTAGAAACATCCTCAGAGGACAAGTATTTGATGAAAATTTCTTAATGACGATAGCGACTCTAGGGGCTTTTGCTGTTGGACAGTTTCCTGAAGGTGTGGCTGTTATGCTCTTTTATCAAATCGGAGAACTGTTTCAGGGCATTGCTGTCAATCGCTCACGCAAGTCGATCAGTGCACTAATGGACATTCGTCCGGATTACGCTAATCTAAAAGTGAATAATGACATCAAAAAAGTTGCACCTGAGGACATCAGCGTTGGCGATGTCATTATGATTAAGCCTGGTGAAAAAGTGCCTCTTGATGGAAAAGTTATAGATGGTCGTTCGATGGTTGATACATCAGCTCTGACCGGGGAATCTGTTCCAAGAGAAATTGAAGTAGGCAACGACGTGCTCGGTGGATTTATTAATAAAAATGGTCTCTTAACGGTAGAAGTAACCAAAGTTTATGGTGAATCGACCGTTGCAAAAATTTTGGACTTAGTCCAAAATGCCAGCAGCAAAAAAGCACCCACAGAAAACTTTATTACGAAATTCGCTCGTTATTACACGCCTGTCGTCGTAATTGCGGCTGCGGCTTTAGCTTTTATTCCACCTTTGGTGATACAAGGGGCAACCTTCTCTGAGTGGATTTATCGTGCCCTTGTCTTCTTAGTGATCTCTTGTCCATGTGCCCTGGTTGTTTCCATACCTTTGGGCTTCTTTGGGGGTATCGGGGGAGCATCTAAAAGTGGTGTTCTCGTAAAAGGGAGCAATTATCTTGAAGCATTGAACGATGTCAAATATGTCGTTTTCGATAAGACCGGAACATTGACTAAGGGTGTCTTTGACGTTACAAACATTCAACCGGAGAACGGTCTTACGGCAGAGAAATTATTAGAGTATGCAGCTTTCGCAGAAATCCACTCTAGTCATCCGATCGCCCTGTCGATTCAAAAAGCGTATGGAAAAGAAATCAATGAAAGTCGCATTCAAGACTACAATGAAATATCGGGCCATGGTATTCAAGTGACCGTCGATGGGAAAGAAATTTTAGCCGGTAATGCCAAACTCATGAACAGAGAGCACATTGCCTTTGAACAAAAATCCGTTGTCGGTACTCTCATACATGTTGCGATTGATAAAAAATATGGGGGATACATCGTTATCTCGGATGAAGTTAAAGAAGACTCAGCCAGTGCGATTCAGAAGCTAAAGGCATTAGGGATTAAGAAAACGGTTATGTTGACTGGCGATGCCAAATCCGTAGGCGAGGCAGTTGGTCGTCAGCTTGGACTGGATGAAATACATGCAGAACTATTACCTGACCAAAAAGTTGATGAGATAGAAAAACTCGATCAACAAAAAACAGCGAAGGAAAAGCTTGTTTTTGTCGGAGATGGTATTAACGATACTCCTGTATTAGCCAGAGCTGATGTAGGTATAGCAATGGGAGGATTAGGGTCCGATGCAGCGATTGAAGCTGCAGACGTCGTTATTATGACAGACGAACCTTCTAAAATTGCAACAGCAATCAATATAGCTAAACGTACACGTCGTATTGTATGGCAAAATATTATCTTTGCCATGGGAGTAAAGGGAATCTTCCTTATTCTTGGTGCAGTGGGGATTGCGACCATGTGGGAAGCCGTATTTTCAGATGTCGGCGTAACCCTATTAGCAGTACTTAACGCTATGCGTGTCTTAAGAATTAAAAACGTGTAATCTGCAACAAAATATAAGATAAATAAAAAATATATGAAGCTGGTTGTTCCTGACTTGAGAAGGAATAATCAGCTTTTTATGTAACGGTCTATAATGGGCTCCAGAATCTTCGCTCAAGAAAGCGAAGAGTATCGGATTATCCAGTCGATCCCCGGTATTGGTCCTAAAAATCGCTGCCATGATTTTATCTGAAATCGGAGAGATTGGCCGGCTTAATCATGCGAAAAAACTTGTTGCCTTTGCCGGCGTAGATCCTAGCGTTTATTCGTCTGGTAAGTTCACAGCCAACAACAATAGAATCACCAAACGAGGTTCTAAGCGCCTACGCCGTGCTTTGTGCTTAGCCGTCCAGATCGGATTAAGACGCTCTTTTAATAAAAAGATGAGTGCCTTTTATCAGAAAAAATGAGAAGAAGGAAAGTCCTATAAAGTCGCTTAATAGCCTGTGTAAATAAGATTCCTCATTGGATTTACGCGTTATTAAAACGTAAAGAGCCCTTCCAGGATATAACCTAAAACAAGTATACCACCAAATATTTCCAATATATGGAGGGTTATTTGGCGTACACATTTTCAGTTTCACACGATCTTTTATATTTTAATAGAAATACCTTGACAAGATATTAGCTGGTTTTTTGTCATGAAACCCGTGGTTAAATACGAGTATGTCAACATTAGCAAACAACTGTTTTCTTGAATGGCTAATTATACACCAGAAAAATGCTACTTCACAGTTCTCCTAGTAAACAACTTTATTTGAATTTATCAACTTCTAGAGAAATATCACTTTTACATGGTTTCTACACATTTAACGTGTAATCTTATTGCAGTAGAGAAGGAGGGGTAGTTGATACAAAACAACAAATGACGAATGTACTTGTCAATAAGGTAAAAAAAGTGTTGGTCACCCTTTTAAGGGGATCCGATATCGACATGAAAAACAATCAGGAGGTTTCATTGAATGTCACTATTTAAAAGACTGCGTGACCTTACCGTTTCAAATATTTATGCTGTGATCGAAAAGGCAGAAGATCCAGTTAAAATGACCGACCAGTACCTGCGTGATATGCAGGAGGACTTACAAGAAGCTGAACGGGGAGTCGCTGCACAAATTGCTCTTGAAAAAAAATTCAAGGCCCTTTACGAGGAACAAAAAGCTCTTGTGGCTAAACGTGAAGAACAGTCACACCTAGCTGTTGAAACAGGAGACTTGGATCTGGCACGAAGAGTTATCGAGGATAAGCAAAACGCTGAACGAAAAATGACTGAGTACAAGGAACGCTACGAACAAAATCAGGTGTCTGCAGAAAATCTTCGTCAAAAACTAGACGAGATGCGAAAGCAGGTTGCCGAGCTGAAGGATAAACGGGAAACTCTTGTCGCACGTGTTAACGCCGCCGAGGCGCAGAAAAAGATTAATGACACCATGTCTGGCTTTGATTCCAATACAGCGATGGCCGGACTGAAACGTATGGAAGAAAAAACATTGCAGCTAGAAGCCGAGGCGGAAGCAAGCGGGGAAGTCTATAAAAAAGAAAAATCCATCGATGAAGAGTTTGAAAATTTGGGGAAGGACAAGAAGGTCGAAGATGAACTGGCACAGCTCATCGAACAGCATAAAAAATAAGGGATAACAATAGGCAAATCAATGAGCCGGCACGCCGAGAAAATTACAAAAGACGGCTGTCGGTTTTATTTTTACAAGTTGAAAGGAGATAAAAAATGTCCCTATTTCATCGAATCATCAATTTAGTAAAGAAGCCAGAACCACCGATTGAAGAAAAAACTCCTTACACTTTATCTATTGGTGATATTGTTGATCTTTCACTTAATAGTTATACCGTTGCGGGTCGAGTGTTATTCCCGCAACGCCAGGAAGCTTTTTTTACGATAAAGGATGGGAGTACGATCAAATATTTACGGGTTGCTAAGAGGGAAAAACTGGAGCTGTCTCTTTATGAAGCGATTGATGGACGTCTGGAAGATATTAATGAGATTCCAACGACCATTGAAATGGAAGGGGCATTGTATCATATGGAAGATCAAGCGGTAGGCGCAGCCCATTCTTCAGGTGATACGCCTTTTGCATCCTCTAGTGAACGTTATCTTTGGGACTTTCAATCAGATAACTGGAAACTACTGCGAATCGAATGGCAGGCTGGCCAGATGATGTTGTATGAGGGAGAGGATGTCCTGCCAATGGACGTCAGGATCATTCAGTCATGAAAAAAAGGAAGCGTTAAATATGATTAAGCGATTGTCAAACAGCATAAAAATTGTATTGGCTATTGTACTCGGGGCTTCCCTTTTAACCGGATGCTCCGCATCCGGCTCCGGACAGCTAGCCGTTACCGGTGGCTATCCGCTGACCTCCGTATCCAAAAACGGAAATCAGGAGTCCTATATTTATCAGGCTGACAAACAGTCGGTTCCAGAAGTAGCCAAGAAACTAAGCGACCAAAAGAAGCCGGATCAGATCTCAAGAAACGACAACCAGCAAATGTTCCTTGTCTATTCTGATGAATTATATGATCTTCAAAGAGACAAAAAGAACCCCGATAATACCCTGATTGAAGTAAGTAATAAAGAATTTGTTCGCAACAATTACAGTTCGTCGTTTTTGAAAGGCTATCTGTCTGCCGTTCTCTTGGATCGATTGTATCAATTGGGAAAAGGCGCTCTAGGTAATTATCGTGGCTATACGGATGGTAATACAATTCGGCCAATGGTAAAGTATCAGCCCCCTACCGCCAGCGAAAAGAAAACGATCCCTCCAATAACGAAGCAGACAACCGGTTCGATTATTAAGCGTAGCAGCTCCGGGAATAACTCGAACTCGTTTTCAAGTACATTCTCAAGAATAAGGAATAGCGTTACAAAAGATGTAGGACAGGCGATTAATTCGGTTGAGAGAAATACGGGGAAAATCTTGAAATCAGATACGGGTCAAGGAACGAGTAAAGTTTTTCCTAAAAATTCAAGAATTTCAATCCCAAAAAATAATTCTCCACCAAAAGTCAAATTCAAAAGTTTTGGAAGGATCATGAGAAGAAGCAGATAAATTCGATTGTCAATAAATTGATTACAAAACTACGGTTCGCTTTCAATTTAATGGTCGTCTATGAAATTCTGTTCAGGACTAAGCCGTAAAAGAGAGGCTTAGTCCTTTTCCTGACAGAAATACGAATCCACTATTTTTACACTTCTTCAGGCTTATGTGGTTCAGATCAAAATATTTCATATGGGTGTGTGTGCGGATGCATTTCAAAAAATCCAGTGTATTTCAGTCCCTGCTTGCCATCAATCTTGCGTTGTTTATTATTTTCCTGTCAATAGAGCTTGCTCTGCTCTTTAAACCTCTGTACTATTTCGATATTTGGTATCTTGGTATTGACAAGATCGCGGGTATCAGCACAGCTAGAATTGTGGAAAACTATAATTACATGATTCAATATCTTGTCGATCCAAGGCCTCAATCCTTTAAACTTCCATCCCTGCCCTACTCAGTTCGCGGACAAATTCATTTTGGGGATGTCAAAAGGATCTTCACTTCGATTGAGCTGCTCTTTATCATCACAGGTTTAGTTAGTGTGGCTGGCCTGTATTGCGGTATTAAGCATGGAATGATCAGTGTTCTGAAAAAAGCGTCTTTCATTCTTCTGTTCTTCATTATCGTTACTTTAACTGCTTTCACTTTAAACTTTGATGCATCCTTCACTTTGTTTCACAAGGCTTTTTTTAGAAATAATTACTGGCTGTTCGATCCGGTTACAGATCCTGTGATCATGATCCTCCCGGAAGCCTTTTTTCTACATGCCGCTTTATTTATTTTGATGTGGATTGTTATAGGCATGATTTTATTAAGTGTATGTCATAGGAAGTTATTAAAAAAGTGGAAAAATAAGTCCGTTTTCTAATCAAACAATCCATAGGAAGAGATCCAGTTTTTTTAAAAAAAGTATCACTGGATTTAAAAAAGGAATTAGAATGTATGCTACGCATGATTCCAATTTGTTAATATATGTAATCTGGAAAATTTGCTGTATGATGAGAGAAGGTGATGAGTATGAAGAAATTACAAGTCTTAATGGTGGATGATGACTGGAAGTTGCGCAATTTGCTACGCATCTACTTATCTAAAGAAGGTTTTGATACCGTTGAGGCAGCGGATGGCAATGAAGCGATGCTGAAAATTAAAAATCACTCCTTTGACTTGGTCATCCTTGACGTGATGATGCCCAATATGGATGGTTGGGAGGTGTGCCAGTCGATTCGGAAGACACAATCCGTTCCTATTCTGATGTTAACGGCTCTAGGTGAGACAAAAGAAAAGGTCCAGGGGCTGGAACTCGGGGCTGATGATTATCTGACAAAACCCTTTGATCCAGAGGAATTAATTGCCCGCGTTCATGCGCTGATTCGCCGCGCATCCTCGACCTCTACTGAAAAAACAAATAACGATGTGCTGAATTTTCCCGCACTAACGATTGATAGAGACGGACGCCAGGTTTTTGTTCATGATCAATCGGTGGATTTAACCCATAAAGAATTTGACCTTTTTGCTACGCTGGCCAAAAATAAAGGACGTGTTCTGTCTCGTGAACAGTTGATCGAACAAATATGGGGTTATGATTTCGAGGGGGATGCGCGTGTTGTCGATATCCACGTTAAAAATATCAGAGAGAAATTAAAGAGATCCGGTTTAGTCTATAACCCGATTCAGACAAGCTGGGGAGTCGGTTATAAATTTGAGGCAGAGGTCGGAAAATCATGAGTATCAATCGAATCGGGTTGAAATTGGGCGCGGCTGTTATCGTGCTGATGATTGTGATTCTCGTATCCTCCGGTCTTGCTGTTGATCGATTGTTCACAAATTTCTATGATGCTCAAATGAAGGACAATACACAGGAAATTGCTGCACACTTTGCAACCATGGCAGAATCCAATGATACTTCTTCACAATCAATGATTCGAGCTTTTGCTAAATTTTCAGATGTAAAGGTCTTCTGGTTGAATGATGAAGGAAGGATTTTGACGCTTCCAGGGGAGAAACAGCCGAATCTGTCTTTTATACGGTCACGCGATACCCGGCGCCTGCTATCCGGTCATTCTGTAGCTTTTCAAAACCATGATGTTCATGGAAACCGGTTTTATGTTGTAGGTAAACCCATACAAATAGGGAAAACGACTGGGTCTGCGATTTATATTGTCTCTTCCATGAAAAAAATAGACGATTCTTTGCAGAGACTTCGAAATTTGTTGGTGCTTTCTGGACTTGGCGCGTTTTTTCTCGCTTTAGGTATGATTCTTATCATGAGTAAACTGCTTTCTCGTCCACTGCTTCGAATGCAGCAAATGACCGATAAAATGGCAAAAGGAAACTGGGATACAAGACTTCAGGTCGGGAGTCGAGATGAAATCGGTATGCTCGGGCACTCCATTAATGATCTGGCTGCAAGTTTGCAAAGATATCGAGATACGCGGCGAGCGTTTTTCTCAAACATTTCACATGAACTTCGAACCCCAGTCACTTATCTTCAGGGTTATGCTAAAGTTCTGACAGATGGATTAGTTGATTCTGATAAAGAAAAAAAACAGTACCTTTCCATTATATATCAAGAATCCGTTCGTCTCGAACATTTGATTAATGACCTGTTTGACCTCTCGAAAATGGAGGAAGGACAGATCAAACTTAATATGGAATGGATGGATCTGAAGATAACCATAAAAACAACTGTTCAGAAAGTTAAACTTAAAGCAGAAAGTAAACGACTAAGCTTACAGCTGGATTTACAAGATCAGGTTCCTCTTATTCGAGGAGATCGTAAACGGATGGAACAGGTGCTGTTAAATTTACTTGAGAATGCCATCCGTTATACGGAGAAGGGCAGCGTTCTTGTACGACTGACCGGGAAGAAAGAAGCAACTGTCCTTTCCGTATCAGACACAGGCATTGGTATTCCTAAAGAAGAGTTGCCTTATATCTTTGAACGATTTTATCGAGTGGAGAAATCACGTGCGCGTGAATACGGGGGGACTGGATTAGGCCTGTCTATCGTCAAAAAATACGTTGAAATGCAGGACGGAACGGTTCGAGTTGATAGCCAAATGGGCGTCGGGACTACTTTCACATTGATCTTTACTCATGAAAAAAAGCAGAGAAGGGACGGGATGAAATAATGAAGAAAATTGATTGGTTCTTTTCACTTTTTTTAATTATCGTTGGACTAACCTGCCTTCTCTTCTCAGCCAATGCTTTTGGTCATGAGAGTTTTCTTGCATTTGGGAGGATTTTTTTCAAAGTCTGCATGTGGGTCGCCTGCCCTGTGATCCTCTTTGGCAGCCTGTATTTATGGTTCCATTACAGGAACAAAGAGTAATATGTAAATCTTTTTTTATTTTTTCAACAATTACTCGCCTTCTACATGTTTTCCACACAGATTCCACACATTTCTTTCCTATAATCATTATTGAAGAATGAGAGGAGGAAGAAATCAATGGACTGGTCTTGGCTACTATTACTCGCTTGTCCCCTTATGATGCTCCCGATGATGTTTATGATGATGAAGGGAAATCATTCAGAAACGGATCATTCTGAACATCAAAAAAGCTCGAATGAATTGAACGACCTGAAAGAACAGAATAATCTTTTGCGGGAACAGCTTCAACAGCTTAAAAACAAGGATTAATAATCAAAGTTTACGAGGAGGAATTTTTTATGTCTTGTTGCGGAAATCACAATCATGAAGGTCATCAGTCTGAAAGCCATCAACACAGCACACATCAGCATATTCATGAGAAACAGAATGAATTTGACGCGTTAAAAGAACAGAATGATCAGTTGCGGAAAGAACTTCAGCAGCTGAAAAGTAAACAAGCATAACGAGATTGAGGAGGGATTTTTGATGAATTGTTGCGGGAATCATGATCATAACAGTCAGGGTCACGAAAATCAAAATCAGGGAAATGAAAATCATAGTGCTCATGGAACTCATCAACACAATCATAACCTTATGATGGCAGTCTGCCTCATTATTCCAATAGCTGTGATCATTGGTCTGTTTTTCACAGGCGGATTTTCAGGATCAAATAGTTTGCTCATACTCGCGGCTGTACTTATTTGCCCGTTGATGCATCTGTTCATGATGCCGGCTATGATGAAGAAAGGTAATGGACATCATCATTGACTTGAAAAAAGTTTCAATTCGACTTTTCTTTATAGGGACGAAAACTCTATCGGGTTTTTCGTCTCTATTTAATAAGGATCTCATTAATCAGTGCAGATAATAAAACCAGTATGTAAAAAGAGGTGAAATGTAGATTGACAAAATCAAAAGATGAAAAAGCACAACCGGGGACTTTAGCTTGGCAAAAGCAAAAAATAAGAGAAGAATATGTTTGTCCCATTTTAGAAAAGGAAAATGAATCAATGAGAACACGGAGAGGATCTAAACGGAATCTTTTTAACAAAAGAACCGTTAGAACTGAATTTTAATCAGGTGTTGTTAAGCTGAACTCTGCAGATAAGAGTGAAGGGAATACTCTTATCGCTGTGACTTAGAGCTGCCACCGATGTGGCTTTACATAAAGAATTCACATCTCCATCAGATAATTAAATGATGAACGGTGAAAATTAGAGTGACTTTCACTTTTGAAATACAGGGTTCCTTATGCGTGAGTGGAGGAGACGGATGAAACGCGTCTATAGAAATATGATCATTTATGTCTTTATCGTTCTGGTTGTTGCAGGCGTGACCAAATGGCTGACCAGTCCAAACAACATTGTTGAACCGATGTCTTTCAGTACCTTTCAACAACATCTTGCCAAAGGGGATGTCAGAGAACTGACGCTTCAGCCGGATGGGAGTGTCTATACAGCAACAGGCCGCTTGAATAATGGAAAAAAGAATACGACATTTAGAGCCTATGTCCCGGCAAGTGAAAAGGAAATCAATCAAATTACTTCATTGGCTGAACAATCCAATTTGACTATTCAACCAGAAGCAAGTACACCTGGTTGGGTCGTATTTCTTACTTCACTGATCCCATTTGTTCTCATGTTCTTGCTGGTTTTCTTTCTCATGAATCGTACACGTGGTGGCGGCCAAATGATGAGCGTTGGTAAAAGTAAGGCTAAACTTTATAAAGAGGATAATCATAAAGTCACGTTTAAAGATGTGGCGGGTGCGGATGAAGAAAAGCAGGAATTAGTTGAGATTGTCGATTTTCTAAAAGAACCGAGAAAATTTATTGCTTTGGGTGCAAGAATACCAAAAGGCGTTTTACTTGAAGGACCACCGGGAACAGGGAAAACATTGCTGGCGCGTGCGGTTGCCGGAGAAGCGGGTGTTCCCTTCTTTTCAATCAGCGGCTCTGACTTTGTTGAAATGTTCGTGGGTGTCGGTGCTTCAAGGGTTCGTGATTTATTTGAACAGGCAAAAAAAAATTCACCTTGTATTATCTTTATTGACGAAATTGATGCCGTCGGCCGCCAGCGAGGAGCCGGTCTAGGCGGAGGAAACGATGAACGGGAACAGACTTTGAATCAGCTGCTCGTTGAAATGGATGGTTTTGCGGCCGATGAAGGAATCATAATCATTGCAGCGACAAACAGGCCGGATATTCTGGATCCCGCTTTGATGAGACCAGGCCGTTTTGATCGCCAAATTCCAGTTAGCCGTCCAGATCTGAATGGACGTGAGGCTGTACTTCGAGTTCATGCACGAAACAAACCGCTATCGAAAGATATTGATTTGAAAACGGTAGCTAAGTTGACACCAGGATTTTCCGGAGCAGATTTAGAGAACTTGTTAAATGAAGCAGCACTGGTTGCTGCACGCGCCAACAAGATCGTCATTGATATGGAGGATATTGATGAAGCAGTTGAACGTGTCATAGCAGGGGTCGCAAAGAAATCACGTGTCATTTCCAAAAAAGAACAAAATATTGTTGCCTATCATGAATCTGGGCATACAATCATTGGTCTAGCTCTAGACGGTGCCGATGAGGTGCATAAAGTGACGATTATTCCACGTGGACAGGCAGGTGGGTACACTATTTCTTTGCCTAAAGAAGATCGCCATTTAATGACCAAACCGGAACTGCTGGAACAGATCACCGGCCTGCTTGGTGGCCGTGTGGCTGAAGAGATCACATTTGGTGAAGTATCTACGGGAGCTAGCAATGATTTTCAGAGAGCTACAAATATCGCAAGACGCATGGTGACTGAGTGGGGGATGAGTGAGAAGCTCGGTCCTTTGCAGTTTGGAAATAACGGTAGTCAGCCCTTTCTAGGTATGATGCAAAATGAACAAAATATTAGTGACCGGGTTGCTTACAAAATTGACACCGAGGTGCAGCAAATCATTAAAAGACAATATGCACGTTGTAAGGAATTGCTGGTGGAACACCGTGATAAACTGGAGCTGATCGCGCAAACCTTGCTGAAAGTTGAAACACTGGAAGCCGAACAAATTAAGGCATTGTATGAACGTGGAGAATATATCGAACCCAGAAATAATCGTTAAGGCGAGAAAATGTATTAAAATAGTATGTATTTTAAAAGTTCTTTAAGAAAATTACATTAAGATGGACGCTTCGTGAGAAACATAGTGATCCCAACGAAAAGTCAATATTTTTGATGAGGTTATAAATGAAAAAGGTTAAATTGGGCAGATGTCAATTGCTCAATTTAACCTTTTTTTAGATATTAACAGTTTCTACACGTTTTCAACTCAGAATCTACATGATTATCATTTAACATTACTTTATGCAAGAGGAAGTCCCATTGGATATAAAATACTTAAAATAGACACCATGAATGATGGTATAGCATAAGGGATATCTCTTACTAAGAAACAACAGTATAGAAAACAAACTGAGCATTAGATTTTCATTTATTAAATACTTTGGAGGGGAGAATTGAAAATGGAAGCTGAAAAAATACAGCACATGCATGAACATCAAGATCATGAGCATGGGATGATGACCGGTCACATCAAGCCAGAACAAGGTCAGCAAGGAGAATCAACTGAGGAATTAGAATATCGGTCGCTAATGAAGAAATGGTGGCTGGCAGCTACTGTATCTGTTCCTGTTATTTTAGTTTCTTACCCTAATTTATTTCCTGGGTTACGTGAGCTGCTTCCGATGGGAAGCCAGCAACTGTGGTGGGCCAGGTTAATCATGGGAATACTCGCCTTGTTCGTCGTGATCCGAAGCGGTGGTCAATTCTTCGTTGGCACCTGGGAAGGCTTGAAACAGCGCTCCGCCAATATGAACACGCTGATCGCAACCGGTGTTTCGGCGGCGTGGCTCTATTCTCTGGTCGCCCTGTTCTGGCCGCAAATTTTTCCGAGACCTGAAATGGCTGATGTCTACTATGATGTCACTACAGTTGTTACGGCGCTTGTTGTTCTTGGATCGGCGCTGGAAGTAAAAGCTAAAGGACGTTCATCCGAAGCCATTAATAAACTGGTTGCCCTTCAGCCTCAGACAGCCAACGTTGTCAGGGATGGAAAAGAAGTCAAGGTACCGTTAGAGGAAATAAATATCGGTGATCAAATTATTGTCCGTCCCGGTGAAAAGGTCGCCATAGACGGAACCGTTGTCTCAGGAAGTTCAGCTATTGATGAGTCGATGCTGACCGGAGAATCTATACCTGTGGAAAAGAATGACAGCGATGAAGTTTTCGGAGGGACGCTGAATAAAACAGGAAGTTTTACATTCAAAGTAACCAAAGAACAAAAGGACTCGGCATTAGCCAATATTGTGGAAATGGTGAAGCAGGCCCAGGGATCGCGTATACCGGTTCAGAAAGTTGTTGATCAGGTTTCAGCCATCTTTACTCCAGGTGTTATCATTGCGGCCATTCTTGGTTATATCATCTGGTATGACTTTGGTCCGCAACCTGGATGGGTCTACGCTTTGATTGTTGCTGTAACCACATTGATTATTGCCTGCCCTTGTGCATTGGGCATGGCCACACCAATGTCCTTGACAACGGGAATTGGAAAAGGGGCAGAAAACGGGATTTTAATCCGATCGGGAGAAGCGCTGCAAATCGCACAGAAACTAAGGACGATCGTCATGGATAAAACCGGCACGATAACGGAAGGAAAGCCTTCACTGACGGATATCGTTCCCCTTGGAAAATTTACTGAGGAAGAACTCCTTCTCATCAGCGCTTCGGTTGAGCAGGGATCCGAACATCCGCTGGCATCCGCTATTGTGGAAAAGGCTAAGGAGAAAGGGTTGACGCCTGTTAAGAGTGAGGGCTTCAATGCGATTCCGGGACATGGAGTTGAAGGAACGGTCGATGGAAAAATGATCTATTTCGGTAATTTAAAACTGATGAAGGAAAAAGGGATTCCTCTGGACGGCTTTAACTCTTATGCTGCCTCGATGGCCGATCAGGGAAAGACGCCGATGTTCCTGGCGATCAATGGGGAAGCCGGTGGCATCCTTGCGGTTGCCGATATCGTCAAGAAGGACTCGCTTTCCGTTATTCATGAATTGAAATCAATGGGCCTGGAAGTCGTGATGATTACCGGGGACAACGAGCGAACGGCCCGCGCGATCGCCAAACAGGTGGGCATTGATCAGGTCCTGGCGGAGGTCCTTCCTCAGCATAAGGCGGAAAATGTCCGCAGGCTTCAGGAAGAAGGGAAGAAAGTGGCGATGGTCGGCGACGGCATTAACGATGCACCGGCACTCACACAGGCCGATGTCGGTATTGCCATTGGAACCGGAACGGATGTCGCCATTGAAGCAAGTGATATCACACTCATTTCCGGGAGCCTGGAGGGGGTTGTTAGGGCTATTAGAGTCAGCCGAGCCACGATGAAAAACATCTACGAAGGTTTATTCGGCGCCTTTATTTACAATGCAATCGGTATTCCCATTGCCTTGGGTGTGCTCTATCCCTTCACGGGCATCCTGTTATCGCCGCTGGTTGCCGCAGCAGCCATGGCGTTCAGTTCTTTAACTGTTGTCCTGAACGCGAACCGTTTGAAACAATTGAAACTTAAATTTAATTAAAGAGGGGAGAATGATTCAAATGAATTGGTTTGTTACAGTTGTTGGACTGTTATTAATTGGTGTGATCGCCTGGTACTTCTGGGGACCGAAAAAAGGAGGAAGCCTTGCGGAAACGAATGCTTCCGGTTTTCAGGAGGCTAAGATCCTGGTTAAAAACGGCTATAATCCGTCCCGTATTGTTGTCCAGAGCGGGAAACCGGTTCGATTTGAGTTTACCCGTATAGAGACAGGAGCCTGTGACGGAATGGTTATTTTTCCTGGATTTGAGAAAAGCGCGACGCTGCCGGCTGGAGAAAAGGTTATTGTTGATCTCCCTCCCATGAAAACAGGATCCTATGACTTTACCTGCCAGATGGGGATGTTCAGAGGAAAGATTATTGTGAAAAACTAAAAAAATAAAACAAGAAACAATGAGCTGGTTTATAGATTATTTATGAAGAGGAGATTTGCTCATGCCTGATGGAAAATACGCGTACGGTCTATGGGGTGCTGTCCTATTCAACATCGTTTTCTTCGGACTGTTTGCTTACTCCGTGTTTAAACCGACGACAAAACGGGACTGGAGAACTTTGGGGGCATTTACAGGGTTTATGGTCGCTTTGTTCAGCGAAATGTTTGGTTATCCCCTGACCATCTATATCCTGACATCTATCCTTGGGAAGAATTATCCAGTTCTTGATCCGTTCAATCATATTAATGGTCATCTATGGGTGGCAGTAGCAGGAGGATCTCCGATTTTATTTGATATTCTTCACCCTTTAAGCAATGTGTTTATTTTTGGCGGATTGATTATTATCGGGATTGGTTGGAGAAAAATACATTCAGGGGAAGGAAAATTAGTCACGGATGGGATCTACCGATTTATTCGCCATCCTCAATACACCGGTTTCGGAGTGGCAATTATCGGTTTTCTGATTCAATGGCCAACGTTAATTACACTCATTATGGCGCCTACTTTACTGATTATGTACAGGAAACTGGCAAAAAGAGAAGAACAGAACATGATTCAAGAGTTTGGTGAGGAATATCTCGAGTATATGAAAAAGGTACCTAGATTCGTTCCAAAGATACATTTAACTAATTTCACAAAGAAGGAAACAAATTAAAAGAAACTGACAGATGATCCTTTTACTATTTATACATGGATTCTTTTAATCATTAATTTTAGTGTGGTAGATTACTCACTCTCTGTGTTCCTCTGTGATTAATTTGAGAAAACATTAAAACATTGAACAAACAATGATGGTAACCGGACCGCTTCACATAATCGACCAAACTTATCTGTGTATCAATGCTGTTCCAAAACGTACTAACTTACACATCCCCCCATCTTCCATAATCAGCACTAAAACCTTCGCCAATCAAGCGAAGGTTTTGTCTTTGATTTTTACTCTTTAACTTTCGCGAGTCGTAAACTGTTCAATGTGACAATTATTGTAGCTCCCACATCAGCTAAAATAGCAATCCATAGTGTTAGCCACCCTGGGAAAATAAGCAATATAGAAATAGCTTTAATAGCTAGTGAGAACGTGACGTTTTGTTTAATAATCGCCAAAGCTTTACGGCTCAATTTTATTGTGTAGGGCAATTTTGTTAAATCATCAGACATAAGGGCAATGTCGGCTGTCTCTAAAGCTGTATCTGTTCCAGCACCCCCCATAGCAATACCCACAGTGGCTTCTGCCAATGCTGGGGCATCGTTCACCCCATCACCAACCATTGCAACCTTTTGCTTCCCACGATAGGACTTAATATAATTTAGCTTTTCTTCCGGTAGCAATTCTGCTTGAATATCAGAAACACCGACTTCTTTTCCTATTGTCTCGGCTGTACTTTTGTTGTCCCCTGTTAACATTACAGTTTGTTCAATACCGGACTGATGAAGTTTTTGGATAACATTCTTCGCTGAATCTCTTAGCTTATCAGCCACAGCGATAAGGGCAAGAATATCTCCGTCCGTTCCAAAAACCATTACTGTTTTCCCTTGCTTTTGAAGGGTTACAATCTGATTATGAATAGCTTTTTTAATCCCATTAGAAAGTGTTTCTTCAAAAAGGTTCGGGCTTCCCACATAGTACATGTTCTGGTTAATTCTAGCCTTGACACCTTTACCAGTAATGGATTGAAAGTCCTCAATCTCAATATCGTTAAATTTCAGCCTTTCTTCCTCAGCCTTCCTAACAATGGCTGAGGCGAGTGGGTGCTGAGATCCTTTTTCAAGAGCCGCTGTTAAGGTTATGATATCTTGTTCGTTTTTATTAAAAGTTACAACGTCTGTAACCTCTGGAATCCCTCTTGTTAATGTACCGGTTTTATCAAAGGCAATAACCTTGAGGGAGCCAGCTTCTTCTAGGTGAACTCCTCCTTTGATAATTACACCGTTTTTGGCAGCATTTCCTATCGATGTGACAATAGCTACGGGTGTAGAAATGACCAGAGCACACGGGCAACCGACAACCAGCAAGGCTAACCCTCGATAGATCCAATCTCCCCAAGAATCTCCCATGAATAAAGGAGGAATCACGGACAACAGGACAGCGAAAATAATAATCGCTGGCGTATAGACTTTTGCAAAACGATCAACAAACGTCTGAGAAGGTGCTTTTTCTGCTTGAGATTCTTCAACTAAATGAATAATTTTAGAAAGAGTTGTATCTTCAACTCTTTTTGTAACTTTGACCTCCAACAAACCTTCTTCATTTAATGTCCCAGCAAAGACTTCGTCATTAATGGTTTTTGTTACTGGTACTGACTCGCCAGTAATGGCGGCTTGATTTAGAGTCGATGTTCCATTAGTCACAACTCCGTCCATAGCCAATTTTTGCCCTGGTTTCACAATCATTGTGTCACCAACCTGAACATCTACAACAGGGACCATCAATTCTTGACCGTTCCGACGAATCAATGTTTCTTTTGGTGCAATTTTCATTAACGATTGAATAGATTGTCTCGCTTTATCTGCTGAATAACTTTCTAACGCTTCACTAATCGCAAAGAGAATAACAACCGTTGCTCCTTCTTCCCATTTACCTATCGCGGCCGCTCCTATAATAGCAATCGTCATAAGAGTGTCCATATCAAAGTCAAGCCGAATCAGATTTTTAAAACCTTCAATGAATAACGAGTAGCCACCGATGATAATAGCCGCTAAAAATCCGATGGTAGGAATCAGACTCAGCTCTCCGTATTGAGTCCCAATAATCCAACTGATTATCAATAGAAAGGCTGAAATGTAGACTTTAAAATTTTCTTTTTGCTTCCAAAATGGTACATGTTCAACAGTTTGTTCTGCTTCATCCCTGACTTTTAATTTTTCAAATGCTCCTGCTTTTTCTAACGCTTCAATGGTTGTGTTTCCAGTAACCATAATCTTAGAAGCGCCAAAATTCACTTTAGCTTCAATCACTCCATCTAACCGCTTTACATTTTTTTCAAACTTGTTCGCGCATTCCATGCAGTCAAACCCTTGAACTCGATATGACTTGACTTGTTGTTCAGACATGAGTTTTCTCCTCTTTTCTGTGCGTCATTGCAATAGAAATTAATTGTTTGATGTGTTCATCATCAAGCGAATAAAATGCCATTTTTCCGTCCTTTCGATATTTTACAAGACCTTGCTTACGGAGAGTGCGTAGGTGATGTGAAGCCGTTGCTATGGAAGAACCAATAATGTTTGCAACGTCACAAACACATAGCTCCTTATCTTGACATAAGGCAAAGACTATTTTTGACCTATTTTCATCAGCAAGCGCTTTGAACAATCGAACAACGCGAGATAGCCCATCATTTTCATTTTTTAAAAGGCCTTGTATGCGATTGACCTTTTCTTCGTCATAGCGATAAATTTCACATGTATCTTTTTCGACCACTAATAGCGACCTCCTTATCATTCAAATATTCATTTGATTATATTATACATCATTTCTTATTTTATTCAAATGTACATTTGAATAAATTTTTTTAGTGTGCTAGAGATGTCAATTATGTGCCATTAACTACAGAAAAATAAGATGATAAAAGATAGATGACTTTTTTTCCTTTGGTCAATCTCCATGACCTTCTTCATTGATATGCATCACCAAAAATTTTTCTATAATCATAACCGAAGTTTATCGTTTCCACATCGTTTCCACACATTTTTGCAATAGGATTCAACTTATAAAGTGATTATTTTTATTAAAAGGGAGGAAGGTTCATGTGGTTTCCAGGACCTGTTTTATTTAGAATCGGACCGATTCCAATTAATACGTTGGGTGCTTCGGTAGCTCTGGCAACGCTCTTTGGTTTATGGTTGATAAATCGTGAGGCCAAGAGGCAAGGTATTCAAGCGGATTACATGGTGGAATTCGCTATTTATTGTGTATTGGGTGGTGTTCTTGGAGCAAGATTGTGGTTTGTTCTCTTCAAATGGCCGTATTACGCTGCTCATCCAGCAGAAATTTTTATGGTTTGGATGGGGGGACTGGCAATACAAGGTGGCATTCTCGGCGGTACTTTAGTAGGGATCTGGCTCGCTAAGAAGCATAAATTGCCAGTTTGGCAGGTAGCCGATATCGTGGCACCGGCGTTAATACTCGGAATGGCGATTGGTCGCATATCAGATTTTCTTACCGGTGACGCTTATGGTATTCCAAGCAATTCCATCTTGGCTGTTTCCTATCCTCCGGGAACATTTGTCTACAACATCTTTGGCAGCACGCCGGTCCTGCCGATGCCCTTATTTGAGGCCATCGGTGATTTGATCATCTTTGGCTTTTTGCTATTGATTAAATATAGAAAACCATTCCAAGGGTTTCTATTCCTTCAGATGTTAATACTTTACTCAACGTTGAGATTTACTTTAGAGTTCTGGAGAGGAGACAGCCTAAGGACATTACTTAATCTGAAAGTCGCTCAATTGACGGCTTTGGCAACGATTATCTTAGCGATCGGTTTTATGATCGGACGCTATAGACAAATGAAAGCTGCTCATCGAGAGTAACAAAGAAAATTAGGAAACAAAGAAAAGGAGAAGCGGCATGAGGAACAGAAAATCTGGATCAGTTTCAGCAAATAAAAAGTCAAATCGAGGGAAAACCTTACTAAAAACCATAGGTTCTGTCCTTTTCGCCATTATTGCTACATCCCATCACTGGCTGCATATACTGTTGATTTCTGTCGGTTTAACGTCGATCGGGGCAGTTTTATTTAATATGCCTCCCCTTTTAAAAGTCATCCTGTTACTCATTTCCCTTGTCATTTCGATCCGGTTTATTTTCGTAGCGAAACGCAAATGGAGACATGAACGCCCGGTCGCATGGGTTTATGCCATCGCTTCGATTCTTTCGATTGTGATTGTATTTTCTGCTGTACCCCAGACAATCAGTACGATCATTCAGCCACCTTCAAACACACAGAATCCTAACAGCATAAACACGCATGACCATAATCATAGTGATATGAATAAATAGTGGTGAAATGATTTTTAGCAAATGGCAAGCAGGACATAGGGTGACTTTCTATTTTTATGAGGAATGTACGTATTTTCATGATGTGAGAATTGCATCAGTCTCTAAAAGATTGAAGGCTAAAAGGTTGGAAACAAAATGGATTCAAAGATTTATGATGTAATTATTGTCGGAGCAGGTCCTGGTGGCAGCTCACTGGCAGCAAAGCTTGCTGAAGTAGGACTTCATGTTTTAATTTTAGAGAAGCAAAGTTTTCCACGTTATAAAGTATGTGGAGGCGGGGTTACCAAGAGAGCCCTCCTGAAAATGCCGATTGATATCACACCGATTATTCGAGATCAGATCACTTCACTTATCACGGTGGAAGGAAATCATGACATTCAGGAGTTTAAACATAAAACGCCGTTTATTTATATGGTTATGAGAGACGAATTGGATCAACTACTGGCGAAACATGCCGTTGACTGTGGTGCAGAACTGAAAGAGGATTCCTTCGTTAAAAGAGTGGTCGAGTACGGTGGAAGGGTCGATGTATTTACAAGGGATGAGAAATATTCAGGACGGTATTTGGTTGGAGCCGATGGCGTAAACAGTATCGTTGCGAAACAGGTGGGGTTAATGTCGGAACGAAGGAAAGCTCTGGCATTGGAATATGAATTCAGATGTGACCAGGCAACAAACGCAAAATATAAAAACAAGGTTATCATTGATTATACCAGAGTACCCGATGGATATATATGGATATTTCCAAAAAATGGAATTCTATCGGCAGGCATCGGTTCTTACTCGTTAAGTCAGAAATTGATGTCGAAATATTTGCTTTCATTTTTGGACCATCAGGAAATGAGTGGAGATCTGCTGAGCGCGAAGGGATCTTTTTTGTCTGCTGGCGGTACCCGGCAGCCAATCATGACGCAACGAACAGCATTAATCGGAGACGCAGCCGGACTGGTCGATTCATTTGCCGGAGAGGGCATCTACTATGCTTTGTGGAGTGCTGAATTACTTTCTGACCATTTAATAAAGTCGATCAGGGATAGATATAGTGAAGCATTCTTAACCTATCAAAGAGATGTTGATCTGACAATCATGCCCGAACTCAGTACATTGGATCAGTTTGGCCGGAAATTTTACAAAAATCCGAAATTGATGCAAAAGATTGTTTCTCGTTTTCCTAAGTTATTAAGCTTAGTTTTTGATGTATTAGAAGGAAAAAGAGATTATAGCAAACTGTACAAGAAATTCAATATAGTAAAATCGTACGGCCATTTTTTGAATCTGAAAAGCTCTATTTTCACTTGAGTCCATTCTAAAAGACCAATTAATGATATTACCGTCATGATACGGAGTTATGTTTAGGAATAAAGGTTGACCCTGTACTTTGGTACAGGGTTTATATTGTATATGAGGTGAAACAAATGGGGTTACGAATCGGACAGCTGGCCAGCCGAACTTACGTCAACAAAGAAACGATCCGGTACTATGAACGGCTGGGGCTAATTCCAATTCCCTCTCGTACAGCGAAAGGATACCGTATCTATAAGGCTCAAACAGTGGACCGAGTGAATTTTATTAAAAAGTTGAAGAGATTAGGATTTACATTGAATGAAATTGACAAGTTGTTAGGCGTTGTTGACCGCAATGAAGTGAAGTGCAGAGATATATATGATTTTACCGTTAACAAGATTGGTGAGATACAGCATAAAATCGAGGAATTAAACAAACTTGAAAAGATGCTTGTCGATCTGAAAAAAAGATGTCCTGAGAATAAAGAGATTTATGAGTGCCCCATTATTGAATCCTTAATGTGAGAATACGAGGAGGAAATCATATGATAACGTATCGAATGACTGTTCAGGGGATGACTTGTGCCGGGTGTGAAGACCATGTGGCAAGTACTCTGGAACATATTGGTGCAAGAAACATTAAGGTTAATTATCAACGTGGGGAAGCTCTTTTTGGGCTCCCGGTTAGTATTAAAAAGGAGACTGTGGAACGGGCAATAGTTGAAGCACACTATCAACCTGTAAATTTTATGCAGATCCAATCAGAAGGAGATTCTGATAAAGAAGACGACTACGATTACATTATTATTGGCTCTGGCGGTGCGGCTTTTGCTTCAGCCATTAAAGCCAGAGAGTATGGCGCCAGAGTGGCAATGATTGAACGAGGTATAGTTGGCGGTACCTGTGTTAATATCGGCTGTGTTCCTTCTAAGACCTTGCTCAGAGCCGGGGAAATTAATAACCAGGCAAAAAATCATCCATTCAAGGGATTGCACACTTCAGCAGCTGAAGCTGATTTAGCGCAACTGGTTGAGCAAAAAAATGAATTGGTTGAAACATTACGGATCCAAAAGTATGAAAATTTAATTGGAACTTATGGTTTTGAACTTATTAAAGGAGAGGCAAAGTTTGTCAATGAAAAAACGATCGAAGTGAATGGCAGACAACTGACGGGAAAGCGTTTTTTAATCGCCACCGGTGCTTCACCGCTCATACCCGATATTCCCGGATTAAATCATGTGGATTTCTTAACCAGCACAACTTTACTTGAACTGAAAAAGATCCCGAAACGTCTTGCGGTCATCGGTTCCGGTTATGTAGGTTTTGAATTAGGTCAGCTTTTTCATCATTTAGGTACGGAAGTAACATTGATGCAGCAGAGCAATCAATTATTAAAAAAATATGATCCGGAAATATCGGAAACCATAACACGAGCTTTAACACAACAAGGTATTCATTTTATTACCGGAATAAAATTCAAGCGTATCGAACAAGACGGGCAGATAAAGAAAGTCCATATAAAGACTGAGGGTAAGGAACAAGTTATTGAAGCAGAGCAGTTGCTTGTCGCAACAGGACGCAAACCGAACACAGCAAACTTAAATCTGTATTCAGCAAACGTTAAGGTCGGTACCCGGGGTGAAGTCCTCATTGATGAATTTTCCAGAACGACCAATCCACGTATTTATGCAGCTGGGGATGTCACGCTCGGCCCGCAATTCGTCTATGTCGCTGCTTATCAAGGCGGTCTTGCTGCAGACAATGCCGTCGGAGGACTTGGTCAAAAAACCGACTTAGACTTTGTACCGAGCGTTATGTTTACAACTCCATCAACTGCCATGGTTGGATTAACGGAAGAGCAGGCAATAAAAAAAGGCCTTAAGGTAAAAACGTCTGTTCTGCCTTTAAGTACCGTGCCCAGAGCAATCGTTAATCGAGAGACGACTGGTGTCTTTAAATTAGTGGCAGAAGCAAAGACACTCAAGGTCTTGGGCGTCCATATTGTTGCTGAAAATGCGGGAGACGTGATCTATGCTGCGACATTAGCCGTAAAGTTTGGGATGACTGTGGAAGATCTTCAAGATACCCTCACGCCTTATCTCACTATGGCCGAAGGCTTAAGGTTAGCAGCACTCACATTTGACAAAGATATATCTACACTTTCTTGTTGTGCAGGATAACAATGTTAATAATAAAGAAACAAATTAAAGCCGATTTCCCATTTTTCCTTAAAAATGGGAAATCGGCTTTTTCTCATAATTTAAAAAAGTATAACCCCGATGACGATCTGCTTCAAATCAGGATTATGCTGTTTACTGTAGCCATACGTAATGGCAGGTGTCCCGTCCGCCCCATCTGGCGAAGTGTAGCTGCCCTAAAACAAATAGGATGTGGTATCGCTGCGGACACCGGACACCGGGAGACCCGGTTTCTGATAGGCGGAAAGAGACAGGGGTGGAATACACACGCCAGGGGCCGGCCTCGTGCAGGTGATCCAACGCTCGACCGAACGCCGAGAGAGGCTTTCGAACGGATCTCATCCCAATCCGGCAGATGATTGATCGTTTCATTAAATTGGTTTTCTCACAAATCACGGAAATCAACTGAGAAGCACCCACCGACAGGGTGAGCACCTGATCTGTTTCCATGACTTTTTGCCATTTCCGAATATTCATGAACAGCTCTTTCCTTCATATTTATTCCTCAATTTATTTCTATCAATCATCGTATTTAGTGATGTTCATCAACATGTTCTAAATCTTACAACATAATTTGTTTCTACATAGTTTCCACACAAAATCCACACATTTATTGATTATCATTATTTTAATAACTAAACCACATTATAGAGAAATTGAGGAGGTTTCAGATAAAAAAATAAATCGCGATTAATTAATTAAACGAAATAATATTGAGATCGAAACATGTCGAAATTTGTCATATTGAACTGTTACGATATGATTAATGGCTCTAGCGGGGGTCTTTCACCTTAAAACTCCAAAGAAAAGAAAAGAAGCTAAAGGGGAAAGATAGTAGTGAAAAGAAAATATTTACGCACAACAATGATCTTGGGTACAGCGTTTTTGTTGATAACGAGTTATACGGAGAGCTACGCACACGCCACTTCAGAACGTCAATTCAATACGAAACAAAGCTTATCTTCTGAGCAACAGTTGTCGAAGAATGATAGACAACAAGATGTAGCGATAAATAGAATTAAATCATCCGAAAAGCAGATTGAGAAGATAAAAAGAAGTGTAGCAGATAAACAATCTAAACTGGTTGAAAGTGAAGCAATATCCGAATCGATGAAAGATCAGATTGATCGGCTTACCAAACAGATCAGTATTAGGGATAAATTATTAAAAGAACGGATACGTTCCATTTACATAAATGGAGGGGCAATCAGTTATCTTGATGTTCTTCTTGGTGCAGATAGTTTTGGAAATTTTCTGGATCGATTATTCGCCTTGAAATTGATTACTGAAACAGATAACAAAATACTGACTGCTCAAGAGAAAGATAAGAAGGATCAAGTATCAAAACAAAAGATACTAAAACAAGAACTGATAAATCTGAAAAATGGATTGGCAGATCTAAAAAAATTAGAAAATGATCTACTTCAGAAACAGAAAGATCAAAAAAATGAGTTAGCGTTATTAAGAAAAGAAGCATCCAAAATTAAAGAAAAGTCAATGGATAAGAAGGAAGAAAAGGACATTGTAAAGGCTCAAACGAGTTCAGCAGAAAATAGAGCATCGACTTTATCATTAAAAAAGTTATCGTTAAACAAATCAGATTTTATTAATCCTACTCAGGGTTATATCTCATCTGGGTTTGGTAATCGGTCATTTGATAACAGCTTTCATCCAGGAATTGATATAGCTAACAGTGAGGGAACACCAGTTAAGGCTGCAGCTGACGGAGTAGTTTTCAGAGCGTATCAATCTTCAAGTTATGGAAATACGGTAATGGTTTCCCATCAAATTGATGGAAAATTGTATACGACGGTCTATGCTCACCTAAACGCTTATAATGTATCTACAGGTGAACGAGTGACTCAGGGACAAGTGATTGGCGGAATGGGTAATACAGGCGAATCATTTGGGTCTCATCTGCATTTTGAATTGTATATAGGCCCTTGGACTCCACCACCACATAAAGGGGCAGTTAATCCAGTGAGCTATATTCAATAAAAGCCGTTTGAATTTCGATTAGATTTTAGTAGAATACAATTATAAAATCAGGTATAGAATAAAAAATTTTTATACTAAGCTTGTAGATAGAATGAGCTGTACGGTGGTTTTCATCAGTGAGCTCATTATATTATTATAGCCAATTCAGAGGTGTATCTATTTTATTCAATAGTAATTTCGGTTGATAAAATTCTCTGAAGTTGATACAATAGTATTATGATTATTAAACTAACAGAAAAACAAGAAGATGAATTAAGAGTAAAAGTTTTTAAGGCTCTATCGGATCCAATCAGATTGGAGATTATTCGATATTTAAAAAAGGTAAATCGAGGGGTAACTTGTGGTGAAATCGGAGAGATAGTTAAAATGAGTAAATCTGCAGGTTCTTATCATTTTAAAATTCTTCGAGAAGCAGGATTAATTCTTACACGAAAGCAGTCCAGAGAGAAATATGTTTCTCTTAATTATGATATCTTTGATAAATATGTGACAAAATTTCTAGATTCTCTTTGAATTTAGAAATTTTTTGTTTATTGAGAACGCAACTTTCGCAGCTTAATCCTGGTAGGTAAACCCTGATATAGTTGGGTAGTCTGTCAATCTATTGCTGGAGTTGACAGACGATACACTTCTTGATTGTATTTTTGGTTTCGGCTAAATCTAAATGGAAAAGGTCAAGTAGATGGGTCAGGGCAACGCCCCAATCCAGGGTCCTTATTTCGTCGCAAGGTTCTTAGAACATGCCGCCTAGTGTCAGTTCGTCCGAACTGCAGCGGTTTCGCCAGTCCAGAAAAGAATGAACCGAGTAAATACGATTGCTGTATGGCTGATCATGGGGTCATACGACCGTCCCTAAAATTATTTTTGTAGTTTTAGAAAAAATTGGTCGTTTTAAAGAAGAACTCAATGTCCCGTCTCTTCTTTAGATTCGGATAATTTATATTCCGTCATCGTGCAGTCGGTACTAAAAATGACAATCCAGCGGTCCTGCTGGTAACGGTTTTGTGCGAAAACCACTTTGGACGGAATCCAATTGGCAGGGTGGTGCGGATTGAACACAGAATGCCTTTTTGACTGGCGACTGGTTCAGCGAGCCGGAACAGAGGTTTTAATCCAAACTGTTTCGGTCAACCTGATAACGCTGATTTGTCGCTTTCACTATGCTAATGACATCTAGTCCCTGACAGGTCAGCGCTTTGACCAGCAGCTGCTGTGTGAACCAACTGTCCATCAGGACATAGGGGGCATGAACCCCCTTGACATCCGTTCCACCATGGCAGGAATTTGATCTGGAGCTATCTGCAAGGCTTTGATCCGACGTTTGTATCCGGAACACTTCTTGTCGATACCAGCATGAATCCTATTTATCACTGTTTTTTCTAAACTGAGCAGGGAAAAGTTAACGGGGAGAAACGTGGTTCCGTCTGACCATTCCAGGGTCACGTCCTTATTTTTGAACTGTGAAAGTTGATTTGAGAAATATTAAACTAGATAACGTTCTTGAAAAGTAAATATATAGGTGGTATACTACATTAAAGTTCAAATGTATTTGTACTATTGAACCATTAATGCATTAGCAGTATAATATATTATAGTTTAAAACAATTTGTACTTTTGAACTGATAAAGGAGATGGGGATAATTATGATAAGCGATAATATTACCGCTAAACGTGGAATACAAGAGGGCTTTCATCGGTATCCAGCAAATCTTTCCGAAATGATTTCTTAATCTGTTGAGAATTTTCCAGACAAATCAATTATTTATGTAGATTCTAGAGGGGAAAAAATCACCACTTATCTTGATACCTATAACGAATCTAGGTTGATACTTAACAATTTGCATCAAAGCGGAATTAAAACTGGAGATATTGTCGTCTTAGCTCTAGAGGAACACTCTGATTTCATTCCTTTAATTTGGGCCTGTGTTTTGGGAGGAATAATACCTTGCCCAATAATTCCACGAGTTGCAGATATGGAAGTATGGAGAGGCAATCTAAACCATATATCAAAATTGCTTAATAATCCCACTTTTATCATTTCATCGCGTAACCTTAAATTATTTGATGTAGATAACAAAATCCTAAAGGTAGAAGATTTACATAACCCTGTATCTGCACCTGCAAAAGTCGATAGCGATAATGTTCCGGATATTGCCTTTTTAATGCTGAGCTCTGGTTCAACAGGTGCTCCGAAAGCAATTACTCTGACTCATGAAAATATCCTTAATTCATTAGAAGGAAAGCGACTTGCTACAGGAATAGAGGATACCGATATTACCATGAATTGGATTGCTTTTGATCATGTTGCGGCATTAACAGAGTGCCACTTCTTGCCATTGTTCACGGGCTCAACGCAGATTCAAGTTCCAGCGGTTGATATTGTTTCAGATCCACTCTTTTTTTTGAAAATAATTAGCAAATATCGAGTTTCACATACATTTACACCTAACTTCCTACTGGGACAAATCACTTCACTGATAGATGGTACAAATGGTTTGCCAGAAAAAATTCAGCAAATGGATTTTTCTTGCCTCAAACGTATTATTTCTGGAGGTGAGGCTAACGTATGTGAAACGGGAGACCGCTTCTTAAATGCATTTGCAGATCTAGGTATGAAACGTTCAGTCATTTGGCCAGCATTTGGTATGACTGAAACCTGTGCTGGATCAATCTATTCAACTAATTTTGAGAATGAAATCGGCAAGAGTGAGTTCGCAACTCTCGGGAAACCTATTCCTGGTTTGAAAATTCGAATTCTTGGGGAAAACGGGGAGGTCATGAACCCAGGCCAAGAAGGGGAACTTCAGCTGCACGGTGCTATGATCTTCAATAAATATTATTCCAATGAAAAAGCTACAAAGGAAGCATTTACTGAAGATGGATGGTTTAAAACAGGAGATCTTGGCATTATTGAGCCTGACTCAGGATCTTTACGCTTAGTAGGGAGAAGTAAAGATAGCATTATTGTTAATGGTAACAATTACTTTCTTTACGAACTGGAAACAGTAATTGGAAGTCTTGAAGGTATAGCGCCTTCTTTTATTGCTGCATTCTCAACGCGGCCAGTTGGATCGGATACCGAGTCACTTGTTGTTTTCTATACTCCACTGAGTGATTATAATACACCTCAACAACTTAGGAATATTAACATTGCGATTAGAAATATCACAATATTACGCTGGGGATTCCGTCCTCTTTTAGTGCTTCCTGTATCCAAAGATATACTTATTAAGACAAGTCTTGGTAAAATTCAGCGTTCTAAGCTGCGAAAGAAATACGAATCAGGAGAGTTTGATAGCTTAATAGCAGATTTTGCTAGTTTAGAAAAAGAATATACTCCACCAATTGTGCCTGCTGAGAATGGATACGAAGAGAAAATAATCAATTTATTTTCTAAGATAACAGGGATTTCAACAGGAGAAATAGGTGCGACTAGTAATTTCTTTTCACTAGGTGGTACATCGCTAGAGATATTACGTTTACTTACTAGTCTTAAAGGACAATTTGACACCAAACGGAATTTTTCTTTAGTAGACTTGCTTCGAGACCCTACACCTAGAGGCATAGCTCATCTTGCTTCTTCTAAAACAGCTAATAATAAAGAATACAATCCAATCGTGCCGCTTCAGAAAAAAGGAGTTGGAGCACCCATTTTTATGATTCACCCAGGAGTCGGAGAGGTTCTGGTTTTTGTAAATCTGGCTAATTTTTTCATGGATGAAAGACCTATTTATGCTTTAAGAGCACGTGGATTCAATCCAAACGAGAAATTTTTTGAATCTTTTGATGAACTTGTATCGACCTATGCTGCTGCTATTAAGCAATATCAACCACATGGACCGTACTACATTGCAGGATATTCCTATGGTGGTCCAGTTTCACTACCAGTTGCACAAACTTTGGAAGCGATGGGAGAGAAGGTACATGTTTTAGTAATTGATGCTCCGCCAGTAATTGAACATCCACGAGGTAAGGTTGATAGGGTAGAAAGTGCTCTTATATTGTCTTTCTTTCTCGGCTTTATTGATAAAAGTCAACTTGATACTCTTGGTAATTATCTAAGAGAATCTGAGGATATAAATCCAGTAGACTATCTTTTTTCATTGGCACCGACCTCGAGAATTCGAGAGCTTGGACAAGATTTGACGACATTTAAACACTGGAACGATCTGGCTTATGGTCTTTCTCAAATTGGAGGTTCTTACAAACCTAAGGGAAGCGTAAATGACATTACCGTCTTTTATGCTCAACCGATATGGGGAAGTAAAGCGGATTACTTTGAAACAATGTTAAAGAAGTGGGATAAATATTCTCGCTCCCCTGTGCGGTACATAGAAGTTCCAGGAGAGCACCATACAATCCTCAATCCTGAATTTGTTGATAAATTTCAGGAGATATTTCGATCCGAGTTATCGAAAATGGTTAGCAAACAAGGAGCTGAGAAATGATGAGTAACAATCGTGCCCTATGCTATGACGAGGTCGGGCAGGGCGAAGAGATCGTGTTTGTTCATGGCTATATTTCCGATCGACGGATTTGGTCACAGGTAAGAGAGCATTGGTACGATTCGGGTCATCTTTTTTTTCCTACGCTCGAGGGTTTTTGGGAAGACTCGCTGGAGTTCAGAGAAAGTAATTTTAGTGTTGATAATCATATAGAAGATATTGTTGATTTCTTAGAAAAAGTTTGTACTCCGCCTGTTCACCTCGTTGGATGGTCATATGGAGCGTCACTTGTTTTGCTGGTTGCTGCAAGAAGGCCGGATCTGGTTAAATCCGTGTTTGCTTATGAACCTGGCATTTCATCTTTTGTTTTAGATAAAAAAATATTGCAGCAAATCCAGCGTGATCGTGTAGAAATGGCTGGCCCCGCTATAGGAGCAGTAAAAGCTGGGAATACAAAAGAAGCTGTTAAATATATTGTTAATGGAGCCTGCAATCGGGAAGGAGTATTTGAAGATTTCGATGAGGAACTAAAACAGAGATTCTTTGATAATGCAAGCACAGTTCCGTTGATGTTTACTGAACGGAGTGCCCCAAATTTACCAGCTTCTTCGGAGGACTTAAAAAGAATCTTGTGCCCTGTTACTATAAGTTATGGTGAGTATGCTCGTCCTGCGTATAGGCTTGTCGCAAAGGAAGCTGCAAAAATAATTCCCAATTCAATAATACAGATCATTCCAGGCGCAATGCATGTTGTCCCAGTAACGTCTCCAGAGATATTTCTGCAGAAAATTATTGAGCATCTCAGTGGAGTTGACAGGAGGGCGGTATCCAATGGTAAATAAACAAACAAATCCAACTTGGGTACTCGTGCTCACATCGCTTGGCTTCTTCATGGCGATGATGGATTCGATGATTGTAACAACCGCGTCAACAGCGATTCGAAATGACTTTGGAATTTCGGTTGGCGAGCTACAATGGGCGCTCAATGCCTATAACATTACAATTGCAGCTGTTTTATTGATTGGTGTTTCGATTGGAGATCGCATCGGACACAGAAGGCTGTATAATATCGGTCTCTTTATCTTTGTTTTGGGTTCAGTCTTTTGTGCATTATCAAGTAATATCGATCTTTTGATCGCTTCCCGGGTCATAGAGGGAATCGGTGCCTCTGTAATGACCCCTATGTCGATGGCCATATTAACGGCATCCATTCCTCCTTCCGAACGCGGAAAGGCTCTGGGTATTTGGAGTGGGATAGGCGGACTTGCTCTCATTGTAGGGCCTGCACTGGGTGGCCTGATTGTTGCTAAGCTTGCCTGGCAATGGATTTTCTGGATCAATGTTCCCATAGGTCTTATTGGTATTTATCTGTCACAACGTAAACTACCAGAAACTCAGTTACAGGACAATCAGTTAAACATCATTGATTCTATACTCATTGTCCTTTCTTCGGCAGGGATTATCTGGGCGTTATCAGAAAGTACTTCTAAAATGATCCAGAATTCAACACTAATTGTTGGTGTGCTCAGCATTGTTTTGGGAGTCGTTTTTGTTTTGAGACAGAGGTATGAAAAAAGGCCAATGATTCCACTTTCCTTTTTCAAATCATGGACTTTCAGTGGTGGAGTCATCTCTACTTTTCTGCTTTATGCATCCATGTATGGCGTTGTGTTCTTCTTGCCACAATATTTACAGGTTGCAGATAAATCAAACGCATTGATTGCCGGGCTTCAACTTTTACCTTGGACAGGGACATTGGTCATTATCGCGCCAATAGCTGGAAAAGCCGTCGATAAATTTGGTGAGCGCTTGGTAGCGATCACTGGTCTGCTTCTTCAAGGAATAGGTTATTTGTGGATTGTGCTGAGTTCGGTACCAGGGAACCCATATTGGTTAATGATTATTCCGCTTATCGTTGCCGGTGCTGGAATTTCAATGGCAGGGCCCGCATTGCAGAAAGCAGCACTTGGTTCTGTCAGCAGAGCTGAGATTGCTAAAGCGTCAGGGATCTATAATATGTTTCGGCTCCTTGGTGGTGCAGTAGGAATCACTGTTTCTGTCATCATTTTCTATGCCTTTGGAGATATAGTGACGACAACGGCATTTACGAATGGCTTTAGCGCTGCAATGATTGGATCAAGTGTTCTTTCTTTACTCGGCATTCTTTCCTCAGTCGGTCTCCGCTCAACTCTTGTAAAATGATTTGGGCGATAAAGCTTGATTTCAATATTGAGGTTTTGCGATACAAAAAGTTATTGTCAAGGATTAGCAAAGAACGAATTGTTAGGATAAAGGAATACAGAAAACAAGAAGACAAAATTAGGAGTGTTTTTGCTGAACTTTTAGTACGATATGCGGTCAATCAATTTAGCGGTTGTTCTAAGCAAGAAATTAAATTTTGTACTGGAATAAATGGAAAACCGCGACTAATGACCCCAAAAAATGTTCATTTTAATCTTTCACACTCTGGTAGCTGGGTAGTTTGCGTGGTAGATAATGAGCCTGTTGGAATAGATATTGAAAAGATTCAAGATATTGAATTGGATGTGGCTCAGCAATTTTTTACGCAGAAAGAATGCGAATTTCTTAAGCTCTCAAAGAATAGTTTGGAGCGGAAAAAACGATTTTTTAAGATCTGGACGATGAAGGAATGTTTTCTAAAAGCTGTTGGGGAAGGTTTAAGCAGAGACTTATCCTCTTTCTCTATTGAACTTAATCAGAATCGGTATCCTAAAATATCCACTACATCAGAGGGAGAGAATTTAAACTGTATTTGGAAATTTAAGCAGTATGAGATAGATAATGATTATATCCTATCAGTAGCTGATACAAGAAAAACAGAAAAAGTTCAGATGGTTGACTCTCAAATTTTTTATGATGGTGCTGTCCCATCAACGAATTATCCAGAGGTTTAGATTATAATAATGAACCAGGTAACTATATTTGATGAAATTACTAGCATACCCACTGTTACTGTTTAACTTGTAAAAACTTGTCTGAATAATAAAGATTATGTATATGCACTCGAAAGTCTGTATGGATGATTACATCCGTTCGGGCTTTTTTCAATACTTTAGATAGGGGGTTTCCTGCAACAAATAGCTTCCCTTTGGTGAGAGTCAGTATGAAAGAGAAAAAGAATCAAACTTTTCTTTTTTCTTGCTGACTTGGAAGGGGGGTGATACTTGTGAGGCCATCTTCTTTCAACAAAATACATCCTGAAAAGGTTAATTATCAGATTCAAGATGATTTTCAGACAACCATACAGTTTCAATTTGATTATATGGCAAGAAAGGTGATGATACGTACTAAAAGTAACTACCGTCGCTCTATTGGTAGACGAAGAAGGCACGAAAGTCTATTTTCAGAAGTTTCAGACTTAGATATAAATAAATTACACACTACTGATACTTACCGTCTGGACCGTCGATTTTATAAAGTCTTATCAATGGATGTGCAAGTTACTGATTGTCAAATTGCTGAAGCGCTGGATACTTTGTCAAAGCGCAAGCGTGATATTATTCTGATGTTCTACTTTCTGGAAATGTCAGACGCAGAAATTGCTAAAGAATTAAGTGTAAACCGAAGCACAGTCTATCGCAACCGCCATAGTGCATTAGAAATGTTCAAAACGCTATTGGAGGACGAGCCATGAGAGAGAAGAAAAAATTGATCCCCTTTTCTATCATTGAAGCAGAAACAGTGGTGATGCCATAGCCATTCAATATATATTAAAACATTACGAAGGCTATATTGTCACACTTGCTACAAAAACGCTCACAGACGAATACAGCAACGGTTATTTCTTCGTAGACAAAGAGATGCAGGAACAGCTGACCACTGCTCTACTGCAAATGATCTTAGACTTTGAAATCTAGTATCCTATAAACACGAATAACAAGATTTATTATAAGCGATAATTTAGAATTTGTCATTCTATTAAAGCATATTGATTACTTCGTATGCTTTGATAGGCTGACAAAGGCCTACGTTCTTTGAAAAAGAAAACGTCTAATCAGGCGTCGTATATAGCAATCGAATACGTTCCGATAAAGAAAAAGCCAGCGGACTGACACGCCAAGACCTAGTAAAATAGCGAGCGACTCCTGTCAGTGACCCCACAAACAATCCAAGGCAGGATTGCTGCCATGACTTCTTTATCGGGATAATGATACTCCCGCATAGCCTAGTCCGAGCGTTAAAAGCGTCGCAGGCAATGGATGCGGCTGCATGAGAACCATGCAGGGGTGAGACCCCCGTGAGCTTTGCCAAAGCTGTTCGATTTGCTAATCAATTAATAACCATAAAGACGGTAATTCTGAGATTCAAACTTATTGAATTATCTTTTGAGGTTAAAGGGGGAATGGCTTGCCTTATGAATGAATTAATAACCAAAGATGATTTAATTAAAAAAGGATACTCTAAATATACGGCTGTTAATATCATTAGACAGGCAAAACAAATTATGGTACAACAAGGATATCCATTTTACAATAATAAGCGCTTAGGGCGTGTGCCAAAAGAGACTGTTGAATCGATTCTAGGATGTGGACTAGAATTGGAGAAAAACACTCGTGGCTAAAACAAAGTATTCTGGTGTTTATGTTGATGATACTGGACAATACTATTATGAAACGGAATTAGGAAAAGATCGACTGACTGGAAAACGATTAAGAAAAAAATCAAGAACCAATCGCCAAGGGAAAAAGTTCACTTCTGCTTTGCAAGCCTACAAGGAATTGGTACGCGTTAAGAATGAGTATTTGTCCACTCAGGGTTATGCGAATTATCATATGACTTATGGTCAGTTTATGGATAACGTCTATATTCCTGCTTACAAGACAGATGTAGAAGAAAGTACATTCTATGTTCGTAAACGTACTTTAGAGCGTATGAGAGATCGCTTCTCAGCCATCCAACTTCGAAAACTTTCTATAGAAGATGTCCAAAGATATCGGACGTGGTTACTTTCTGAAGATGGGGCTGGATATTCTCAAGCGTATGCTAGTTTGGTTTTTGGTGTGTTTCGCAAGAGCTTGGATATGGCTGTTGAAATGGAGTATCTTGAGTACAATATTTCTAAAAAAGTCAAACCCATCCCAAAGGGAAAAGCAATTGTTCCTTATTGGACAAAAACAGAGTTTGAAAAAGTCATTTCAACGATTTGTTTAGATGATTTATATGAACATTTGTGTTTTGTTATGTTGTGGGTTTACTTTATGACAGGGATCCGAGTGAGTGAAGGAACAGCCTTATGGTGGGAGGACATTGATTTTGAAAATAAGCGGCTTCGTGTTCATCATATCTTATTTATGAGAAATAAGATGGACTGGGAACGCAAAAATTACACGAAAACCGCTGATGGAAAGCGAATCATTTCGCTGGATGATGATACCATTCGAGTGCTTAAAGATTGGAAAGAACGACAATCCGAGTTGAATATTCAAGATTTTGTCTTTAGCTATGACGGCATGCCCATGATTAAATCCACTCTTTCTCGAATTATTGGACGCTATGCTAAATTAGCCAATGTTCACCGTATTCAAGCGAAAGGGTTGCGTCATTCCCATGCCTCGTATCTCATCAATGAATTTAATGTTTCTGTTTTAATTTTATCCAAACGAATGGGACATTCAAGTCCCGAAATTACGTTGAAGCATTACTCTCATTTATGGTCTGGCATTGACGAATTAATCGCTGAAGAGATGGCTGGAAATATCCATATTCAAACCGCTCCAAAGTCAGCGATTCAATTTAATGGCAATCAAGCAATTAAAAAAATGAGTTCCGCCAGAATCCCCGCCAAGGTATAGAAAAGGTGTTGGAAATGCTGATATAAAGGCATTTTGACGACACCTGCAAACTTAGAGTGGGAGTAGGAATCGGAGAGCTGGAAACCCAGTATTCATGGGCATTTCGGCTCTTTTTTAATTTCCCATTGCACTTTCATTGCACTTTTTCATATTCCCGTCTTCTGAGATAGTTGACCGTGAATTGGTTCTTTGGGGAATCATCGTAATTTTGTTGTGCCGGTTTAAAGGCGATGACTCCGTTCAATTTATGGGCGACGTCAAAGTTGCTGTTGGGATACAAATGGCCGTAGGTTCCTAAGGTCGTCTCAATGTCTTTATGACCCAGACGCTCTTTAATAATGAGCGGGTTTTCGCCCATGCTGATCAGAAGCGAAGCGTGAGAATGACGCAAGCCATGAATTCGGATTCGGTGAACGCCAGCCATTTTCGCATAACGTCCAATCGCATAAGCGATGGTATGCTTTTGAGTAGGAATACCGTTATAACTCATCACAAAGTTTGTTTTGATCAGCTTCTGCTGCACTTCTTTCCACTCTTGTAAGAGATTTAACGTCGTGGGATCAATCACAATGTGACGGACACTGGCTTTGGTTTTGGGCTCAGTAAAACGGTAATCACTCTGATTTTTGTAATAGAGCGTTTTGTCAATTGACAGCACGCCTGTTTCAAAATCAAGATCATCCCATTGAATGGCAGTCGCTTCACCAATGCGCATTCCTGTCATGAACAAGAACCAGAGAGAGATGAACAGAAAATGTTGATAAAAGTCTTCTTTATAAATCAACGAAATGACTTTCTCAAATTCTTCTTTTGTCCAAAAATCAATTTGTGGCTTTTGTTTTTTGACATTTCCAATGATCTTAGATGGATTTGAGGTTGCGATGCCAAGGACCACCGCTCGATCCATGGCGATGGAGAACAATCCTTGTATTGCTCGAACGTAAGAAGGCTTTAGGTTCTTTGATAGGCTGAGTTGCCATTTTTGCACGTGAATCGGTTCAATCTCGCAAACTGCCAATTTGTAAAAATAGGGAAAATGTTTCAAGATGATATTTAATCGGTTTTCATAGGTTTGCATCTTTACTTTTGTTTTGTACCACGGTAGAAACAATTCCTCTACATACTGCTTGAATGACATCTTATCTTTTGAATGGGTCAGTTCCTCAGGTTTCATCAGCAGCAACTTGGAATATTCTGCTCGTGCTTCTTTCTTTGTCTTAAATCCACTGCGGTATTTTTGGATTTTTTTACCGCTTGAATCATAGCCTAGATTTGCTCGGAAATAGTAGGTTCCGTTTTTGGCTTTTTTAATTGGGTCTGTGATCATCGTTTTTACTCCTGACCGTGCAAAAACGAATCAGACCTGTTTTCCTTCACAAATGTGATCCCCAGAAGTTCTTCAACAGCTTCACGAGGCACCCTGTCCAGTTTTCTGGACTGATAATAAGAATGCCACTTGGCAATCATCAATTCTTTTGCTTTTTTAATGATATCGGCTGAAAAAGAATTTCCGTATCCTAGCTTAATTAAGTCTTTTTTAGTGACGGTGATCATCGATGCTCCTTTCCACTATAGGCTAAGAAAACTCCAATATTCGCCTATAATTATAGCAAATATTTTTGATTCGATGAGAAAATCTGTTTGTCTCAACTCCTTACAAAATCATTTATGCACACATCGAACAGCTTTTGGCTAAGCTCACGGGAGTTTCACCCCTGCATGGTTCTCATGCAGCCGCACCCACTGCCTGCGACGCTGTTAACGCTCGGACTATGGCGATACGGGCGTATCATTATCCCGATAAAGAAGTCATGGCAGCCAATCCGGCCTTGGATTGGCTGTGGGGTCACTGATAGGAGTCGCTCGCTATTTTACTAGGTCTTGGCGTGTCAGCCCACTGGCTCTTTCTTTATCGGAACGTATTCGATTGCTGGATTCAGTTGTCAAGGAACATTGGCTTGTCAGCCTGTTCAAGCAAACTGTTGCAGATTGCTTGAATAGAATGGCGAACTCTTTGCTTGAAAAACGTGGACCCACATCGATATATATCAACGATGAGAATAAAGGTTATTTGATTTCAAAAGATAAGATTTTGGTAATCAACCGGGTATGAATCCGACCACGGAGCATTTCATCCACAACCATATGATGATTCCCATAGTCGTCTTTCATCGGACGAAGCGAGCGCTTAGTGATAAAACCGCTGTAGTGTTTCACAACACGGTTGATCGCATCTGTATCACCATCAGTAGCTGCTACAATCACATCAAAAGGAACCATTTTATGAGTTGTTTTCATAAGGCATGTCCCTCCATAAACTTTTTGATAAAAGCTAGTCCACTGGTTCGGTGTCGATAGACGGTTGAACGGTTCACTTTCAGCAACTCTGCAATTTGTGTATCATTGATACAAGCGATATGTCGCATAGGTATGTCGAAAATCATATACCCTTGGTTTTGGAAATTCATAATTTTTAATGCCTGCTTTTGACCAACATAGTTCAAAAAGATACCGTAACTGATGTGCAGAATAATTAGCCCCAATATGGTTTGGGAAAAAAGCGTTACTGTCAGGAAAAAAACAGTTCATTTTTATTCTATAGGTGCGGCAACTTTTCAAGAGATCATGGGGAAGCATGACAATGCGATCTTTATGTCCTTTTGATTGTTTAATGAAAATGTTTCCTGTTTTGAGGTTAACGTCTTCATTATTTAAGAGTCTTATTTCGAAAGGCCGTAGCCCACAACAATACAATAAACGGAAGAGAATGGGGGCAACAAGATGTCGTGCAAGAGATTGATAGCAAGGAGTCAAACTATCTGTCGCAGCAAAAAATAAAAATAATTCTTCTTCCGTAAAGATATGAGGGATGCGATGGGAAACATGACCATGAAAAGAATCGGGGAGAATATATGCTTCTGTTCCAATACCATTCAGAAATTTCCCCAATTGTCTTAATGGTGTGATACGACTGATAAAGCCACTATTGTTTTCACACCAAATGTGATGTGAGTTATCTTAACTAAGAATATAATAGGCTAATAACCGTAGTAATAGACGTATGAGAAGACAAAACTCAAGAATTTAATTGATAATACTGTGCCTGTGCATTCCACAGTTCAAAATATTTGCCACTTTTGTCTTGGACCAGTTCATCATGAGTACCTTTTTGAATCAGTTTTCCTTTATCGAGAACGAGAATTTCATTACAGAACCGGCAGGAAGACAAACGATGTGAGATAAAAATGATCGTTTTGTTCTTTACGATTCTCTGTAACTTAGAATAAATATCAAATTCAGCTCTCGGGTCAAGAGCTGCGGTTGGCTCATCCAAGATGATGAATGGTGAATCTTTATACAGAGCACGAGCGATCGCGATTTTTTGCGCTTCTCCACCTGAAATGTCCACTCCATCTTCATCCACTTTGTACAGAGGCGTCTCTAATCCATTTGGCAGGGATCGAACTTTTTCACCAATTCCAACCTCATCCAGGTATTCTAGTGTACGTTGTTCATCATAATTTATATCGCTAGAGACATTTTGTCCTAATGGAAAAGCAAAAAGCTGGAAATCCTGAAAAACTACAGAAAGAAAATTCATATAGTCTTGAAATTTGTATTGTTGTATATTGACTCCATTTAATAAAATCTGTCCTTCTTGTGGATCATAAAGCCGACAAAGCAATTTTATAAAAGTTGTTTTTCCAGAGCCATTCATTCCGACTACTGCTATACGCTCACCACTGTTAATTTTTAACGAGATATTTCTCAAAGCATAGGCATCTGATTCAAGATATTTAAATGAAACGTTTCTAAACTCAATCTCATATTTGCTGTTCCTGTCTATTGAAATTGGAATCTGTCCTTCAGATTTTAAACTTGGTGTGTCTAAGAAGTCAAAATACAGTTGGACATATTTAATATTATGCCAACTGTCCGATATGGAAGTGATCATTTTTGAGAAAGAGGTTGTGAACTGATTAATCGCACCAACATATTGAACGACAGATCCAATACTTATTGAACCATTCAATGCCTTTATGCCAACAAATAAATAAACAAAACCACTAATTATGGATGTAACTGCAGCATTGATGCCCGAAAACCTTCCTTGTAGTCTACCGATATTTGATTGGAATCTGGTATTGAGTTTATTAAAATCATTAAATGATTTTAATATAAGCTCGCTCTGATGATAAATCCGCACATCTTTTCCAAATCTATTGTCATCCCTTAACAAATCTTCATAGTAAGAGAACAGTCGGTTGAATTTCATTCCATGGTCCAATTCTTTAAAAAATTTTTTACTAAATCTTGAGTTTGAAAATAGTGAATAACAAGAAGATAAAATAATGAGAATGATCAACACTATAGATTGCCATATTGATGACTCGAAAGAAGTTGCATTTTGAGACTTGGAGGGTATAAATGTTGGGTAAGCAAGGATAATAGAGATCACGACAGTACAAAAGCTAGTCAAAGTTCGCTCCAATAAATCAGGGATTCTCCATATCCCTCTTTTACCTATAATGGAGGCATCTTCTATTTTTTGTTTTCTCAAATGAAAACGTGGTTTTTCTGTGTTCTCATAATTTGTTCTTAGTATCAACCGATCCATTTCGTATTTTCCCAAATAAAAAAGCCGTTGATTTGAGATCTTTTTAATTCGCTCGGTTCCCTTGAGTATTAGAAACACAATAAAGCTAAGCACAATTGTACTGACGACCAGTAGTGAGAGGCGTGCAACTGACCTTGCACCGAAGAGTTCGTCAATAATTCTTGCAGTCATAAAGATAGGAATGAAAGGCATAAAAGACTGTAAAAGTGCATTCAGGACAGTTGCAGGTATTAATAGGGGTGTCATATTTTGGATCATTCTCAATGCACGGAAAAAGCTTTTGAATTGCCTTTTTGATCCAACGGATTTCATTGGAAATCACCACCTGCTTCGATTGATTTAATCTTACCTTGATAATAGTAGCTTTGAATGTTGTACAATTTGGCATAATTCCCATTTTGTTGCATTAGTTCATCATGTGTACCACTTTCAATAATTCTTCCTTTCGACAAGAAAACAATTCGATCACAGAATCGTGTACTTGAAAGACGGTGGGAAATAAATATGGATGTTTTTCCTGAAGTCAATTCGCCGTAGCGTTGATACATCTCGTTTTCAGCGATTGGATCAAGCGCAGCCGTCGGTTCATCAAGAATTAAAATGGGAGAATCTTTATAAAGGGCACGAGCAAGTAACAGCTTCTGCAATTCTCCTCCAGAAAATTGGGCAGCTTCTTCATTAACTTCTTTAATCATTGGGGTATTCAAACCTGCAGGTAAGCTGTCTATTTTCTTCTCTAGACCAGCAAGTTTTATACATTGATTGGCTTTAACTTTGTTAATTGGCGTGTCAAGTGCTGGTGCGATATTTCGCAAGATAGAAACTGGATTAATATGTATATCCTGAAACACCGTTGTAAAAAGGCGATAATAGTCGTCACGATTGAAAGTCGTCATATCCTTACCATTTATGAGGATGCGCCCAGAAGAAGGATGATAGAAACCGCATAGTAACTTTATACAAGTTGTTTTACCCTCCCCGTTCTCTCCAACAAGTGCCAGCTTTTCACCTGCACGGATCTCTAGAGAGAAATTATCCAATATTTTTTTATTACTTTCTGGATAAGAAAAAGATACATTATCAAATTTTACAGAACATGGCCAAGCGTCTTTTTGAGGCAAGGGCTCACCCTGCCCGCGATTAAATCGATCCGGAAAAGCAAGGTAATCACGAACATCACATATTTCCAGGCTTATATGTTGCAATTTTGTTATTTGATCGGTTAGACTGGTAAGCCACACTGAGAATCCTGCAATCATTCCAAAATAAAGGGTAAAATTTGCAACCGACATTTTACCATTTAAAACAAGATAAATAAGATAAACATAGGCAAGTCCATCGCGTAACAAAGCCATAAATCCAACGAGGCCATTTGCAAAATAATTCCGGTTTTCTACTTTCCGCCACCAGATAGATCTTTTTTTGATTAGTTCTTTAAAACATTTATCAAACCACTGTGCAGCAGGAAAGATGCGTACATCTTTCCCTGATGAAAAGCTTGAGCATTTAGACAGTATATAATCTATTTTCTTGTCTAGAAAAGTCCACTTGTTTTTGTTATTGTGTTCATATCTTTGCGAGGAATATGTAGCAAGGAATCCAATGCCTGCTGTAATGAATAGAAAGAGTATTAAAAGCGGATTTAATATTGATAGTATGCTGCCATAGAAAAGGAGCCCAACTAAATTAACAACCAGCAATACCAGTGTATCAATAATCGCCTCTGTACCACTGCTATTAACAGAGACCGCACGATGTGCCTTCTCTTGTCTTTTTAATCCTTCAGGATTTTCTAAATTCTCATAATCTGTATCCATAGACTTCATAAAAATTAGACCTATATAATTAATCCGATTCGTAATGGCATTCCATCTCGTCCAGTTTTCGAGGTATTGGCTAATGGTATTACAAATTATCACTGCTAAAGTAAGAGCGCCTATGACCATCATAAAATGCGACAAACTTGCGTGCGTTGTGAGCATATCAATGATTATTTTAGGTATTAAAATACCAATAAAAGGTAGTAGGACTAAAGCTGGTATTCTGACACAGGATACTAATAGTAATGACTTTTGCCAATACCACAAATTTTTGACAATGTAATTCACATTTTGGAAAACAGTATATTCTGGCTTTAAAGATTCTGACGCCACCACTTCTCACTCCTTATAAAATTTGAACTAGCATATATTATGATGATTAAAAAGATTAATATCTTATTTTGTGCTTGGCCTCAAAAACAGGATGTTTTCCCACATAGATTTTGAAATAGATAATAGATACCTCATGATGTAAATTAATGTACGGATGCAAAATAGTGGGGATTCAGGAAGCATGTCATCTTTAGAAAGTGATTATATATA
>NZ_BJMS01000028.1 GCF_006539285.1 Sporolactobacillus inulinus
CATATAAAACGAAGGGTGCCCGAGGATCGCCTCTTGCGGCCACCGATGCAGATATGTATGCTGGAGCGCGCTTGTTAGGTCGCCGCTGCGGATCAGCTCATGCTGGGTCCGCTGCGTGAAGCGTTGTCGAACGGCTTGACCCGTTATGCAGAGAACAGGACAAAAAAAGCGGAAGGCATGATGCCTTTCCGCTTTTTTGCTTCAATGGATTTTAGTTATCTTATAAGCCTAAGAAGTAGCGTGAGAATAATGCGGCGCATGCGGCACCAAGGAATGGAGCGATACCCGGTACGATGATCCCGTACTGCCAGTCGTTATCTGCTTTTCCGCCTGGAATTGGTAGAATAGCATGGGCAATACGAGGTCCCATGTCTCGAGCCAAGTTCATCGCAAATCCGGTAGGACCGCCCATACCCATACCAATGGCCCATACGAGCAGGCCGACACCGATGGGAAGTATCGCCGGAGCTTCGGTTGTTGCTGCGGCAATCGCAAGAATTGATGTGATAAAAATAAACGTATCAATAAATTCGACAAAGAAATTACGTGGCAAGTTACGCACGTTTGGATTTGTTGAAAAGATGTTTCGGATTTTTACTCGATCGATGTCAATGGAAGCTTTAAATTGATCATAATATGCAATGAAAACAACAATGGAACCGAAGACACCGCCGAGCACTTCTGCGATACTGATTGGAATGACGCTGGCCCATGGAATATTGCCAAGAACGGCTTGTGCGACAACCATCGCAGGATTGATGTTTACTGCCCCGAAGATGAACAATGAGATCGTAATTCCGAATCCCCAAGTTGTAATGGCGAAAATGTGACCGGAGTTCTGATACTTTGATGTATTGAGCACCTCACAACAGTGCACGCCCACACCGAAGATAATCATTAATGCCGTTCCCAAAAATTCCGCTATTAATTGATGCATTGATTCATTTTCCCCCTGCAATTTGTTTTAACAGAATGAGTATAGAAGGATTGCAAGGCGATGACTTTTCCATTTCTACGGTGACTATTTGCCATTTTCCGTAGTATCCGCTTTCAAAATGCAAATTCATTGACTTTTGATCACAAAACCGACATATTTCGACAGATGTTAACAATATCGTCACATTTGCCGGTGTGATCTTTGTTATACTTCATCTAGCGAAGTTTATTTGGACATGAGCCAATGAAGATTAGGCAGCGTTACAACCAAATAGAGGAACCAACATGGGTTCAGGAGGAAACGTCTGGTGGAAGAGATTGTATTTCGTTTAATGTCTTTCAGCAAGGAAAAGCACTATTACAGCACGTCACATTTTAGACTTATTATTCCGATTCATGGCCGTACTCGGATTATAAGCGGATCTGGAGAAAAAAGAATGAGCAGTTCTCAATTTTGTTTGCTCCCAGCCGGTTTCGATTATTCGCTTGGTTCACTAGAATCGAATGATAATCTTGTGATTGATGTCCCAGAGGGTTATATTCGTGATTACTTGAACAACAAGGTAGACATGCAAAGTGAATTAATTTGGGATACAAATTTAATCTGGCAATCGGTAACGGATTTGCTTGTGCACGAAGTCATGCAGCACAAACATGACGAAGCGGTTCTTTTATTAAACTATTGGTTTCATAAAATGTCCGACCACCCATCAAGTGTTTCGATTCGATTTATTCATGATCATTACACAGAAAAGATCGATGTAAAATCGCTAGCGGCAATGGAACACTATTCACCATCCTATTATTGTGACTGGTTTAAAAGCAAAATGAAAATGACGCCGCTTGAATATATTCATTTTTTGCGTATCCACCGAGCCAAAGAACTTCTCAGTGATCCGAAATTGAGTGTGTTGACGATTTCTTATCAATTAGGCTATGAATATAATGCTTCATTTACGAAGATGTTTAAAAAATATGTGCGGTGTTCTCCTTCTGAATATCGTGCAGAGATGCTTTCCTGAGTCGTTTTCTCTGCCCACTGTTTTGTTTGTTGTGGTACACTAATTCCCGGATAGGATTCAAAGAATCTAGCAAGTAGGGGGTATAGAGATGATCACAACAAAACTTCCGGTACGTTTTGTTGATTGTGATGCAATGGGGCATGTAAACAATGCGGTGTACTTTACGTATTTTGAAGAGGGCAAGCGCGAAATTTTCCGCTGGTTTACCCCAAGTATGGATTTACATGATTGGAAAGTTATTGTTGCATCGACGCATTGCGATTATATCCAAGAGATTAATTATGATGAAGAAATTACTGTTTACACGTGGATCAGTACGATCTCTCGATCCAGCTTCGATGTTGAGCATGCGATTGCAGGCCCTGACGGTGTCTGGCATGCGCGCGGACGTGTAACGATGATCGGTTATGACTACAAACAGAAGCAAGTTGTGCCGCTGACGGACGCGATTAAAGCGATACTGAGAAAGCACCAGGATGCACCTGCAGGCGTCCCAACACTGCGACAGATTCGTAACTTATAAGAAAACGACACAGACCAAACAGCTGAGCGCGCAAAACGCTCAGCTGTTTTTTCACTTCTTAAGTTTTATTACAGAACCGGTGAGATCAGACGTGAAATACTTTCTTTGAATTTAATGATGAATGGACGATTTCGGTAGTCCGACGGCGTCAATTCTCGTGAAAGACGGATATCCTTTTTAAAAATTGTCGCAAGCTGTTGTGAGGTTTCTTGATGGTATATGAATGCATTTACCTCAAAGTTCAAGCCAAAACTGCGAAAATCGAGATTGGATGTCCCGACTGTGGACAGCCGTTCGTCAACAATAATTGTTTTTGCGTGAAGGAACCCATTCTGATAAAGGTATACACGTGCGCCTGCATCAAGAAGGGCGCCAACATTGGAATAAGTTGCCCAATAAACAAAGGGATGATCCGGTTTATTCGGGATCATAATGCGGACATCAACATGAGAAAGCGATGCGATCGAGATTGCGTTGAGCAGACTTTCATCCGGAATCAGATAGGGCGTTTGAATATAGACCGTTTGTTTGGCAGATAAAATCATTTTAATAAAGGCGTTTTTGATCTGTTCCCATTTCTGATCCGGTCCGCTTGAGACAATTTGAATGCCGACTTCACCGTACTTTGTGTGATCATCCATGGTGTAGTAGGATTGAAACGGCACCCGTTCTTTTGATGCCTGGTGCCAGTCAAGCAGGAACCGTGACTGGATGCTGTTCACGGCTTCACCAACAATGCGAAGATGCGTGTCGCGCCAAAAGCCAAATTTTTTGCTTAACCCTAAATATTCATCGCCGACATTAAAGCCGCCAATATAGCTGATTTTGCTATCGATGATCACCAATTTGCGGTGATTACGGTAATTGATGCGCAAGTTAAGTATCGGCAGGCGGCCGGGAAAAAATGTATAAAATTTGCCGCCTGCCTGAGTGAGCCGTCGTACGAGTTTCTTTGGCAACCGTCTGGAACCTTCGTCGTCGACAAGCAAGCGAACGAGAACGCCTTCTTCTGCTTTCTTCGTCAATAGATCAATCAACTGATTTCCGAGAAAGTCTCCACGGAAGATGTAGTATTCGATGTGAATATGATGCGTTGCGCAGCGAATGTCATGAAGCAGGTTCTGAAATTTAGTTTCACCATCAGTAAAAATCGAAAGTTTGTTGTTTAACGTCAGCGGCGCTTCATCATTGTTCAAATTTAAATAGATCAAGCGATGGTATTCGCGAAGAATCGGCTCGGAAAACGGTGGATCCTGATTGACGATACCGAGCATTTGTTTGCTGACTAAATCCTGTGTTCGTTTATGAACGATATGATCCCACTTAAAAATTTTCCGTCTGCTCAAATTTTGACCGAAAATAAGGTAGAAAATGAATCCGATGATCGGGAGGAAATTTAGAATCATCAGCCACGCCCAGGTTGAACTGACGCTTCTTCGCTCAAGAAAAACAATCGTTATCCCGAACAGAATATTTATCCCAATTAAAACTGCTAGCAAAATTGAGTAGATGCTCATTAACTCACATCCTTTTTCAACGGCGTGTATGATAATTGATTATACTCCTAATCGAACGGCACAAGCCAGACTGAGGGATGGATGGCTTCTCCGGAAAAGCGACCGCCTCGCTTTCGTTGCCCCAATTCCAATTACCCCCTATAATAATAGTAATAAAGAAGCGGAAGCGACCTCATTGAGGCCTATGCAAAGGTGTGGAAACGGTGCTGAATAAACATTCAACGATTATTTTTTGGACTCTGGAGCTGCTGGGTATTGCCTTGCTCGTCTTTATCTTAACGAAAATTTCATTCATTTTTGTTCCTGTGGTGACCTTGACGACGACGTTGTTTTTCCCAATTATTGTTGCGGGTTTCTTATTCTTTCTCATAAGTCCATTTGTTGATTTGCTGCAACGGATGAAGGTGCCGAGAACACTTGGCATTTTAATCATTTACATCATCCTTACCGGGCTGGTTGCGCTGCTTGTGCTGATCGTCGGACCGCCACTCACCGATCAAATCAAATCGTTGTTCGGACAGTTGCCGGACTACATCAGCAGCTGGCGTAACAGTATTGAACATCTTGCCAACACACAGGGGTTTAAATGGCTGGTTCATCAAGATTATTATTCGATTGATAAAATACAGCAAAATTTAGAACAATTGCTGAAAGATTTCTCCAATAATGCCGGCAGCGGTCTGTCCACGTTCTTCAATGTACTGGTGAATGTCACTTTGACGGTCGTCACGGTTCCATTCATTCTATTCTATATGTTGAAGGATGGGAACAGGCTTCCCCATGCGGTCACGCGATTTTTTCCGCATAAGTACCATGATGAGGTCAACCACATCTTAAGCGACTTGAACGACACACTGTCTTCGTACATTCACGGCTTGATCATTGTTGCGTCTTTTGTCGGCGTGACCTCGAGTATCGGTTTTTCAATCATTGGCTTGCCTTACAGTCTGTTACTCGGTCTCGTTGTCGGCGTGACCAATATTATCCCTTATCTGGGCCCCATTCTTGGCGCAACACCGGCGATCGTGATCGCGTTGATGGATTCGCCGGCGAAAGCATTGCTGGTACTCGCTGTGATCGTGATCGTACAGCAGCTTGACGGACATTTGATTTCGCCGCTTGTCATGGGAAAACGGTTAAACACGCATCCTTTAACGATTATTGTTCTGCTGCTTGTTTCAGGAAAATGGATTGGACCGATCGGTATGATTTTGGCCGTTCCGACTTATGCGATGATTAAAACGTTTGTCTCGCATGCGATTCGTTTAGTACGGCTGCGTCGAAAGAGCAAGGATGATACGCTGATCAAATCCTAATCAATTATTCATCGATACGAATCCGCTTGGTCAGAGAAACAAATTGTTTCAAAGCCGGATTCGTATTTTTTTTCAAATAAGCCAGCGAGAGTATCGCTGTAAGCGGGTAATTGTCAATTTGGCGGTAAACGACTTCCAGATTGAAGAGTTTCTCCGCCGTTGCCGGAACAACGCCGATGCCGATACCTGCCGATACCAAACCGACAACCATTTGATATTCGGTTGCTTCCTGGACAATTCTCGGGGTGAAGCCGACCGATTGAAACAATGACAGAAACTCATCATACAGCCCAGGCCAAATATCGCGTGAGACAAGAATGAACGGAATATCTTGCAAATCCTCAATATATATATGTTCTTTTTTTGCAAGCGGGTGATTTTTCGGCAGCGATAGTGCAGCAAAACCGCGCTTGATGGGAATTGAGTCAATAAACGAACTGCTGACCGGAGGGTGCAAAAGACCAACATCGATCCGCTCGCCAATGAGGGCGTTGACTTGATCGGGCGTTGAAAGTTCATGCAGCCGAATCGAGACGTGAGGGAATTTGCGCCGATATTCACGAATGATTTGAGGCAAAATGTCGTAGGTGGCGGAACCGACAAAGCCAATGACAAGACGTCCGAATTCACCGCGATCGGCTCGCTGCGCCGTGTCAACTGCTTGGTTTACTTGTGCAATGATCTGACGCGCTTCGGGAAGAAACAGCTGACCTGCTGTTGTCAGCTCAACATGACGCTTGTTCCGTTTGAACAGCGGGACACCGATTTCTTCTTCAAATTGCTGAATCTGTTTGCTCAGCGGCGGCTGCGTCATTTGCAGACGGGCAGCGGCTCGTCCGAAATGAAGCTCCTCAGCAACCGCTATAAAATATAAAAAATGGCGAAGTTCCATGTTTTCACTCCTAGGAAAAAAGATATGTGCGCCTTTGCAGCTGAAGTGTCGCTCAAGCATAAGTTGTATGAAAGCCGCGAGCGGAGTAACCTTGACCTAACCTGTTTTACTTTTGGCGCCTATAATTAATATACACTGAGTATTACATGATGTTCAATAATATATTTCACATTAGAAAAACGGCGCGGTAGAATGATGTTAGTCATAGAGAAAGTTTCTGAAATATGCTCGGTTCAACTACCATTTGCTTCGATAAAGCAGATTGGCAAGGCACCACAGCTTATTCATAAACGATGGAGGGGAAAATGGTGAGCAATTTGGAAAAAACAGAAAAAGGACAGGAATTAGCAACCGGCGCTGAATTAGTCGTTGACTGTTTAATTAAGCAAGGCGTGAAATACATTTTTGGCATTCCAGGGGCAAAAATTGATGCTGTTTTTGATGTGCTCAAGGACCGTGGCCCCGAATTAATTGTGTGCCGCCATGAACAAAACGCAGCATTTATGGCTGCGGCAATTGGACGGCTCACGTGCAAACCAGGGGTATGCATCGTTACATCGGGACCAGGAGCATCCAACTTAGCAACTGGAGTAGTTACCGCTAACGTAGAGAACGATCCGATGGTCGCTCTTGTCGGAGCCGTGCCTAGAGCAGATCGACTGAAACGGACCCACCAGTCGATGGACAATGCAGCACTTTTCCAACCGATTTCTAAGTTCAGTGCTGAAGTCGTCGATCCGAAGAACGTTCCGGAAGTTGTAACGAATGCCTTCCGTGCTGCTGAATCAACGTCGGCCGGCGCGAGCGTGGTCAGCTTCCCGCAAGATGTTCTGGTATCAAAAACAACAGTTAATGCACTTGGACCGCTTGAGAGCCCGATACTCGGTACAGCATCAGAGGATGCGATTGACAGGGCCGTCGAAGCCATTAAGCATGCAAAGATGCCTGTGATTTTGGCCGGTATGCGTGCGAATCGTTTCTCAGTTGTTTCAGCTGTCCGTGCGCTGCTGAGAAAAATCTCTATTCCGGTTGTAGAAACGTTCCAAGCTGCTGGGTTAATTCCGCGCGATTTGGAAGAGAATTTCTACGGCCGTATCGGCTTGTTCCGCAATCAACCGGGCGACTTGGTGCTTGAAAAAGCGGATGTAGTGCTTACCATCGGTTATGATGCGGTAGAATACGATCCGAAATTCTGGAATAATGTTGGCGCGCGAAAAATTATTCATCTCGACGAAGTGCGTGCCGATATCGATCATTATTATCAGCCGGATCTTGAACTGGTTGGCGATATTCCGTCAACGGTTAAGCGGATCACAGAAAAATTGACGCATTTAAATATTACTGAGGAAAACCTTGACTATCTAGCAAAAATGCGGCACAGACTGGATATCCGCGATGAACCGCCGAAGAAGGTCAATGGCAGCCGTGTTCACCCGCTGAGTCTGATCCATACCTTGCGCAGCTTGATCAGTGATGATACAACCGTGACCTGTGATGTCGGTTCTCACTACATTTGGATGGCGCGCCACTTCCGTTCCTATGAACCGAAGACGCTGCTCTTCAGCAATGGCATGCAGACCTTGGGTGTCGCATTTCCATGGGCAATGGCTGCATCGCTTGTAAACGATCACCAAAAAACAATCTCAATGTCCGGCGACGGTGGATTCTTGTTCTCAGCAATGGAACTGGAAACAGCGGTTCGTCTGAAGCTTCCGGTCGTTCATATTGTATGGCGCGACGGGACGTATGACATGGTTGCATTCCAACAGCAGATGAAATATAAACGTACTTCTGGTGTTGATTTTGGTCCGATCGATGTGGTGAAGTATGCGGAGGCTTTCGGTGCAAAGGGACTGCGTGTCAACAAGCCGGAAGAACTGGAAACAGTGCTTAAGGAAGGGCTCGCATATAATGATGGCCCGGTAATCATTGACGTGCCTGTTGATTACAGTGACAATGTGGCTCTGGCCAAGAGCTTGATTCCGAACCAGCTGAACTGATTAAGTTTGAATGGAGACAAATCATGAAATGAGGGGATGCATTCGATGACACAAACAGTAGACAATGGACAGCTGTTTCAACTTTCAACGATGTCGTCACTGCTCGACGGCGTTTTTGAAGGAGCAATGAGCTATGATGAAATTAAAGCATTTGGTGATTTTGGTATTGGAACGTTTGAACATCTTGATGGCGAAATGATCGCTTTTGATGGCGAATTTTACCGACTGCGCGGTGACGGCACGGCAACACCGCTGAAAAGCGAAGACAAAACACCGTTCTGCTCGCTAACTTACTTTAAACCAGCGGTAACGAAAACCTTTGAACATCCGCTTAATAAATCAGCGTTTGAAGCAGAAATGAAAAAATTGATGAAAAGCGAAAATTTATTTTATGCTTTCCGGATCGATGGTGTTTTCAAAGAGGTCAGTACACGCACCGTTTCCTATCAGGAAAAACCGATTCCAATGACAGAAGCAGTGAAAACGCAGCCGATCTTTCATTTTAAGCATGTGAAGGGGACGATACTTGGATTCTGGTCACCAGCATTCACGCAAGGGATTGCCGTTTCGGGATTTCATCTTCATTTTATCGATGAAGAGCGAAAAGGCGGCGGTCATGTGTTTGACTATGAACTGGATCATGGAACACTGAAGGTGGATCAAAAAACACATATGAGCCTTTATACCCCTGAGACGAAAGGTTTCTTAAACGCCAATCTTTCCCGTGAAGATTTGGAAAAAGAAATCAAAGTGACTGAAGGCTGATTCGCTTAGGGTTCCTACCCAAAAGGGCAGCGCGAACAGAATTAAAACGCATCGAAAATCCGGAAGGCATGCCTTCCGGATTTTTGTCACAAGTAAAAAAATATAGGAAATTGTCACGTAAGCGCTCGGGGGCCTGCGGAACATCTCTGTTGATCGCAGACCACAGGAGCCCCGTAGATATCAGCATATCTGAGGAGGCTTTCGGATCGCCCGCGGTCGCGCTGTTTGTGATGAATCTTGAAACAAGCCGCTGCATAGAATAGACCGAAAACAAGATGTGGCAGAATTGAAAGCAGGTGGAACGGTTGGTTCAATTAATGATGACGCAAACGATTTTTGGGCTTGTTACCATTATGGTGGGACTGGTTATGGTCAAATTTTTCTTTCGATCCGATGATCTGATGCTGCTGCCGTCCGCATTCGCGTTTGCATTATTCTATACAGCCTTCATTGAAAAGAGAATCGTGTTAAGCGAAGGTGCATGGGCAGCCATGATCTACGCATTCTCCGCCTATGGACTGTATATACTGGTTAAGCGGCTTGCAAAACGATACCGTAATGTACGGGAGGGACCGTTCCATTGATGCAATTATTTTCATTGCTTTTGCGCTTAACATAAAGCCTTTTTTGTATAATCACAGATATGTGAACCCAATGCACCGGTGTGAGGCTTCTGCGGTGCATCATGATTCATCGCAGGGAAGAATTCCAGACTGCCGGCTCCGCTGCCGCATTGTTCGGCTTACATTGACGCGAAAATGGTATAAATACCGATAAAGATTAATAAGATCGATGCCGCATATTCAGACAGCGCACCGATCCGTGTCCGCAATTTTTTTAACCCGAATCGCTGCCCCGCCTCAATCGAGAGAACGGACAGGACGGCAACCGACAGAGCAACCGCTGCCGGACTAAGACCGCCGATGCCCGCACCGAATGCGGTACCCATTGCATTAAACGATAAAGCGAAACTTAGCCAAATCGTTTCATTAAATGAGATCAAATTATTTTGGTCGCGATCGATTTGTTCTGCCTGTGGAATGGTTCGTGACGGTTTGGCTTTCTGCCTGATCCCGCTGATCAGTGACCAGACGCCGATCCCGAGAATGATTACCCCGCTAATCAAAGTGGCCATAAATTCAGGAAAGACAAACCCAAGTGCCGCGCCGGCAAACAAGGTTATGAGTGAAACTGCCAAAGCGACTGCAGCCATGAAGAGATTAGCGGAAAACGTAATTTTCTTTCCTTTAATTCCATAGGACAAGCCCACTGCAAAGTTGTCAATACTCGCGGCGATGCCAATTAAGAGAATCATCATCCAGTGCATCGCTTCATCCCCTTATACTGGTTTTGCGTGTGCTGCGCCTTTTCTCTCGTGAAGTCATGAAAAACGCCCGTTCTGAAAGTATCTTATGTTAAAATAATAAAGGTGTTCATTGCTTTTACAGGAGAGCGGGTACATCTTCTGACTGGGAAAAGATTATCTATTCATACGAATGTATGTATTAGAGAATCGAATAGCATGAGAAAACAGGTGATAAGGTGAAAGAGATTATGCAAACACACGGCCTGTATGACGGAGCAGCCTACTATTATCTGAAATACCGCGGTCAATACAGTGACCGATTAATCGATACATTGGCGAATAAATGCCGCTTGAATGGTGAAGGTCGGCTGCTTGATCTTGGCTGCGGGACAGGAAAATTGACTTTTCCTCTCGCACAGTACTTTGAAGAAACGGTTGGGATTGATGTCAGTTCAGACATGTTGAAATCTGCTCAAAGTCAGTGCGAACTGCTCAACATAAAAAAGATGAAGTGGATGAAAATGCCTTCGGAAAAAATTAGCCCCGCACTCGGCAGCTTCCGTATGATTACAGCTGGTGATGCTTTTCATTGGATGGATCGCGAACATGTGCTGAAATTGAGCTATGATCTTCTTGAAGAAGGCGGCGCACTCGCTCTAGTCGGACAGGGGCATATCCTTGGTGACCGTTCATTAGAGTGGCAGAAGGCAGTGCAGCACGTTGTTGACAAGTGGTTTCCGAACCGCAATCGACGCATCAACGCGGTTCGCCACGAACACATCGTTGCTCAATCTTCGTTTCATTCCTTATTGACCGGACAGATCCACTCGGAACGTGAGCGCGATATACCTTCCATCATCGGCTATCTTTATTCCACATCAACGTGTCGGAAAACTCAACTTGGCAAAGAAGCGCCACAATTTGAAAAAGAAATCTATGATGTATTGAAAACAATTGATTCATCGGGCGTTTTTAGGGAACACGTAACCGACTACTATATCATCGCTTATAAATAAGCCTTTGCAGTTTCTTCTTTCGATCTGGCAGAGTCGATCAGAATTCATTACTGTATCAATCATTGTAATAAGGAAGGCGGACAATCCAATGAATAATCACGATATTGACTATAAAATTGAAGGTCAAGAGATGCAGTTTGTTGAAATTGAGCTTGATTCAAGTGAAACAGTCATTGCCGAAGCCGGCAGTTTTATGATGATGGAAGACGGGATTACGATGGAAACGATTTTCGGCGATGGCGCCGAGCAAGGCGGTGTCATGGGAAAATTATTCAGCGCCGGGAAACGGATGCTGACTGGTGAGAGTTTGTTCATGACCGCATTCACCAATGAAGGAGGAGGAAAACGGCATGTATCGTTTGCCTCTCCTTATCCGGGAAAAATTATTCCGCTTGACTTGAGCCTATACAGCGGCCGGATGATTTGCCAAAAGGATGCATTCCTTTGTGCAGCAAAAGGTGTTTCTGTCGGTATCGCCTTTCAGAAACGGTTGGGTGCTGGCTTTTTCGGTGGTGAGGGGTTCATTATGCAGAAGCTTGAAGGAGACGGAATGGCCTTTGTTCATGCCGGTGGTATGGTGAAAGAATTGACCCTTGCTCCTGGAGAAACGCTTAAGGTCGATACCGGATGCCTCGTCGCCATGACTCGCGATGTTGATTATGACATCACGTTTGTGCGCGGCATCAAGACAGCCCTGTTCGGAGGCGAAGGCCTTTTCTTTGCGAGTTTGCGGGGACCGGGCAAAGTGCTCGTTCAATCGCTTCCTTTCAGCCGCCTGGCGAGCCGTGTGTTCAGTGCGATGCCGGGTAATCCTGCAGGCAGAAGCAAGGATGAAGGAAGCCTTGGCGGCGGCATTTGGAATCTGTTTAACGGCGACTGACGCCGATTCGATGAGCAGTGCCGCTGGCTATAGGGCGGTGATGAATGAGCAGTCTGCTCGGCTTTTTTTCACAGATTCGCTACACTAGAGGAAGATCTCAATAGACGGAGTGGGTTCATGTGACAGAAACAAACGGACAAACATCCGGCAAGCGCAGTGTCCATTGGGTTTTCTGGCTGCTGCTTGCAAAGATCATCTTCATCCTTCTGCTCGCGGGAATAACTTTATGGATTATTTATGCCGTTCACGAAGCAAATTCTGGCGGAACGAGCAGCGTTCGCTTTTCGCATCTGCTCGGTGCCGGATACAGCAGTGATGGAGAGACTTTATGGCTTGCTACAGCAGACAAGCAGCTGGTCACCTATAAGGAAGGCCAATGGCAGACGCATAAATTAAAAGGCGGTGAAAAACCCGCTCAATATTGGCCGATACATACCGGCTTGCTACAACTGAATGAGTCTGGGATGCTCGAATGGAAGAGATTGGATCAAGCGACCATGCAGCGGCACAAGCTGGACAAGCAAAGTGGATTGATGACGATTGGTTATGCAACCGGGCGGATTTATCAACTTCAAAAGAAGACTGGGGAAGTTTTCGTTCTACGCTGGTCGGATGACCAGGGACGGTCTTGGCAAACGGGAGGCAGTATCCGGATTACGGGAAACGTCTCATTTCTGACTGCGTCCCCAATTGATAAAAATCAGGTTGCGATTGGAACTTCCAAAGGATTGTACCTCAGCAATGATCAAGGTGCGCATTTTGAACACTTTTTAAAAGGACAGTTGGTGACGAGTGCTGCCTATAGCTTTGATCAAAAAGTGTCCTTATTCGCAGCTGTTTCCGGGAAAGAATCGATGCTTTATCAAATTGTACCGAAACAGCAGAAAACGATTCAATTAGATACCGGCACAGTTGAACGAGATCGTCTAATAAAAATTGTGCAAAATCCGCGACACCAAGGACAAGCCGTCCTTTTTACCCAGCGCGGCGATCTGTATCAAACGAATAACGGCGGCCAAAACTGGACATTTATTGCACAAAAAGGACGCGGTTTGGACAGCAAGTGAATGCGGACAACCGCTTTACTATGGTAAACTGATAAAAAGAGCGAGAGGATCGGTGAAAAAATGATTCAAACGGTTTTATTCGATGTTGACGGTGTTTTTCTAAGCGAGGAACGTTATTTCGATGCATCAGCATTAACAGTGCGAGAATTGCTGATGAGCAGTCACTATTTAGGATTGGGCGGCGAACAGCCTTTTCAAACCGAATACAGTGATCAGGAAATTGCTGCGATACGATCAAAAGTATTCTTGAATGACGATGTTCTAAACTTCTTGAAGTCACGCGGAATGAATGCGAATTGGGATATGATCTACATCACCACATCGGTTCAATTAATTCATCTTGCAGCGCAGCTTCCGGATGAGGCGCGCGATCAAGCGGTGCGGTTGTTAACCGAACCAATCGACCACAAGACACTGGCAGCCTTTCGGAGTTTGTTCCGTAAGTATCCGGTAAAACCGGATTTTCATCGATTCATGGTTGATTATAAAGAGACAAAAGCAGAGAAACAAGAACTGATTTTTTATTTAAATGAACTTGTTGCCAAACGTTTCGGTGTTAAAACCGATGTGTTCAAACCTAAGAGCGCCTTCTGGCATATTGGCGAGCATGCGTCGCAAGAATGGTACATTGGTGATGAGAATGTTCTGGGCGCGACCGGAACGCCATCGGTTCAGACGGGTAAGAAAGGGTTCATGAATGAGGAAGTGACGCTTGCGGATCCTGCATTTATTCGCACGATGTTTCACGCTTTTCGCGAGCAGGGGATCAACGTAGGTATTGCTACCGGACGCCCTCGGCTTGAAACGTTTAAACCGTTTACCTACTTGAATTGGATCGGTGAACTGGATCAGAATCATATCGCTACGGCTGATGACGTGCTGGATGCTGAGAAGAAATTTGATGCAGCACCACTCGCTAAGCCGCATCCATTTACTTACCTTGCCTCCTATTACGGTAAGGACAGTGATCTGAAAAAATGGACCGCGCGCACGCCTGAGCCTCTCCCGAACGGTGATGCGGTGATGATCGTTGGTGACTCGCTTGCCGACCTGCTCTGTGCGAAGCAGCTTGGCTGCCGTTTTGCCGGTGTCCTGACCGGACTTTCCGGTCAGGCGGCACGCAGCGAGTTGGAGACGCATGGTGCTGATTTTATTCTTGATTCAGTAGCGGATGTAAAGGATCTGGTTCTTGGTCTCTTGGAAAAGTAAGAGAAAGCAGGAACAAGCGGGCTGCGGCTCGCCTTTATTTTTTAATCAAAAATGCAAAGTAAAACGCAGTGCCTGGACAAGTTAAAAAACGTTGCCCGGGAGAGGGGGGCAGGCGGCCTATGACAGAAAAGATTGGAATCGATGCCGGCGGTACGCTGATTAAAGTTGCACTGCAAACAGAAGAAGGCTGGCTCTATCGCTCCTTTCCAAGCACCCGGAGTGATGCCTGTGCAGACTGGCTCGCCCATGAATATCCTGAGCGCTTGGTTATGCTTACAGGGGGAAGAGCAGCGCACCTGAAGGAGAAGCTTACGGACAGATTCTGTTCCGTTTTGCCGGAATTTGCAGCGTCGGCGCAAGGCGCACGACAGTTGCTGGCTCGTGAATGCACCACTGTTCCGAACCGATTCTTGCTCACAACGGTTGGTACCGGAACATCGCTGAATTACGTTCACGATGGGGCAATGGATTGGCTGGGCGGGAGCGGAGTCGGTGGTGGAACGCTCATGGGTTTAACCGGTTTGCTAACCGGCATCTACGATTTTAAGACCTTGCTCCGTTATGCCGCGCGTGGAAAGCGAGACATCATTGATTTAACGGTAGCGCGGATCTATGAAGGCGAGGAACCGCCAATTGCAGGCGACCTGACTGCAAGCAACTTCGGTGCCTTATCAGAGAATACGCGTTCTTTGTCTCCCGAGGATCAAATTGCCTCGATTATTGGTCTTGTCGCAGAAACAGTGACCTCGCTCAGCATCTTAGCAGCGCAGAAAGCAGAGGTGGACACCGTGATTTTTGTCGGCGGTGCGTTGTCTGGGAATAAACAGCTGAAGGAGATTGCTGCACAATACTGCGCGCAATGGGGAATTACGGCAATTATTCCACAGAATGGTGTTTATTGCGGGGCCATTGGAGCAGCCTGTTCTTGAGAAGGTTTTCCTTGTTTGGCCCAATGTGCCAGCCCGTGTTCACAAGCTGTTGACTCGTGCTATAAAAAAAATCCTGCTCCCAACATTTTGGGAGCAGGATTTTTAATCGAATTGGCGAATTAATTAGTCAACGGATTCTTCAATGTTAATTTCAGCAAACTGAACATCATTTAAGTCGTTAATTCTAAGAATGTCGCTGCGAATCGCCTCAGGGACCGGCTTGTCCACCGTCAGCACCATTACGGCCTTGCCGCCGATGGTTTCACGGCCAACGTACATGCTACCGATATTGATCTTGCCTTTTCCAAGAACAGAGCCCACATTGCCGATCATTCCCGGAACATCCATATGGTCAATGTACAGCAAGTAACGTTCCGGTTCCATATCGAGACGGTAGCCGTTGACCGAAACAATGCGGCCGCCGAAGCCGGACAAATTGGTGCACGCGATTGTCGCCTTGTCCTCACCGTTTCCAATTTCTAATTCAATGAAATTGGTAAATCCTTTGTGTGCGGCATTTTTTTGCACACTGTAAGAAAGTCCGTGTGCTTTAAGCACCTGCATCACATTGACGATATTGATCGACGAATCAAGGTAATAAGAGAGCAGGGCTTTAATCATCTGGCGAGTGAGCAGACCAGTGTCTTCCAAGAAGAGCTCTCCGTAATAATTAATTTTAATCGTTTTCGGTGCCTTCTTAAAAATCTGCATCAGAAGCTCGGCCATTTGTTCGCTAAGTGTCAAATATGGCTTGATTTTCTGCTTTACCGTTGCAGAAATATGCGGCAGATTGATCGCGTGTTGCACGCTTCCGCTTGTTAAAATATCGCGGATTTCTTCGCTGACCGATTCAGCTACTTTTTCTTGGGCTTCAGTTGTTGATGCACCTAGGTGCGGCGTGACGATAATTTTTGGATTTTGCGTCAGCCCTGGATTTTCCGGTGGTTCATGTTCGAACACATCGATTGCAGCGCCGGCAACTTGTCCGCTGTTCACCGCGTCAACAAGTGCTTGTTCGTCAATAATTCCACCACGTGCACAGTTGATGAAACGCACACCTTTTTTTGTTTTCTCAAAGTATTCTGCGTTGATCAATCCACGTGTTTCGGGAGTAAGCGGCGTGTGGACGGTAATGAAGTCCGCTTGTGCCGCAATTTCATCCAAGCTGGCTTTGATAATGCCAAGTTTCTTCGCACGATCCTCAGTGAGGAACGGATCATAGCCGAGAATATTCATCTGGAATCCTTTGGCACGTTTGGCAACTTCAGTGCCAATTCGGCCCATGCCGACAACGCCGAGCGTCTTCTGATAAAGTTCAACGCCTTTGAACAGTTTGCGCTCCCATTTTCCCGAGGTCAGCGATCCGTAAGCCTGAGGAATATTGCGGGCAAGTGCCAGCATCATTGCAAGCGTATGCTCGGTAGCTGCGATTGTGTTTCCGGCAGGTGCATTGATGACAATAATCCCTTTTTCGGTTGCCGCATCAATGTCGATATTGTCAACACCGACACCGGCGCGGGCGATGACTTTCAAACGGTCTGCAGCCTGGATGATGTCGCGAGTGACCTGCGTTTGGCTGCGGACGATCAAGGCGTCATAGTCGCAAATCACTTCTGCAAGTACTTCAGGTTCTAGACCAACGCGCTGCTCTACTTGGAATGCATCGTGCTCGGTCAGTGCTTTCAATCCGCTCGCGCTAATCGGATCTGTGACGATAACTTTATACATTTTTTACATAAACCTCCTCAGCTTTTTTAACCGCTGCACCAAAACGAGGAGCCTGTCCGAATTTGGCGAGCGTCATTTCAAGTGCGCTTAATACTTTCAGTACATCGAATGGGGTGCAATAGCCCATGTGGCCGATTCGGAAAATCTTTCCTTTGAGATCTTTCTGTCCGCCGGCGATGGTGATTGCGAAATCTTTCTTAAGTGCTTTTTGAATATCCGGTGCAGCGATCCCTTCTGGTTTAACGGCGGTTACGGTTGGAGAGGCATCCTCCTCAGAGGTCAGAAGCGGAAGCCCCAATTCACGGATTCCGGCGCGAGTCATGTCACGAAGCAGAAGGTGACGTTTGATTACATTTTCCCATCCTTCTTCTTCGATCATGTCACAAACTGCCTGGGCGCCTTGTATGAGTGAAACAGCCGGTGTGAACGGCGTTGATTTTTGTTTTTCGTAGGTATCGACATAGCGTTTTAAATCGAGATAAAAACGCCGTTCCGGGCATTCACGAATTGCCTGCAGACCGCGATCGCTGAATGCAGCAAATGCCAAGCCAGGAGGGAGCATGAGTGCTTTTTGCGAGCTGGTAACAAGAATGTCGACGTGATCGTTCTCCATGTCTACCGGAACAGCGCCGATGCAGCTGACTCCGTCCACGATGAACAGGGCATCGGTTTTCGTTTTGACAACTTCACCTAATGCATGGATTGGGTTTAAGACACCGGTTGATGTTTCGTTGAATGTACCGAAGACCGCTTTGATTGGTGTGTCGCCAAGTTCGTCAATAAATGCCTCAAGCATTTCCGGAGTACATGATTTGCCCCATTCAACATTCAAACGGTGAACAAAAGCTCCGTAATTTTCTGCGATCGTTGCCAGTCGGTCGCCAAAAGATCCGGCAACAATCACAAGAGCATGATCGCCTTCATGAATCGTATTCACGACGGCAGCTTCAAGAGCGGAAGTGCCACTGCTGGTTAAAATCATAACGGGATGCTTCGTGCCGAATACCGGTTCTAGCCGGGTTGCGACATCTTCAATCAGTACGGAGAAGTCAGGACTCCGGTGTCCGATCATCGGACGCGCCATCGCGGCGTTGATTTTATTTGGAATAGGGGTCGGTCCTGGTGTAAACAAATAGGTCTGATCTAAAAACAATGAACTCATCCTCTCTGATTTTCTAACTGTCGGATCGGGCATCACAAGTGCATGCCGTCCAACTTTATATAATAAAAACGTCCCCCGCAACATGATTCTACATGCTGCGAGGGACGTTGATATTCGCGGTGCCACCCTCATTTACTGTTGAAACAATTCTGCTTCAGCAGCCTTCATTACTTCATTAACGACCTGAGGCCGAATGTGCATACTAATTGATTCTCATGGTTCAGCGTGAATCAATGTTCCGCTCATTTGCTTCGGAGTGCTCAAGCGATTGTTGTGCGTACCGGTTTCCAGCCTTGCACCGGCTCTCTGCAACGCGCGGGCAAACGCTTGTTGTCTCCATCATCGCAAGTTCTTATTAAATTGTTTGCTTGATTGTGTCTAAATTGTAACTTCTATCTGACAATTTGTAAAGAAAAATCGTTTAATTCTTTCTGGAAAAATTATTCCTTCTTGCTGCTGACCAGTGCCGATGTCCCGTCAATAGCCGATTCAAGCCGTTTCAAAAAGTGTTTCATGTCTTCCATTTTTCCCAGAGTCACACGCACACCATCTTCAAAAGGATTAATCAGAAAGCCGTTCTGCTTGCAAATCAACGCAATTTGCTTTGGTTCATTGACGCGAATGAAGATGAAGTTGGCTTGAGATTCATCGTAACGAATCCCTTTTTTCTTAAGAAAGGCGGTGGTCATGGCCATGACTTCCTGGTTTTTACGTAAGCAGTTTTCCTTGAACGAATCATCTTTGAGCGCAGTCAGTGCGGCCACTTGGCTTAATCTTGGATTGTTAAAAGGAGGACGTACTTTGTCTAGTTCATTAATCACAGTCAAGCTGCCGATTGCGTAACCGATTCGAAACGATGCCAGACCATAAGCCTTAGAAAAGGTTCTAAGAACGAGTACATTTTCATAGTCATTCAAATAGTCCAGTCCGTTAGGAAAATCCTCTGCTGTGACAAAGTCGATATAGGCTTCATCCAGAACGACCAGGACATTGCTTGGAACGGAGTCGATGAATTGATCAAGTTCCTTTTTCGTTAGATAAGTGCCTGTCGGGTTATTCGGATTACAGATCCAGACGACTTTCGTCGTTTCATCGATTGCCTGAAGCATCGCCTTCCAATCGTGTTTTCCGTCTGGTCGGCAAGGGACTTTGCGCGTATCTGCTCCTTCAATTTGTGCATGACAATAGTATTCATAGAACGTCGGCCAAGCCATAACGATACTATTTCCAGGTTCAAGAAAAGCTCTGCTGATTAAAACGATAATTTCATCGAGACCGGTTCCGAAAAGAAATTGTTGCGGGGCCGGGCCAAGTCGCCGAGAAAGTTCCAGCCTAAGGTCTAGATCCTGACAATCCGGATAGAGTTCTGGAAGCAATGCGTCCATGGTAATCGCCTTGCGCACATTTGGGGAAGCCCCATAGACATTTTCATTGGAATCGAGTTTAACGACGCGAGATAAGCCGTACATTTTCTTTATTTCTTCAACAGACGGCCCAGGATTATAGGCACGGAGATTTTGAAGAGACTTTTTAAACATAATGATCACTCCACCCCTCGTTCAGTTCTAGTTTCTCTCATTTTGTCAAACCTGGCATTAGTTTTTTTGTGCCGCTCTGCACTTTGCTCCCAGCAATTCGCTAGGATGCACGCACTTCGCCAGTCTTCATCATTTAAACATGGAACAGGTGAATTTGTAAAGAAGGCGTGACAATGGCTGACATGACGCTTGTGTAGAACGAGAAAAAGCTGCACGGAAAGAACGACCGAAGACGAAAAAGAATACGAAAAACAAAAAAATGAAAGCGTTTCACGGAAATTTATTTTCAAATGAAAGCGTTTGATGTACAATGGATTTATAGTATAGGGAGGGATAAAACATGACGGAGAGTCAATGTATCGTACGTATTCAGTCCGCCTATCCACATCTGAGTGAAAAGGAACGAAGAATTGCCGACTATATATTAAATCATCCAAAAGAAACGATTCACAGCAGCATTAACCAAGTATCGGCACGAATTAAGGTTGCGGATGCAGCCGTTTTTCGCTTTTGCCGACGTCTCGACTTTAAGGGCTTTCAGGAAATGAAAATCGTGCTTGCCTCGGACATTGCCCGCAGTCAACGTTTCGATGAAACAATTAAGAGTGAGTCGAATGATGAAATGATGAAACTCGCCGAGCAAGTCTTTCAAGACAACATCCGTACCTTGGAAAATACGTATCAGATTTTGAACCGTACGGATTTTAAAAAGGCCGTTCGCATCTTGACCCATTCAAATCGTGTTGCCTTGTTTGGCAGCAGCGGTTCCGCACTTATTGCTCAAGAAGCGCATCGTAAATTTGTTCGTGCCGGTGTGATGACGTCTGCGCCAAATGACGGAGAATTTCAGATGTTGTCTGCCGCACAACTATCCAATCTAGATGCTGCCGTATTCATCTCCTATTCAGCAATGGATAAGCATTTGGTTCAAGTAGCAAAAATGGTGAAACAAAAGAAATGTCCGGCGATCGGCATTACCGGATTCATGAAATCCGCACTGGGCGAATTAATGGATGTTTCGCTTCATACAGTTGCTGTACCGACTGACTTTCGCTCAGAGTCTTATGTTGCCCGCGCAGCACAAATGACGCTCATCGACGCGCTGTTTGTGAGTGTGATGAATCAGCGAAAAGAAGCACAGTTGAGCGACGACGCGCACAGCAGCATGCTTTTACAGGGATGAGTTTGGGAAATAATGAAAACGATTTCGTCAGTGCGAGCCTAAGATTAGATAAACAATATACAATCCAATTAAGATCAACGCAAAGAAGAAGATAAACGACCATCCAATGCGTACTTTCATAAAAAAACCTCCTTATTGCCTTTAGTTTGGACAATAAGGAGGTTTCTATTTAGTAAAGATGCTTGGCTGATTATTTTTCTGCTGGAATTGTAATACGTACACCGTCATTTACGGGCCTTAGTACCGTGCATTCATAATCAGCGAATGCATCGCGCAGCAGGTTGCATAATGTACTGCTCATACTGCGTTCGGTGAGCGACATTACTGTAGGCCCTGCGCCGCTTAAAAAGGTTCCATAGGCGCCGTTTGCATGAGCAAGACGTACGATTTTATCCATACATGGGATTAAATTTGCGCGATAAGGTTGATGAAATTTATCGCTCTCCATCATCTGTCCTGCTTTTTTCCCATCTCCGCTGAGCAGTGCAGCAACCAGAACATTGCCGACACTGCTCGCTTCAACGGCCTGCTTGAAGGACAGAGATCGAGGGAGGGCTTTGCGCGCATCGCTCGTTTTTAGCTCGAAATTTGGAATGACCGTGACAAAATCGTAATCCGGTGCGGGTAAACACATACTGGTTACCTTCGTTTGAGACTGAGATGAAATCACAAGCCCACCATACAACGAAGCAGAAACGTTATCGGGATGACCTTCCGCACGACAAGCAATCCATAATTTCTCATCAATAGAAAGTTTGAGATCAAGCAAAAAGTCGGCAAGCTCAATACCTGCGATAATTGCCGAACCGCTGCTGCCCAGCCCGCGAGAGAGCGGAATTTCATTTCGTACGTTCACAGAATAGGCAGGAAGTGTTCTCCCATACTCGTCGGCAATTTTCTTTGCGGTAACGTAAATTAAGTTACTTTCCAGAGCAGGGCGGAACTTGGGCTGATCGAGATAGTGAAACGACCAATTCTCCGATTTATCCGCTTCCAGAAGCAGATAGCGGTTTACAGCCATACCGATTGAATCGAACCCGGGACCAAGATTCGCCGTACTCCCGGGTACTTTAATCTGAAAGGTTGAAGGCTTGCTCATTGTGACACCTGCTGTAGATGGTCGACAACAGCAGAAGGGTCAGCGCCGATAATTGTTGGTTCGATGGTCAACGTATCCATAGCAGTTGCCGGATCTTTTAATCCGTTACCTGTCAAGATACAGACAATTTTCGAACCTTTTTTAATTTTGCCAGCTTCAACATGCTTGATCAGACCGGCAATGGATGCGCAGGATGCGGGTTCTGCAAAAACGCCCTCAGTCCGTGCGATTAATTTATACGCAGCAATGATCTCATCGTCAGTGACCGAATCAATTTCTCCTCCGGATTCCTGCTCGGCTGCTACGGCTAATTTCCAGCTTGCCGGGTTACCGATTCGAATTGCAGTCGCAACCGTTTCCGGATGCTCGATCACTTTATTTTTCACGATTGCGGCCGATCCTTCAGCTTCAAATCCGTGAATTTCCGGAGCTTCGATCTGCTTCGCATCGCGCAATTCTTTAAATCCTTTCCAGTAGGCGGAAATATTTCCTGCGTTACCGACCGGGATGCAAAGAACATCCGGTGCTTCGCCCAATTGGTCAACTATTTCATACGCACCGGTTTTCTGTCCTTCAAGACGGAACGGGTTGATTGAATTGACGATCGCTAATTCGGAATGCTTTCCGGTGTAGCGGACAATATCAAGGGCTTGGTCAAAGTTTCCGTTCACTTCGAATATTTTCGCACCGTACATCACGGATTGTGCTAATTTTCCGAGTGCAATTTTCCCTTTTGGTATGACAATAATGCAGTTCATACCTGCGCGCGCGCTGTAAGCGGCCGCGGATGCCGAAGTATTTCCGGTGGATGCGCAGATGACCCCGGTGCTTCCGTTTTCTTTCGCTTTTGCGACAGCAAGAAACATGCCGCGATCCTTGAAACTGCCTGTCGGGTTAAGTCCCTCAAATTTTCCGTAAATCTCGCATCCTAATTTCTTTGATAGTTTCTCGAGCGGTATGAGCGGTGTGTTTCCTTCGAGCAGCGTCAAACGAGGCGTTTTGTCTGTAACCGGCAAAACGTCCTTATATTTTTCCATTAATCCTTTCCAAGCCATGATTCTTAGCCCCTTTCAACACGGAAGTATTTGGCATTTACGACGACATCTAATTTTTTAAGCATCGCAAAGGAATTCTCGAAAAGCACTTTATTGGTGATGTGGGTGATGATCGCAACCTCAGCAACGTCGCTGCTCGGAATCGGCTCTTGATAGAGCTTGCCCAAGCTGATGCTCTGTTCACGAAAAAGATCGGTAAGTTTGGAAAATGAACCAGGTTCATCCTTCATATGCATGCGAATAAAGAATTGGCTTTCAACAAGACTGTCCTTGCGTGAGTGAAGCTCTTTCTTCGGAATAAAAATATGATTGCCGGTCACATTTAAAGCAATGTTGCGCGCAACTGAAATCAGATCAGAAACGACGGAAACAGCGGTCGGGCCTTCACCGGCACCGGCACCGTAGTACATCGTCTGCCCAAGCGCTTCACTGTGGACATAAATCGCGTTGTTTTCATTTTCAACGGATGCAAGCGGATGAAGGTCCGGCAAGAGGGTCGGCTCGACGCGAATATCGATCGCACCATTGCTGACTTCGGATACACCGACAAGTTTAATCGTGTAGCCCAGTTTTTTGGCAAATTGAATGTCCTCGCGTGTGACATCTGTAATTCCCTTAATGCTTACATCGGCCAGCTGGACCGGAATGGAATAGGCAAGGTGGCTGAGAATGACCATTTTTCGGGCGGCATCTAAACCTTCCACATCCGAAGTCGGATCAGATTCTGCGAAACCGAGCCGCTGCGCTGATGAGAGAGCTTTCTCATAGGACAATCCTTCCGAACTCATTTTGCTTAAAATGTAGTTTGTTGTTCCGTTGACGATACCAATCATTTTATTTATACGGTCGGAAGCCAGACTGTCAGTCAATGTGCGGAGGATCGGGATGCCGCCCGCAACGCTTGCCTCGTAGTACAGGTCGCAGTGGTTCGTGCGTGCTTCGAGCAGCAGTTCTTCGCCGTAGGATGCCATCAGATCCTTGTTTGCAGTGATGACGTTTTTCTTATTTTTCAACGCACGAAGAATATAGCGGTATGCTTGGTCGATCCCGCCAATCAATTCAATAATTACATTAATCTTAGGATTGTCAAGAATTTCATAGACATCTGTAGTGAGTTTACGGTTATCAATGAGTACTTTCCTCGCCCTGTTCTTATTGCGGACAAGTATTTTCTCTAATTGGATCTGGCAGCCTGTACGTTCTTCAAGCCGCTCTTTATCTTTGGTGAGCAGCCTGACCACGCCTGTACCGACGGTTCCGAATCCAAGCAAGCCTACGGACACCTTCTTCAATTCTTATCACTCCTCAAATCATCACATCGTCTCACCAACTATGTGACGGCATCGCAACCCATGAACAATTCATGAAACTGTCCGCACTTTTTTATTTTTCAGTTAATAAGAGACGACATTATGTAATTTGCATTATAACCCGAAGCAAGCCTGACAACAAGACAGGATTCGCTGTCAAATGTGACTGAACGGTTAGGAAATAAGCAAATTTTTGTTCTCTTGAGAAAAAAGAGAGGGGGAGGGGAAGTAAGTTGATGATGGGTAAGGGGAGTGTTTGCGATGGAGGAAAATGATTTTAACAACATTTTGGCGAGAAGTCTCCCGCTTCAAGCTTTGCGAGAAGCTAAGCGGTAAGATGAATCGCTTTCTTTAGTGTCTCACTGCGGAGAAGAATGGCTCGTTTCTGTTGGCTGATGAGAAGTTTGCTGATCTCGGGTCATGACCTGACGAACCATCCTCTCAAGCTGGTTCTGCAATTCTGGTTGACTGGAAAGTTTCGTTGCATCCAGCCTTTGAACGCTTGGCGTAGCCTTTGAAGCGAGTCGTTTCATTTTCGACTCGAGCGCTTGGTAAGCAGGGCTGTCGCCTTGATCAACTGCCGTTTCAGATTCACTTATGGTTCCGGCTCGATCCATCCTCATGATCCAATAGAGCACAACTGCGGTGCTATGCGCGCAGAAGTGTGCCGCAGAGGCGCAGCTGCAGGTAACGGAAGCCGCATTAGGATTGGGCAGCTCTGCTGCTTCGCCTGCAGCGTTACTCCATTTGATTTCAACTTGATAAAAGCTGTTGTGCAGATCTTCTACGCTTGCATGCAGACCATTCTGCGAGGCGTGATAATCCCAAACCCGGTGCCGATCATAAAGCATGATCCCCCGTTCGAATATATTTTGCGGAAGTGTTGCCGCAAAGTCGGAAAGCCAGTGCGCGAGTCTGGCATTGCGAAATGTAATGCGTCGAACCATATTAGACCACTCCTTCATGCAGCTGGATTAAATCGAAAAGTTCCTGATCGCTCATCTCGGTCAGCCACCCCTCGCCGCCGCTCAAAACTTGTTTCTGTAAGCCTTTTTTTCGTTCAATCAGCAAATCAATCCGTTCTTCCAGCGTACCCTCGCAAATCAATTTATAGACATAAACATTATGCTTCTGGCCAATTCGGTAGGCGCGATCGGTCGCCTGTTCTTCCACAGCAGGATTCCACCAACGATCGTAATGAATCACATAGCCGGCCTCCGTTAGGTTAAGTCCGACTCCGCCTGCTTTCAATGAAAGAATGAAGAGCGTTTTTCGCTTCTCTTTATTTTGAAAATCAGTGATTAACTGCTGACGCTGATGGGCACTTAAAGAGCCGTGGAGAAAATAGACAGCGGCATCCGGGTATTTTTGCTGCACCTTATCCACAAGAATCCTACCCATTTTGACGTACTGAGTAAAGAGCAAGACTTTCTCATTCTGATCAAAGAGCGGATCGAGAATATCAAACAACAGCTCCATTTTTCCAGACGTTCCACCGGCTGCAGGGTCCAGGTCGCTGACCAGTTCCGGATGATCGCACACCTGTTTCAGTCGTGTTAACGTAGACAGAATTAGGCCCTTTCTTTTTATACCGCCTGTATCACCGACATTTTGTTTCAGTCTGTCAACAACGGACTGATAGAGCGATGCCTGATTTTTGGTTAGATTGCAGACGCGTTTTGCTTCAATTTTTTCGGGAAGATCACGAATGATCCGTTTATCCGATTTTTCCCGGCGGAGGAGAAACGGCTGAATCATGCGTGTCAGTTGAGTCGCTTTGGAACGATTGTTTTTCTTCTCGATCGGCTGAATAAAACGTGCTCGGAATCGATCAAGCGAGCCTAAGTAGCCTGGATTTAAGAATTCCATGATTGACCATAATTCTTCCAAGCGATTTTCAATCGGTGTGCCGGTCAGAACAAGCCGATGAACGGTTTTGACATGGCGCAGTGCCCGCGTTTTTTGCGCATGCGGATTTTTGATCGCCTGGGCTTCATCAAGGATGCAGCAATTCCATTCATAGGCAAGCTGTTCGGCTTCTTTTGTATAGATCGCATAGCTGGTGATCATCACATCACAGGTCTGCAAACGCTGATCGAGCGCGCGCCCATGCAGTCGATTTGTCCCATGATGAATATAGACATCGAGACTGGGGGAAAAGGTGGCACACTCATGACTCCAGTTTGCAACGAGCGATGTCGGACAGATAATTAACGATGGCCCGCGTTTGGCCGTTTGATCAGGGGCCGGTTGTGCCGGGTTCTGTTTGCAATAGTCCAAATAAGCGATGGCTTGCACGGTCTTGCCAAGGCCCATATCGTCTGCCAGACAACCGCCGACATTCTGGTGGCGCAAATGAACAAGCCAGGTATAGCCTTTTTGCTGATAGGGACGCAGTTTGCCGACAAAACTGTTGGGCAGGGCGATCGCTCGAGATGGGCGCTTAAATAAATGGCTCAAATAATTATCCAATTCGCTATTGAGATGGACTTTAATGCTTGGTTTGCGTTTGCGTCGTCGTGCTGCCTCGATCTTCATTGCTGTGGAAACATTTGCTCTCTGATTCAATAAATCGAGCGCATCTTCCATTTCCGCATAGGCTTTGATCATTTGCTTCACCGGTAAATGGATCCACTGGTTTCCGTGATGAATAAACGGCTGGTTAGCACGGACAAGGGTTGCGAATTCCTCACTGCTGAATTCGAGATCTCCAACGGCAATTCTCCAGTTGTAACTGATGAGCGCATTCAAACCGAACAAGGAGCTTTCTCCAGGACTTTTTTTCTGTTCAATGTCAAGATCCACGGATACGTCCGATGCATCGTGAATTTCAAGATCATTTGGAAAAACGACGTGTATTGAAACGCGCTTCAAGAGTTCTTCATTCTGATAAAGCTCAGAGATTTCCCCAACGGTCATGGTGCCTGTATAAGCGCGTTTCAGTAGAGAAATCAGTGATGCCGGCAGTTTTGCTTGAATGGACGTTAACTGTTTTGCAAGCCAGCTGCTCTCGTTCAACGACGACAGAGGATCATTTTCAGGAATACGGACGGTACGCCGGCCGCTTTGCCATCCCGTAAGGCTGATTGAATAGTTCCATTGCGCTCCTGGAGAAAAAAGATCGTGGGGATCGATCGGATGCAGTGCGATCTCTGCGTTCTCCGGTGCAAAGTAAGCGTCCATCTGTTTACGTTTTAGCGCGAGTAGTGCCTGAATCCACGCATGCGCGGATGGAGTTGCCACGGGCTGAACCCATCCTGCCAATTCAAATTCAAGACGATCCAGCGTTTCAATCATCTCAGGGTCGCGGGTGATCTTCCATGCCTTTTCATTGGACGGCAGCAAATCGTCGCGCGCAGATGCTTTGTCTGCGTTCTGATCCTGTGCTGATATAAGCCGGTCGGTCTGACTATTTTCTGTAGCCACCTCTCGAATCAAGGCATTGACCCAGTAGATGACAATTAAATAAAGCCACTGCTGTACTTTTTGATCTTGTAATTCATCAATAGAGACGGCAAGACGAGGCAATCGGCCCAACCAATCGCTGAATAAGCCGCTTTCGTGCAACGGTTCTGCATCCGGAATCCATGTGCTGAAATAGCATTGTTCATCTTTTCCGCGCCGCAAATGATAGAAAAAGGGATAAAATAGCCCGTTTTCTAATAAACTATCAACAGCCTCGGAAATTTGCCGAAACCATTGAACGGTCAGTCCAGGGTAGAACGAATTCGTTTGTTCCGGTTGAAGGACACCGCTACGGATCAATCGAAAAGCGTGAGCCATCGGCATGATGATTCCGTCAACCTCATGATCTTGTTTTCCATCAATAAATGTTGCCGTGTAGGGATAGGTTGGATAATCGGAAGTCTCGGAAAGCCAAGAAGGCAAAGTGCTTGATTCAGGAAAAGGCAGTGCGGTGCCATCGCGGTCTGTCACCCAGAAAAAAAAATTCCATGTATTCTCAATATGGGGGAGAAACGTCATCTGAAAAAAACGATCCATGTACAAAGATCTCCTTAAGCATGATCCTAAATTTCGCGCTGATAATAAAGTACAGATCGACGCGCTGCTGCAGTGTGTCGCCGTTCGATCGTATCCTATTAGTGTATCATATGGACGGGTGAGATACACGCATTTGAAAAGATTCCGCGCGGCTTTCAAAACGTGCAATTTAGCGAATTTCTTGTTATGATAGTTCTTGTTACAGTTCAGTATAGGAGTATAAAAGTACTTATGCAGTATGGCACATTGAAGCTCAATTCTATACAACTTTTTCTTAGAAAATGACAGCGTTAACATCAGTAGAAACACGATTATGAGAAATAAAAACAACCCATTTTGGCTGTTTTCGATGGTTGGCGACAAAGGTGGGATAGGTACAGATGAGTAAGCAGGAATGGTATTTTATTGACTCAGGGATCCATTCACCGGCCTATAATATGGCCTTAGATGAGTATTTGCTCGAATGCGGCGAAAAAGGAAGAACAAAACCTGTGCTCCGCTTCTACGGCTGGGATCCCCCCGGTTTGTCCATTGGCTATTTTCAAAAAACGACGGGAAGAATCGACTTTGACGGTGCGACGGCGCATGGCATTGCCTGTGTCCGCCGACTGACAGGAGGACTGGCGGTTCTGCATGATGACGAATTAACCTACAGCGTGGTGATCCCTGAAGATTATCCGGACATGCCGCATTCCGTCGTCGGTGCCTACCGGGTTTTGTCAAGGGGATTGCTTGAGGGATTCAGAGCATTAGGGCTGGATGCTGATCTGGCGATTCCTGAGGACAAACGGGTCGGCGCGCACTCGCCGGTTTGTTTTGAAGAAGCTTCCTGGTATGAATTAATTGTTGCGGGACGAAAAGCTGCCGGGAGTGCACAAACAAGGCAGCGAGGAATGATTCTTCAACACGGATCGATCCCGATCCGTGTCAACACGGATCAACTGTTTGATTGCTTCTCCTATGCCAATCCGCGTCTGAAAGAGCGAGCGAAGCGGGCGTTTACAGGCAAAGCGGCTGCACTTGAAGAACTGCTTGGGCGTAAAGTGGCACTGGAGGAAGTGAAAACGGCTTTTTATCATGGTTTTGAAAAAGGTTTGAACATAAACCTTCGCCAACTCGTATTAACGGATGAAGAAGAGCAGATGGTTCGCGAGCGTGCAAAGAATAAATACGAAACGGACGCTTGGAACCGATCCAGATGAGACGCGCAATCCGCAGATTCATCGAAGAAAAGAGGGGGAAGATACATGAACAAACACGGAACCTATGTCAGAAAACCGGAATGGCTGAAAATTCGCCTGAATACGAATCAAGATTATCGAGGAATCAAACAATTGATGCGAACGGAACGACTGCACACGGTTTGTGAAGAAGCAAAATGTCCGAACATTCATGAGTGCTGGGCAACGCGCCGTACCGCGACGTTTATGATTCTTGGCGATGTTTGTACGCGTGGATGTCGATTTTGCGCGGTGAAAACAGGAAGACCAACGGAACTGGACCTGCGTGAACCGGAACGAGTCGCTGATTCGGTTGTTAAAATGCGATTGCGACATGTTGTTGTTACTGCGGTTGCTCGTGACGACTTGAAGGATGGCGGGGCGTATGTCTTTGCTGAAACGATTCGTGCCATTCGCAGAAAAGCGCCTTACTGTACCATTGAGGTTCTTCCTTCGGATATGAAAGGCGACGATGAAAGCATTCTGACCCTGATGAATGCGAAACCGGATATCTTTGATCATAATATTGAAACCGTTCGGAGACTGACCAAACGTGTTCGGGCGATTGCAACGTATGATCGCTCGCTTGCTGTATTGAAGCGTGTGAAGGAACTGAGTCCGAATACGCCCGTGAAATCAAGCATCATGGTCGGCTTGGGCGAAACGAAAGAAGAAATTGTTGAAACAATGGATGATCTTCTTGCCAATCATGTGGATATTATGGTCATTGGCCAGTATTTGCAGCCGACGCGAAAACATTTGGATGTGGTGCGCTATTACGCACCGGAAGAGTTCGCGGAACTTAAGGAAATCGCATTGGCAAAAGGATTCAAACATTGTGAAGCAGGTCCGCTCGCACGATCATCGTATCACGCCGATGAACAGGTCGGCGAGGATTCACGGCGCCGACATGATTTGCTGATTCAACAAGAAGAGAACGAGAACGGAACGGAATAAGAAGCAAGGGCGTCTTGAAGACTGTAGTTGACTTTGAGACGCCCTTGCTGTATCCATTTTGTGGGAAAATATTATCGGGCAATGCAAACGTACGGTTACTGTCCGAATCGGTGCAGCCGATCATAGAATGCGTCGATAAACTGCGAAAAAATCTGTTCCGACGGTGCTAGCTCGCGTTCACGTGGACGAATGACCCCTACGGAGCGTGAGATTTTCGGCGTGCTGAGCGGGACAGCCACGATCGTTTCCGGTAGATTGTAAGCGGCAGCGTTTTCGGGCATTAAAGCAATACCGAAATCAGATGAAACAAGACTTTTAATCGTGTCCATATCTTCGCCTTCGAAAACAATATTCGGAGCAAATCCTGCTTGCCGGCAGGCATCGCGAAATAGTTCTTGCAGCGACAGCTTGCTTCTGAAGGTAATAAACCGCTCATTTTTTAACTGACTTAACGCAATCGGTCCCTTTCCGGCTTTTTTATGCCGTTTCGGCATGAGAAGCACCATTCGTTCCGTGTAAAGGATGCTGCTCCGTATCCGTTCATGATGTTTGGGGACAGGTGAAGCAAAGGCCAGATCGATGCTGCCTTGGCTGATTAATTTGATTAAATAGGGAACGGTCCCTTGGTGTAACTGAAAATCAATGCCTGGATGGATGCTATGAAATTTTTGCAGGACAATAGGCAGCGTATGCACGGACAAGCTGGTTGAAATACCGAGACGGATCAGTCCTGTTTCAGGATTGAGGTATTCCTTGATCTTCTGTTCGGCCTTCTCAAATTCGCTGATTCCTCGTTCCGCATGCTCAAGAAAGATCTTGCCCGCTTTTGTGAGCTGGATGTTCCTTCCTTTTCGCGAAAAAAGCGGAACACCGAGTTCATCTTCAAGCAATGCAATCTGTCTGCTGATGGCCGATTGGGCCACATGAAGCGCCTCGGATGCCTGCGTAATATGTTCTCGATTTGCAGCTTCCATAAAGTAGTAAATCTGTCTTAATTCCATCATTCAACCTTCATTCATCTAAAAATGAGATTAATTTATTCTAAATTATATATTGTAAAGATCGATAATGAAAGAGTAAAATTGAATCACGAAACTTTTGACCTATAAAGAGATAGAATAATTGAATTCAGAAAACTCACACAGATGTGATGGGTGATTGCGAACAGAAGGAAGGATGAGGTTTATGATGAGCAAAGCTCTGACGAGAGAGAAACCGGAAGGACTTTATCGTCCGCAATTTGAACATGATGCTTGCGGGATTGGCATGTATGCGGATATTAAAGGGCGAGCATCCAACGAAATCGTTAAAACAGCACTGGAAATGCTGGCTCGGCTTGACCATCGTGCAGGTAAAGCTGCAGATGGAAAAACAGGTGACGGAGCCGGGATACTGGTACAAGTCCCTGACCGATTCTTTCAAGAGGTATGCGGCTTTGATCTTCCTCCTGCAGGACACTACGGCGTCGGCATGTTTTTCATGCCTCAAGACCGCTCAAGCCGTATGGTTGCGATTGGAAAAATTAAAGCGTGCATTGCTGCGCGAAATTTGAGGCTTTATGGGGAACGCGACGTTCCGGTTGACGAAAACGAAATCAGTGCGTTGGCGCGCAGTAAGGCCCCGTACATGTATCAAATGTTCATTGGTACAGCCAATCAAGATGCAGGTGCGGCACTGGATTCAAAATTATATTTATTGAGAAAAGCAATTGAAGCAAAATTAACGGATGAAATTTATGTTGCCAGCCTCTCCAGCCAAACCTTGGTTTACAAGGGGATGTTGCGTGCCAAAGAGGTTTCGGCTTTTTATACGGATTTGCAGGATGAACGTTTCGTTTCGGCACTTGCTTTAGTGCATTCCCGTTACAGCACGAATACATTTCCAAGCTGGGAGCGTGCTCACCCGAACCGAATGATTGTCCACAACGGAGAAATTAATACAATTCGCGGCAATATGAGTTGGTTTAATGCGAAGGCGAAACGATTGGACGGCGGAAAACTGCCGCAGATCATTGATCCTGAAGGAAGCGACTCTGCAATTTTTGATAATGTGCTTGAATTTTTAACGTACCATGGTTTTTCGTTGCCGCATGCCGTCATGATGATGGTTCCGGAACCTTGGGAAGGTGACAGTGAACTACCCGAATATCTTCGCGATTTCTATGAATTTACCAGCAGAACAATGGAACCGTGGGATGGGCCGATGGCACTTGGTTTCTGCAATGGCAAACAAATCGGAGCCATTCTGGATCGCAACGGTCTGCGTCCCGCACGTTACTATATCACTAATGACGACAAGGTCGTATTCTCATCGGAGGTCGGTGTTACCGATCTAAAACCGGAAAACATCAAACAGCGCTGTCATTTGAAGCCAGGTCAGCTTCTGCTCATTGATACGGAGAAACAACGCATTGTTCCCAGTGATGAGTTGAAGAAGGAAGTCTGCGCTTCAGCTGATTACAGGTACATTCTGGAAAAATCAGTTGTGAAACTAAATCGAGACAATGGGAAGGCGCCGCTGCTTTCAGACGATGCACGACTCTTCAAGCAAAAAGTATTTGGTTATACCTATGAGGATGTGACCAAGGGGATTCAACCCATGGTTGAGCAGGGTAAAGAGCCTACCGGAGCGATGGGAAACGACACCCCGCTGGCGGTATTGTCAAATAAATCTCAGCTATTATTCGATTATTTTAAACAATGGTTTTCACAGGTGACAAACCCGCCGATTGATGCGATTCGCGAGGCGCGCGTGATGTCGAAAATTACATGGCTTGGGCCACAGATTAGTCTGCTTGATCCGCTCAAGCATGTGACCTCGCAAATTCGACTCGAACACCCGATCCTTGATCGAAGAACATTTCAAGATCTGTTTCACCAGACGTTAAAAGCAAAAACGGTTGATTTGACCTATCCGGAAAATAATGGTGCGTTTGGTCTTCTCAAAGCCGTTGATCAGCTGATTCTTCATGTCGATGAAGTGATTCATGAAGGCGCTGATTTGATCGTTCTCTCGGATCGAAGTGTTGATGAAAAACATCTTGCGATCCCGTCGCTGCTTGCAGTCAGCGCACTCCATCATCATCTGATTGAACAGGGGACGCGGTCACATATCAGTTTAATTGTTGATTCAGGTGAACCGAGAGACAGTCATCATGTTGCTGCACTGCTCGGTTACGGCGCCGATGCGATTCATCCATATCTGGCGCTTGAATCGGTACACGCTTTGATTAAGGAGCAACATCTTGACTTGGATGAGGAGAAAGCAGAACAGAACTATATTAAAGCATTGGTTGCCGGTATCGTAAAAATTATGTCTAAAGTCGGTATTTCGTCGATTCAAAGCTACCGCGGCGCCCAAACCTTTGAAGCGCTTGGGTTATCAACTCGTTTGATCGAACGGTACTTTGCCGGAACGGTTTCTCAAATTGGCGGGATCGGTTTAGAAGAACTTGAGCAGGAAATGCGTATGCGTCATGAGACGGCTGTTAAGGAACTTGATCATGGGGAGATGAAGCCGCTTGATCCGGGAAGTACGCTTCAATGGCGCCAAGGAGGAGAGCAACATAAGATTGATCCGCTGATTGTGCATACCTTGCAGCAAGCGGCGCGTACAAATGATTATAAATTGTATAAAGATTACGCAAAAATGGTCGATCAAGCACCATTTTCAACGATCCGCAGTCTGCTCACTTTTGAACGCGATCGCAAACCGATTCCGCTTGATGAAGTCGAACCGGTAGAAAAAATACTCAAGCGGTTTAAAACGGGAGCTATGTCCTATGGGTCGATCAGCAAAGAAGCTCATGAATCAATGGCGATTGCCATGAATCGAATCGGAGGCAAGAGCAACAGTGGTGAAGGCGGCGAGGATGCAGAACGGTTCACCCGCGATGAGAATGGCAATTGGCGCCGGAGTGCCATTAAACAAGTTGCTTCCGCACGATTCGGTGTAACCAGCTACTATTTATCAGAAGCGGATGAACTGCAAATTAAAATGGCGCAAGGCGCAAAACCGGGCGAAGGCGGGCAGCTTCCTGCCGGGAAGGTTTATCCGTGGATCGCCCGCACCCGTCATGCGACGACCGGTGTGGCCTTGATCTCACCGCCGCCGCATCATGATATTTATTCAATTGAAGATTTAGCACAGCTGATCTATGATCTGAAATCAAGTAATCCAAAAGCTAGAATTAGCGTCAAACTCGTGGCAAAAGGCGGGGTTGGTACAATTGCCGCGGGTGTTGCTAAAGGCAAGGCCGATGTGATCTTAATTAGCGGTCATGACGGTGGAACAGGCGCAGCATCGAAAACAAGTATTAAGCATGCAGGTCTGCCTTGGGAAATCGGATTGGCAGAAGCGCATCAAACCTTGATGAAAAACGGGCTTCGCGATCGCGTCCACGTTGAAGCGGATGGGAAATTGATGAGCGGCCGCGATGTTTTGATTGCAGCTTGCCTTGGTGCTGAAGAATTTGGCTTTGCAACCGCACCTCTTGTTGTGCTCGGCTGTGTCATGATGCGTGCTTGTCACTTGGATTCGTGTCCGGTCGGCATTGCGACGCAGAACCCGGAACTGCGCAAGAATTTTATGGGCAGTCCGGAGCATATTGTTCATTTTATGACTTTTATCGCCCGCGATATTCGCGAACAGTTGGCGGATCTTGGTTATCGTTCACTGGATGAGGTCATCGGTCAGGCGCATCTTCTAAGGATCAGAAAAGAAGTGCATAATCACTGGAAAGCACGTACTTTGGATCTGTCCGATCTGCTCTATCAAGCGGAAAGCGATGTATCGAAACGATTCTTCGCACGCGCTCAGGAACATCATGTTGACCGGCGCTTCGATGAACGCAATCTGGTAGCCACCTGCTTGCCGACGATTGAAAATAAGAAACCGATTCAATTGGTTTACAAATTGAGAAATTCAGATCGAACTGTTGGCTCAACGCTTGGCTACTTCATCTCGCGCTCTACCGGTGGCAAGGGTCTTCCTGAAGACACGATCACCCTTTCGTTTACTGGGAGTGCGGGACAGAGTTTCGCTGCCTTTCTCCCAAAAGGGGTAACAATGAATTTAACCGGTGATGCGAATGATTATGTGGGAAAAGGATTATCCGGCGGTAAAGTAATCATCAAATCAGAAGAAATCATCGGCGTTGATACAGACTCCCAAGCAATGATGGGAAATGTGGCGCTTTTTGGAGCGACCGGCGGTGAAGCCTATGTACGCGGTACTGCAGGAGGACGCTTCTGCGTGCGCAACAGTGGTGCAAAAGCTGTTGTTGAAGGAGTCGGTGAAAATGGATGCGAGTATATGACCGGCGGTAAAGTAGTCGTGCTCGGTTCCATTGGGCGTAATTTTGCCGCTGGCATGTCGGGCGGTATTGCTTATATTCTTCCTGATGGTGCACCAGATCAAACCATTCACCGGATTAACAAGGACATGGTGAATATTGAGCCGCTTACCGACCAAAAGGAACAAGCAGAGGTTTATGAATTGATTAAGAATCACCTCGATCACACCGGAAGTCCAAAGGCAGAACAAGCGCTCATAAATTGGAAAACGTCCATTCAAAGGATCATCAAAATAATTCCGCGCGATTATGAAGCGATGCTTGAACAAATCGAGCGATATGAAGCACAAGGCTTAGATGCTGAACAGGCTCAGGAAGAGGCGTTTTATTTGAAGAAAGAAGGAAAATTAAGCGTCCGTACTTCCACATATCTCACGGTTTAACGATACGAGCGAATTGATGCTACGGATAAATTTTGAAAGGATGGGGTGGACACCATGGGACAATTAATGGGTTTCATGAACATAGAGAAAAAAAATCAAAGCGAACGCAAACCGGTTGAGCGTGTTCGTGACTGGAACGAATATAAGATTCCATTAACGGAAAAAGAAGTAAAAAAGCAAGCGGCGCGATGTATGGATTGCGGGACACCGTATTGCCAAATCGGCACGGTGATTAATCGAGGAACGACCGGATGCCCACTCCACAACCTGATTCCGGAATGGAATGATCTGGTTTATCATGGCTTGTGGAAGGAAGCTTATGAACGTTTGGCTAAGACAAATAACTTTCCTGAATTTACTTCAAGAGCCTGTCCTGCGCCATGTGAAGGTTCCTGTACCGCAGGGCTTGTCAGCGATTCGGTGTCTATTAAATCAATTGAGCGGGCAATTATTGACCGCGCCTTTGAAGAAGGATGGATCACACCAAAGCCGCCGAAACGGCGTACCGGAAAGAAGGTCGCTGTGATCGGTTCCGGACCGGCCGGTCTTGCTTGCGCCGATCAGCTGAACAAGATTGGGCATGAAGTGACCGTTTTCGAACGTTCCGATCGTCCCGGCGGCTTGTTGATGTACGGCATTCCGAGCATGAAGATCGAGAAGGATGTTGTTGATCGTCGTGTGCAGCTGTTGAAAGACGAAGGGATTCATTTTGAAACGAATGCAGATGTTGGCAAGACAATCAGTGTGGCTTCGTTAAAAGAAGCATATAGCGCAGTGATTCTTTGCACGGGCGCCGGCAAGCATCGTGAAGTTTCGCTTGAAGGCAGAGCTTTGAAAGGTATTTCGCCAGCCATGGATTATTTGACAGCGAGCAACCGCAATCAGCTCTATGGGGAACCACTGGCCGATGATTTTGATGCCAAAGGTAAAAATGTGATCGTGATTGGCGGCGGAGATACCGGTGAAGACTGCGTGGCAACCGCGATTCGTCAAGGCTGCAAAAGTGTCGTTCAGTTTGGCAAACACGGTAAACTGCCTGCAAAACGTGCTGAAAATAATCCTTGGCCGGAACACCCGAATGTTTTTTCTGTGGACTATGCTTACAAAGACGCTGAAGAAGTGTTTGGCAATGATCCGCGTGAATACTATGTGGAGACGAAAAAATTTGTGGGCGACGATAACGGTCATGTGAAAGAACTGCTTACAGGCTCCTTTAAAAAGGAGGCGAACGGTGCAGCTGCTCATAAAACATGGAACGCGGATCTTGTACTCATTGCGATTGGCTTCCAAGGTGCGGAGGATCAAGTCTTTGACGCATTTGATGTAAAACGTGATTCATCCGGCCGTGTGATTGAGGCGGACACGATTCGTTATCAGACAAGCAAAGACGGTATTTTTGCTGCAGGTGATGCGCGCAGAGGTGCCAGCCTGATCGTCTGGGCAATCGAAGAAGGACGCCGCGCAGCAGCGGCTGTTGATCTGTATCTGGACAAGAAATTGTCCGTACTAAACTAAATAAAATGTGAGTTCGAGCGTATGATACTAAGGAGCGGCAATCTTGATTTGCCGCTCCTTTTTTTGCGTTCAAAACGATAAGCAGCATAAAAATGGAGCTGCTGCTAATTAAAAAGGAACTTCCGCTATTGTAAAAGGAACCCCTGCTAATTAAAAAGGAACTTTCGCTAAGCAAATGAACTTTCGCTAAGTACGCATACGT
>NZ_BJMS01000029.1 GCF_006539285.1 Sporolactobacillus inulinus
AAGTCATCACATCCTGCGGAAGTCGCAACGTAAATTTATTATGAAGAATTTAATTGGATTCTCATATACAATGAAATATGCCGTATAATAACTATTAAGTGCTAAGAAAATGGAAATAGAGACATGTGAGTTGTGGGGTGAGGACGATGGCGAATCATAAACTCTTCGCTTCGATTACGGTTGGGCTGCAGACACTGGTACTGAAGATCGCCGATTTGACAAAAATGTCGCTTGTCGACTATGTGAAGGCTGACGTTTCGATCGGTGCAGATATTTACAATCATCATATGATTGAATTCAATACGGTTGATCAGGCTTGCCGTCAATTAGCAGGTTTTGTACAAATCATGAATGATTACGGCGTTAGAGAATATCGTGCGGTCGCGGCAAGTTCCGTCAAAGAAGCACGCAACGCAGAGTATATTAAAGAACAAATTCGGATTAAAACGGGATTAAATCTCACATGGCTGGCGAATGCTGAGGAACGTTTTTTACATAATCAGGCGGTTGCCTATAATTCGGATCGATTTAATGAACTCATCCAAAAAGGAACGATGCTGATTGACATTGGTTCGGGGAGCATGCAGCTGACGGTATATAATGCAGGTCATTTTGTTTTTTCACGGAATATTAAGCTTGGGCCGCTGCGTATCCGCGAACTGCTTGGCGATCTTGAAAGTAAAACAGGCGATTATGTAGAAATCATGGAAGATTATATCCGCAGCAAAATTGGCGGGTACCATCAGTTCGCACCTAAAGAGATTAAAGTACAAAAGTTCGTGCTTGTTGGTACAGATCTGCGCGCGTTTAAACATATGTTTCTGGGCGGTCGCATTGACACGTTAACTCGGGAACGTTTTGTTGAACTCTATCATCATATTCTGAAGATTCCCCCCCAAATTCTTGCAAAGGAATATAAAGTTCCCTATGAATCGGCAACACAATTGCTTCCTTCGGTAATGATCTTGAAAAAAACGCTCGAGCTTACCGGTGCAAAAAGTATTACTCTGTCCGATGCTGATCTCGCCGATGGACTGATTGTACATGAACTGCTTGAAATGCGCAAAAAGGTGCTGGATCACTCGTTTACAGAAGATATCATTGTATCTGCACGCAATATTGCCAATCGCTACAACTGTGATCCAGAGCACATTATGGTCGTTGAACGCTTTGCGCTGCACTTGTTTGACCGTTTGCGGCGCCTTCATGGACTGGACAAGCGGGACAGGCTGTTGCTTCAGCTTGCGGCAATTCTGCAGGACACCGGAAGTTATATTGACATGAATGCTCATTATGTGCATTCCTATTACATTATCCAATCATCCGAGATTATCGGCATTTCAGAACTTGAACGCGATCTTGTTGCCACGATTGCCCGTTATCATAGTGCTGAAACGCCTTCGATTAACAACACAGCTTTTCGCAGACTGCCGGAGTCGAGTAGGCTGGTTGCTGCGAAACTTGCTGCGCTGCTTCGTATTGCGGATGCGCTTGATGACAGCAGGCAGCAGAAGGTGGAACGGATTGCCGTATCCATGAAAAAGGATCAAGTGACGATCACGGCACGTTCTGATGATGATCTCTCGCTTGAAAAGCAGACGTTTAATGATAAGTCAGCCTATTTTGAGGAAGTTTTTGGGTTGAAACCGATTTTAAGAGGGTAGGTGGTTGTCATGGAACAGTTCGATCGACAGGAGTACTTCAGCAATCGCGAACTGAGCTGGTTGCTTTTTAATGAGCGGGTTCTTGAGGAAGCAAGAGACAAAGATAATCCGCTGCTTGAACGGGTGAAGTTTTTGTCGATCACCGCAAGCAACCTAGACGAATTCTTTATGGTACGTGTGGCATCCTTAATTGATATGGTTAACGTTGGCTATGATAAACCGGATCCTTCCGGAATGAAGCCGGATCAGCAGCTTGCCGCAATCAGCACAGCGGCCCACCATATGATTGCCCAACAGTATACAACGTATAATCGGATGCTGAAGAAGCTTCTTGATGAGAAAAATATTCATATTCTTGACATAGACGAGTTATCGCAAAAACAGCTTGATTTTATCGACCATTACTTCAATCGCGAAGTTTATCCGGTTCTGACACCGATGGCCGTCGATTCCTCACGCCCGTTTCCGCTGATCTTGAATAAGAGCATAAACATCGCTGCATTCATTCATAAAAGGAACAGTCAAATCCAGCATCGTGAGTTTGTCACGGTGCAGGTTCCGAATGTTCTGCCGCGCGTCGTCAAACTGCCGGGTCAAGAGGGACATACCAGTTTCATTCTGCTCGAAAACATTATTCGCCGACATTTACATCAGCTGTTTGTCGGCTTTGATGTTATTGAATCGGCGTGTTACAGAGTTATTCGTGATATGGATCTGGAAGTTGATGAGGAGGATACAGAAGATCTGCTTAAGGAAATTGAGAAGCAGCTCCGTTTGCGTGAACGCGGCAATGTGATTCATCTTGATGTCGAGGCAGGAATCAGTGACCGCTTAATCGCTAAATTATTCGACCGCCTTTCCGTAAGTCAAGAAAATGTCTATCGCGTAAACGGACCGATCGATCTAACTTTTCTTTCCAAATTAGTGGGGAAAATTGACGCACCGGGTGATATGGTCTATTCAGCGAACCGTCCATTTATTCAGTACGAATTGCTTGAGCATTCGATCTTTGACGCAATGCGTGCGGGCGACATTTATCTTCACCATCCGTATGAATCCTTTGATCCGGTGATCGAATTGATTCGCCAAGCTTCAAGGGATCCGCAGGTGCTGGCGATTAAAATGACACTGTACCGCGTATCGGGTCATTCTCCGATCATCCGTTATTTGGAAAAAGCCGCTGAAAACGGCAAACAGGTGACGGTACTGGTTGAGCTGAAAGCACGTTTTGATGAAGAAAACAACATTAACTGGGCACAGAAATTGGAAAAAACGGGATGCCATGTTATTTACGGACTTGTTGGGCTGAAAACCCACTGCAAAATGGCGCTTGTCGTCAGACGAGAAGAAAACGGGATTAAGCGTTACATGCATTTTGGAACGGGGAACTACAATGACATTACCGCTCACTTTTATACAGACATGGGTCTTCTGACTTGCAATGAGCAAATGGGAATTGATGCATCCAACGTATTCAACATGCTCTCCGGCTATTCGGAACCGCCTTATTTCCATAAATTAGTCATGGCGCCGCTTTGGCTGCGCGATACATTGATGGATCTGATTGATCATGAAATGAAAAATGCACAGGACGGAAAGCCGGCATTTATTCGTGCTAAAATGAATGCTTTGTCAGATGAAGGGATGATTAAGGCCTTGTACCGCGCATCAGCAGCCGGTGTGAAGATTCAACTGATCATCCGCGGCATCTGCTGCCTGCGCACAGGGATTCCCGGCGTCAGCGAGAATATTGTCGTACATTCGATTGTCGGCCGCTACCTGGAGCACAGCAGGATCTATATGTTCGGTAACGGTGGCGAAACACTTGTCTATCTGGCCAGTGCTGACCTAATGCCTCGAAATTTAAATCGACGGGTTGAATTAATGTTTCCGATTGAGAATGCACAGATCAAAAAGACCATCATCGATTTGTTTGATTTGATGATGCGCGACAATATCAAAACGCGCGTTCTAGGAAGCGATAACCACTATGAAAAAACGGATCGACGCGGAAAAATCCCCTTTAATGTTCAGGAGTACTTGGCAAGGATGGCGGCGCAGCGAACGATTCGTCGTGAGCATTCATTGCGTGATCGGCGAACCTTTATTCCAATCAAGGGGAACGAAAATTCACAGAATCCGGATAATTGACGGGACAACCGAAAAATTTCTCGACAAATTTGGAGAGCCTTTTTCCCTTAAAACCGCGCATTTTTGAATTAAGAGAGAAGGCGCTCAGTTTGGTGCAGGAAGAGACATATTGAAACACATCGGAACATGGCTTATGATAAAAGATAGTTTTTAAAAAACAGGATCAGATCGGATCAATCAGCCACAATATATTCTGGTATAAAATCGTTGAAATACCACAATATATTGTGGTATTGTATTTAATAGAATCAATATCTAGTAAAAAGATACTATTCTACGTTTTCATTACATAGTAAAGGAGATGCCCCGAATTGCTGATTTTATACGAAACCATGACGGGGAACGTCAAACGATTTCTTGGCAAGACCGGCTTGTCTTACCAGCCAATCAGCAGCGTGGACCGCGTTCAGGAACCGTTTGTGCTCGTCACGAATACAATTGGCTTCGGCGACGCTCCGGAAACCGTTAAGGAGTTTTTAATGAAAAACGGAAATTATCTCGTTGCTGTCGCTGCTAGCGGAAACAGGAACTGGGGGCATAATTTTGCTCACGCGGCAGATGTTGTATCGAAAAGCTACCATGTTCCTATTCTCTATAAGTTTGAACTGGGCGGCACAGCAGAAGATGTCGCGGAATTTCAAGAAAGGGTGAAGGCACTTGCCGAACGAAGCGATCAAAACAAAGTCCTATACTGAATTAAATAATGAAGTGCTGACTCGTGGAGAAGACGGTTTTTACCGTTTAGAAAGAGACCAAGAGGCGATCCGGGTCTATATGGAAGAAGTTCATGAAAAAACGATTCATTTCTCGGGGATACTTGATCGTCTGCACTATTTGGTTGACGAACATTATTACTACGATGTTTTTGCACAATATAGTGAAGAAGAGATTAAACGTCTGCATCAAATCGCTTCAGACTATCATTTCCAATTTAAATCCTACATGGCTGCAAGTAAATTTTATCGCGACTATGCGATGAAAACCAATGACAAATCTCACTATCTCGAAAACTACGCTGAACGGGTTTCTATTGTTGCTTTATTCCTTTCTGGAGGAAATTATGCGCGCGCGGAGCGATTTATGCATGCGATGATGGAGCAGCGCTATCAGCCGGCCACGCCAACGTTCTTAAATGCGGGAAAAGCACGGCGTGGTGAAATGGTTTCCTGTTTCTTGCTTGAATCCGACGATTCGCTCAATTCGATCAACTACATTGAGAGCACCTCGCAGCAACTGTCGAAAATCGGCGGTGGCGTTGCCTTGAACCTTTCGAAGATTCGTGCGCGCGGAGAAGCGATTAAAGGTGTAGAAGGTGTGGCTAAAGGCGTTATACCAGTTGCACGCAAACTTCAGCTTGGGTTCTCCTATGCGGATCAACTGGGACAGCGTCCGGGTGCAGGTGCCGCCTATCTGAATATTTTTCACATGGACGCTCCGGAATTTTTGGATACGAAGAAGGAAAATGCTGATGAAGACATTCGCCTGTCAACCTTGTCGATTGGTTTGATCGTTCCTGGAAAGTTCTTTGAACTTGCTGAGGCCGGGAAAACGTTTTTCATGTTCGCGCCCTACACCGTCTACAAGGCATACGGCAAGCACTTGGACGACATGAATATGGACGAAATGTATGATGAGCTCGTTTGCAATCCAGCAGTCAAAAAGAAAAGTGCCGATGCGCGTGAATTTTTGAATTTGATTGCTCAAATGCAGATGCAGTCCGGCTACCCATATATTTTTTATAAAGACAATGCCAATAAAAATCATCCGCTCCATCGTCTTGGCGATATCAAAATGTCAAATCTTTGCACAGAGATATTCCAGCTGCAGGAGACCTCAACGATTAACGACTATAGCGTTCCGGATGATATTCGCCGTGACGTTTCCTGCATTCTTGGATCGTTAAATATTGTTAATGTAATGGAATCCGGCAAAGTACGCGACTCTGTTCATTCCGGTATTGCTGCGCTGACCAAGGTCAGTGACATGACAGAAATCCCTAATGCACCAGGCGTCAGTCTGGCTAATCGCGAATTACACTCGGTCGGCTTAGGGGCAATGAATCTGAATGGATATTTGGCGAAAAACCAAATTGCTTACGAATCAGCAGAAGCGCGTGATTTTGCACGGACGTTCTTCTCACTCGTAAATTTCTACTCAATTGAAAAATCGATGTTGATTGCAAAACAGCGCGGAGAAACCTTCAAAGGATTTGAAAAAACCGATTATGCAGATGGCTCCTATTTTAAAAAGTATGAACAGGATGAGTTCGGACCAGAAACCGAGCGCGTTCAAGAACTCTTTAAGGACATTCATGTTCCGACGACTGAGGAATGGATCGAGCTTAAGCACAAGGTTGCAGCCTACGGCTTATACAATGCTTATCGCCTCGCGGTTGCGCCAACGCAATCGATCAGTTACGTGCAGAATGCAACCAGTTCGGTTATGCCGGTGGTTAACGTCATTGAACGACGCAAATACGGAAATAGTGAAACGATTTATCCAATGCCGTTCTTGTCACCGCAGACGATGTGGTACTACAAATCGGCGTATCAGACCAATCAGTATCGTGTGATCGACATGATTGCTGAAATTCAGCAGCATGTCGACCAAGGAATCTCGACAATTCTGTATGTCGACAGTATGACGAGCACGCGGCAGCTTGCACGTCTGTATGTTTATGCACATAAAAAGGGGCTTAAATCGCTTTACTATACAAGAACGCAGCTTCTTTCACCTGAAGAATGCACCGCCTGCTCGGTGTGAGTACATTTGTGGTCCAAATGATACTGGAGTCAGGCAGCTGACCGTACGGAGGATGAATTTTTTATGAAGGCAATTAATTGGAATCGAAATGATAATCAAATTGCAAAGGTGTACTGGAAACAAAATATTAACCAGTTTTGGACGGAAGAGGCATTTAAAGTATCGCGTGACCTTTCCGATTGGTCGAAAATGACGGATGATGAGCGGGCCGTCTATGTCGAAGTGTTATCCGGACTGACCGGTCTTGATCGTGAGCAAGGGGACAACGGAATGCCGCTTGTTGCCATCCACCATGATAATATGCATGAACAAGCCGTTTTTGCCTGGATGGGTATGATGGAACATGTTCATGCAAAATCGTATTCGCATATTTTTTCAACCCTGATTTCATCGCGCGAGACCGATTATTATCTCGGCGAATGGGTGGATCAACAGCCGGAACTGCAAGAAAAATATCGCTTGATTGCGTATTGGTACAATCAGCTTTACGATAAGAAGGAAAATGTGACACCATTCAAGCGCTATATGGCGATGTGTGCCTCCGTATTCTTAGAGAGCTTTTCCTTTTACAGCGGTTTCTTTTATCCGGTTTTCTTATCCGGACAAGGCCGTATGATTGCTAGCGGCGAGATCATTCGTAAAATTATTCAGGATGAGTCGATACATGGAAGCTTCACCGGAATGGTGGCACAACGGCTGTATCGCGAGGATTTAACGGATGAAGAACGCAAGCAAGCAGACCAGCAGCGAGAAAAGCTTCTGGATCAGTTAATTGAGATCGAAAAAACATACACAGAAAAAATATACACGAAAATCGGTTTGACCCGTGAGGTTATGGATTATGTGTACTACAATGCGAATCGCGCATTGCAAAATCTCGGGTATGAGGATAAATATGATCACGAACCGGTGAGCCAAATCGTGCTGAACGGGATTGATACCGGAACCATCAACCATGATTTCTTCTCAACGAAAGGTGATTATGTGGTTCCTCTTAATATTGAACCGCTCACGGATGAAGATTTTAATTTTGACAATGTATGAAGCAAAGAAGGTGTCTCAAAAGTCAATGCGATTGATGAGACAGCTTCTTTTTTTTCAATACTGCATGACCTGCCTGCGCTGAGCGAAAAATCATGCGGGACAGCAGCGCTTAACGACAGAAATCTTTTCCAAGTTGCGAAAAATATAAGAATTATACAACAAATGATTTGGAGGTTTTTCTGTGCCTGCTCAATGGATAAAAAAAGGACTGGTTTCGCTTGTTGCCGTACTAACGTTCGGCTTGGTCACACCAGCACCGCCTGCGCATGATCTGGACAAACAGAATGATCGGCAAAACCTTCATGAGTCGGAGTCCGTTCGTACAAGCGATCACGAGCAAAATGTTCAGCAATCTGAGCAAAGCGATGATTCATGGCGATCATCAGATGAAAAAATGCAGCTAATCAAAGGATTTTCTGCTTATGTGCGCTGCGAAGCATCGGCACAAGGAAAGCAGAAATTTGGTACCCGAATAGGGGAAAAGCTAAATGATCCATACATAAAAGAGGTCGTCCCAGCTTTTATCAATGCGGTTAAAGAGATCAGTATGACGCGCGATAAAACGTGGATTCGATCACTCGACATTACCCATGAACCGGCAGCAGGTTATGGAGAGCGAATCATCCATGTTTACAATACATTATCCGGTCAGGAAGTTGCGAAGCTGCATGTAAGAAGGAATCATCCGCCTCAGGCCGGCTACGCGTTTCAGTTCCATTATCATACTGTATTGGACGGCTTCAAGGACCATCATGAGATCAAAACGATTTACTGGGGGAAAAATATGCCGCCAAAGTGGCAGAACACGCCAATCGAAACGTAACCACACTG
>NZ_BJMS01000030.1 GCF_006539285.1 Sporolactobacillus inulinus
CGCGGGCGGCCCGAGCATCTGCGCGTTGATGCTCAGCCATGACACTGTTTTATTGGTTTAAATACATGGCAAATTCTATACTATCTTACCAGTGTAAAAGAAAAACATCTTGCCGCTATCGTTGCGACAAGATGTTGCACAAGAATGAACGGTTTTAGCCCACTCATTGATTGATTATTGAATGCCTTTTTTCATGAGCTTCTCAAATTCTTCGCGAACCTGTGGCACAGAAAGGCCAACAATAACTTGGAACGCTTTTCCATGTCGAACAACACCGTGCGCGCCACCCGCTTTGAATGCCGCATCCGGCTGAACGAGAGCCTCATCTTTAACGGTTACACGAAGCCGCGTTGCACAGTTCGTGACGTCTTGAATGTTGTCGAAACCGCCAAGCGCGTCAAGATAGACGGCAGCGGATTCCATGTATCGATTGGTACCTGCTGCTTTGTCGCCTGCTTTTTTATTCTTATAATCCGCTTTGGTGTAAAGCTGCGTTTCCTCATCATCGGCCTCACGACCCGGTGTCGCAAAATTGAACTTAACAATAAGGAAGCGGAACAAGAAAAAGTAGATGACGATGAAGATCAAGCCAATGATCCATTGAGTTACATAAGTCGTCCAGTGATTGGCAAACAACGGAATCCAGTTCTTTGTTGCCATATCAATGAGCCCGCTGTCCATGCTGCCAACTACACCGAAGAAATACATCGCCGCATCCATGATTCCGCACAGCAATGCGTGAACGATGAACAGCACCGGAGCCGCAAACAAGAACGTAAATTCAAACGGTTCGGTAATTCCTGCCATAATCGCCGTTAGCACCGCAGGAATAAGCAGAGCGAGCACTTTTTTTCTTTTCTCCGGTTTCGCAGTGACATAGAATGCAGCGGCGATGCCAATCGGCGGCCAAATCTTATCATTACCAAACAGTGCAAACCCGCCGGCTGGGAACAACTCTTTTAGCGGTTTCGTTGATTCAGCGAAACTTTGCATATTGGTAAGCCAGGCCTTAATAATACCGTCTGGAGTTACTGCCGGCCCATACATGAACGGAAGATAGATAAAGTGATGCAGACCTGTCGGAATCAGCACACGTTCAAGAAAACTGTAGATAAAAACACCAATGACGCCGGATGAAGCCATGAATACTTGTAGTGATGAAATGCCATGTTGGACCATCGGCCACAGCCAACAAGCCAATAAAGAAACGGGAAGCATCACGAAAAAACCAAGCATCACAACAAATGTCGACCCTTGGAAAACGCCGAGCCATTCCGGAAGCTTCACATTAAAGTAGCGATTGTGCAGCCAGACAACGATTGCCGAAAGGACAATAGCGCCAAGCACACTTGTATCTAATGTCTTGATTCCGGCAATCATTTTCAAGCCGGTCCCTTGCACCTGAGTCGGATCAACATTAAAGTTGATGCCAAACGTCTTCCCCCAAAATCCGAGAATCGTACTGACAAAATAATTGAACGTCAAATAAACAACGATGGACTCCATTGCCGCCCGGCCGTTGGCTTCTTTTGCTAAACCAATCGGCAATCCGACAACGAACAATAATTCCATTTGATTGAAGACTGTCCAGCCACCATTTTGAATAATCGTCCAAAATTTATACCAAAACGTACTTGTATCCGCAATGCCGCCAACGATCATTGGATTGGTCAGCATGATTGATAGTGCCAGGATTAATCCTGAAAAAGCAAACAACAACACGGGCGTAAACATTGCCCCGCCAAACCGTTGAACTTTTTGCATCATTTGAACCGCCTCCTAATAAGGTTATGAATTCCACACAGCGATAATCAATAAGATTCTGAACCCTTTAATCATAATATAAATGTAAACGTTTTCAATATTGTTTCGTTAAATGGGGAACAGATCATTGTTAAAGAGAAAGGGTCCAAGAGTTGGGAATTGTCACAAACTTCTGCGCAGCATTCATAACCGTCTAAAGCCCAGTGTATGAATGGTCGATCGCAGGAGCACTTTTATTCATCAATGATTTTCACACAGTGTTTAATGAGATAAAACATGTGCTTCAGGTCTTACCTATACATGAGAATAAACGAAACGTAACATGACCGGTTGTCACCGGTGAGAAAATTCCCAGTTGAAGTAACTTTATCCAGAAAGAAAAGCGCTTTCCCTAATCATGCAAAACGTATTGTAACCGCTTCAAAAACGTGTAACATGAGGGGTGTAGACGAAAGAGAATCAGAAACAGAAACCCAATAAGAAACATTACAATGGAGGGATTACCATGAAAAAGTTTTCAATCGTCATTGCTGGCGGAGGAAGTACCTATACCCCTGGAATTGTTATGACTCTGCTGAAACATTTGGATCGTTTCCCAATCCGTCAGTTAAAACTTTACGACAACGACGGCGCACGTCAAAAAGTGATTGCCGATGCATGTGAAGTCATTCTTCGCGAAAAGGCTCCGGACATCAACTTTGTCGCTACGACCGATCCGGAAGAAGGGTTTACCGATGTCGATTTCGTTATGGCGCAAATCCGTGTCGGCAAATACGCGATGCGCGATAAAGATGAAAAAATCCCATTAAAATACGGTGTGATTGGTCAAGAAACCTGCGGCCCCGGCGGAATTGCTTATGGCCTTCGCTCCATTGGCGGCGTGCTGGAAATCGCCAATTACATGGAAAAGTATTCACCGAACGCTTGGATGCTCAACTACTCGAATCCGGCTTCAATTGTTGCCGAAGCAACGCGCCGCCTGAAACCAAATTCGAAAATCCTGAACATTTGCGATATGCCGGTCGGTATTCAGGAACGGATGGCGAAACTTGCCGGTCTCAACTATTATAATGATTTGGAAGTTCGCTATTTCGGCTTGAACCACTTTGGCTGGTGGACCGCGGTGCGTGACAAACAAGGCAATGATCTCATGCCGAAGATCCGCGACTATATTGCCGAACACGGCTACTTGCTTCCGGGGATGAACGAAGAACCCAGCTGGAAGGCAACATTCGGCATGGCAAAAAACACCTTTGCCCTTGATCCGGACCGTTTCCCGAACACATACCTTCAATATTATCTGTACACAAAATTTGAAGCGGAACACATGGACCCGAACCATACACGTACCGATGAAGTGCGAGAAGGTCGTGAAAAATTTGTCTTCAGTGAATGCCGCAGAATTGCCAAGTCTCAGTCCATTGAAGGATTGAAATTCGAACCGGACGATCACTCAAACTACATTGTTGACTTGTCACGGGCGATTGCTTACAACACGCATGAACGGATGTTGGTCATTGTTGAAAATAACGGTGCCGTCGCCAACTTTGAACCAACGGCAATGGTCGAAGTGCCTTGCGTTGTTGGTGCAAATGGTCCGGAACGCTTGGCTATGGGCGACATTCCACGTTTCCAAAAGGGCCTATTGGAACAGCAAGTTGCCGTCGAGAAACTCGCTGTAGACGCTTGGGTGGAACATTCCTATCTGAAACTGTGGCAGGCACTCACACTGTCACACACGGTTCCCGATGCAGCCGTAGCGAAGAAGATCCTTGATGACCTCGTTGAAGCAAACAAGGACTTCTGGCCGGAATTGAAAAAAGACGCGAAGGTTAAAGAACTCGAGCTTAGTTTAAGTTAAATCCGATCATTGTCAATTTTCGAATACCCTGCTATGATTCTAATTAGCAGGGTATTCGCGTATCAGGGACAAATGTTAACCGTTTTCCTTTCATTGAAAACGTTAACATTTAACGTCCACTTCGATCCCCGCTCATTATAAGGAACTTAACAGGCAACAGCGACGGTTCCAAGGAGACAAGGATCACGACCATGAAACTTGAGATGCTGATCAACAAGAATTACGACCAACTGAACGAAACGGATCTTTCCACGCTGCATTACATTATTGATCATAAAAAAGAATGTGCAGCACAAAGCATTACAGAGCTGGCGAAGAGCTGTAAAATCTCAAAATCTTCTATTCTGCGCACAGCTCAGAAACTCGGTTTCTCCGGTTTCAGTGAATTTAAGTATTCCTTAAAAAATGATTTGGAGCCTGACATGAAGCACGCCATGGATTATATTGAGACGACACTCACAAACATCCAAAAGACTATAGACCTATTCAAGAAAACCGATTTAGTGCCCATTTACAAAAAAATACAATCAGCAAAGAATATCTTCGCTTATGGAACCGGGTGGGCGCAGCGCAATGCAATCAGTGAACTGGAGCGTAATTTTCTAAACAGCGGGAAAATGATCCACAATCTGGCAGCCAAGCGTGAATTGGAAATGATTGTTCCCTATCTCAATGAAGAGGATCTTTTAATTATTATTTCACTGAGCGGCGATATCTCAGATATTATCAAAATCGTTCGTTTTCTCAGTGTAAAGCGTGTTCCGATACTCTCCATTACCAATACACGGTTTGATCGCAATGAATTAGCAAATCTTGTACCGTACAATCTCTATTTTCTTGCAACCGATTACCCGATTCATAAGACGATGCATGTCTCGGAGGATCCGACGTCTTTAGCTGCATTATCAGTCCTTTGTGAAGCATTCTTTTTTGATTACGTCAAACAAATCTCGACTAAGGATGGTGATATGAAATGAAGCAGAGAATCCGAAACTTGCTGATGATTCACCTGTCGTTTAAAAAGTTGTATGGTTATCTGACTGCTTTTACTTTGGTTCTGCCTTTCCTTTACATTGCCTATCTTCTTTTGACGATGGTACGAAGCAAGACCGATTTTCAAACACTCTTGCTCACCCATCCGCTCTATTCGGTAATGTTTCTCGCAGTTATGCTGAACCTGCTGTGGGGGTACCTCCTGTTCCGGCTGACACAAGAATTTAGCCATGCGCAGGGCAGGAACTATACGTATGCGCTCTTGGTTCTCTTTTCAATCAGTCAACTTCTGGTTGGCAATATTGTAATCGCTATCATGTCCGCTTTTGTCATGCTGCATTCAGAGGCGCGTCTGAGCGATGGATTTAATCGTCGTAATCTGCTGCACTACCGCCTTTATTCAGCATCAGCAGCAGGATTGATCCTTCTTTCTCTGTTTTGCAGTTTCGCCTTGATCCGGCTGACCTTTTTTGCTTAGTCCAGTCCTTACTCCCGCTGTGATGTGTGGATTTGTATTTTCACGGTGCTGCTTTCGACACTTCAGCTGCTCGCTTGCCGCGGGCGATCCGGGAGCCTCCTCAGACATGCCATTACCTGCGGGGTCTCCCCTGGCTCGCGGTTCCCGCGGGCGTCTCGCGCTTACGTGTCTTAAGAATTGATTTGTTGGAGGAATGGTGTATGTCCCGAGCATTCAACATCATAGGCTTTCAGATTTTGTAAGGGAAACTGAGCAAAGTCCGATCCTCCCGCTGTGATGTGTGGATGTGTATTTTCACGGTGCTGCTTTCGACACTTCAGCTGCTCGGGAGTCTGGGCGGCGGTGCGTTGGATTCACAACCCTTTTGGTTCTGTCAAAAAATTAGATACATTTTTTACTTTATAAGGAGTGATTGATATGTTTGGTAAATTATTTCAAAAGCAAACGGTTAAAGAAGAAAAGGTTTATGCACCCATTTCGGGTCAGTCACAGATGGTCACGGATGTTCCGGATCCGGTTTTCTCTGAAAAAATGATGGGTGAAGGGATGGCGGTTACTCCGGATATTCGCACACATACCGTCGTCGCACCGATTGACGGCGAAGTCATTCAACTCGCGTCAACCAAACACGCATTTGGCATTCGTTCGAAGTTGGGTGAAGAAATTCTTGTGCACATCGGACTAGACACGGTAGAGCTCAATGGTGAGGGCTTTGAAAATCTGGTCAAGGTCGGCGATAAAGTCAAGGTCGGCCAACCGGTGATGAAAGTCGATTTTGATTTCATCAGCAAGCAAGGAAAAGGGATCGTTGTTCCGATTGTGATTACGAATACGGCTGAAGATAAATTTTCCTTTGAATGGTCGGAATTAACCCAGGTCAAAGCCGGGGAATCCGTACTCTTTACATCGACACTTAAGTAAAAAGCTCAGCCATGCATCAGAAAAATAATGAGGAGTGTTACTGTGAAGCTAGTCGCGATTGATCTGGACGGAACGCTATTGAACAAGGATCATCGAATCAGTGACGAAAACATGAATGCACTTTCCGCGGCGTCCGAACATCATCTTGTTGCGATTGCAACCGGGCGGGCAGTCATGGATGTTCAGGCAATGCTTGGCGGACGCGTAAGCCTGCCGGTGATTGCATCAAATGGGGCAACCATTTTTGATCACAGCGGCCAATTGCTAAGCGAGACGCCCCTATCCCAAGAAACTGCCGAACAATTGATTGCGTACGCGGAAAACCATCGCCTCTACTATGAAGCGACAACCGCCCATCATTTGCTAATTCCTTTCGATGGAAAGCAGATTATCCGCGAAGAACTGGACGCGAGCGATAAGCGGCTGTCAAAGGAAAGCGCGCAAAAGGCATGGGCACGAGCGGAGGTGCAGTTTGCTCAAGCAGGCTGGCAGCCACGTTCAGAGATCCGTTCGCTCATCCGCAGTGGTCACGCGGTTTATAAATTGCTCTTTTTTTCCTTTAATAAGCATGTTCTTGCTGAGCTTAGGGAACAGTTTGTTGACCAAGCAGATTTGTCGTGCACCTATTCACTCGGTTATACGTTGGAGTTCAACTCAAGTAAAAGCGACAAGGGCAAGGGCATTCACCAGCTAGCCAAGCATTATGGGATCAATCAGAAGGATACCATTGTCATTGGAGACAGTGATAACGATCTGCCCATGTTTCATGCGGCTGCAACACGAGTTGCCATGGGCAATGCCATTGCCTCGATCAAAGAAATCAGCTCTTTTGTCACGCTCGATTGCAATCATCACGGCGTCGCCTATAGTCTGAAGAATCAGCTGGAATTGTATTAAAGCAAAATGGAAAACGGCCACTCGCAAACTCAGTGAATGGTCGTTTTCCATTTTATTAATTGAATTTTTCAATGACCCAAGAATTTTACACAGACCGGATTTGGCACAGCTATCGAATTTTGCAGCTCTGTTAATCATCCCGTTACCACATTCAGGCCGGTTCGTGCAATAATCGGATCACTTTCGAGAATACGTGATCATGATAATCCGGTTTAGTTCACCACAAGTGCTCTGCGACCCATAGCATCATATATTTTAATAAATTTCTTTCGTTCCACGGTAACATCTTTGCCGCTCCGTTCTGTGGATTCACAGTCATTGAAATAAACAGAATGGCCATCAGATCCGGTGACAACAATGCAGTGCAACGGTCTCGGTGCGAAGATACTTTTGCCTGCGGGTGTGTACCAATATCTGAGAATCGGCATTTCGTGTGAAATCGTAAACCAGACAAGCACCGGCTTACCGCGGTTCACATAGTCTTCGATTACGCTGAAGTCTGCCCCATAGAGTGCCACCCCACCGCTCCGGTATTGGTCGAGCACCTGCTTCAAAGGATTCGGATTGATGGTTATGCCATCACCGTACGGATCGCCGACAAAACCAGCTTCCGGATCGCCCCAAGTCTTGATCGTTCCCTTCTCATCTCGCGTTAATGGGGTCGCATCCCGCGGCATTTGTGCCACAATTTTTTCTTTATCCACGTTAATGCCGTAGTAGTGCAGTGCCATGGTTAAGGCAACCGCCTCGCAACCGGTCGGTAGTTCCGGTCTTTGTTTGATTAAGGGTACATCCAATTGATTCATAATGGTCACTTCCTTATCTGTACCTATCGATTCTTTGAGAATTTCATTGAAATGATCGATTCATCGCGTCTCGATCGAAACGCTTCGTGCAACGCTAAATTATTCTGTAGAATCTTTCCCTTTTACTGGAAACAAAAAGAAATAGAGCAGCGCGGCGAACAAAAGCCAGTTTACCGGCCTAAATAGATTGTAATAGGCAATATGCGTTCGAAAACCAAACAGAAGATCGCCGATTGTAAGCAGTATCAAATAAAAAATAAGTGCTTTCAGTGCCGTTTTTATTGTGTCCAAAAGTCTTGTCCCCTCGTGTTTGTTTTTCAAAATTCAATTAAAAGATGACGTGATTCAATTTAAAGCGCATCTAGTGTGAAGACTTTGCCGTTTGATGCATCCACACCACACCGGCAGTCTAATTTTCCGCAAAGCATAAATTGATGTGCGTTCCGATCGCAGACGTAATAGGGCTCAAGCTCCAGCAGCGGTGCAAGCTTCTCATAGGCTTGCTCTTTTGTAAGCGTCCTCCCTGCAGATGGTTGAAATCCCATAATTGAATCAATCATGAGCTTATTGTCGATAAAATTGCAGACAGAAAGGCTCAATCGGTCTAAAAAGATGACTAGTTTTCTTTGAAGGATGAAACCGGATTGCTGCGTGCGTCTGAGCACTGCGTGAATGTATCCTTTATCCCGATAGATCTGTTTTAGCGTCCATTTCCCAGAATCATCGGGATACTTCTGACTTAAAAACGCCTGTACGGATGTGACGCAACGTTCTTGTTCGGACAATGTCATTCGCTGCGCATCCGGACTCGGTTCCCCGGAGAATGCTTGCTCGCTTGTAATCGTTTCGGTGAGCTGAATTTCTTTTTCTTCGAACGCCTTTCCTGCATACGGTGCTTCCCAGAACATCACTTGATTGCGTGCAATGTATGGTTTCTCGAGCAGCACGCTCTGATAAGGAATAATCTCCTGCTCCGTATTGGAAACAAACGTTTCTTCAACTGCATAAAGCGGCACCATTTTTTCATGCTCGACCATTGGTGCGTTGAAGAAGGATAGCTGTTTTTTTGCTAGATTCCCCAGTTTTTCAAGATTAAGCGCATAGACCTCCTTCTTTATTTGAGTCTTATCCGGGTGCCTCGTATTGTTCGTGAATGTGAGTAAACGTCCCGCCGCATCCCATTGAATTTCTAGATCACCTGGTGGAAACAGCTTGATGCCATCGATGCATTCATAGAAATAGAGATGCCCTTTCTCTTCCTTTTCCAATTGAAAGTGACGTCCGTAAGTAAGCCCAGTTTCTTTTTCAACCCAGTTAATGATCGCTTTATGATCTCGGCTGTCAAAGCCGATTCCATTTGCGAAAGAGTGATCCTCGACAAAGATGATGCTCTTGATTTTTCTTGTCGTGACGTCTATCTCGGCAACCGCTGTTCCGGCAGGGTTTAAGTCCTCATCAGAACCCGCTGCATGATTGGGCAGCCACTCCATTGACAGACTGTAGACCGTCTCATTAAAAAGAGTAACTTGCCGGTAAAATTGATGCGTTTTTAACACATACTGATCCAGTCCGAACTTTTCTTGCACAAAATCAATGAGCGCCCTGGTTCGTGTATCCATCCCCTCACCCCTTCAGCGAAACACTTTTTATTCATGATACCATACACAAGGCATGCTGGGATGGTCCTCAGGTAACGGGTGATTGTTTATCTTTGAAACTATTTGTAAACACTAGACGTAGTAAAATGGTAGCGGTTCTCGTTCTTGCTTTTTGATTGGAATCACGCTATAAAAAAGAATGAGCCATAGTTTATTCATTTTGTGTTATTCATCGTTTCTAAGACGCATGAAAGACGGCGCGTTCCTGCTTCATATTTCTGAAAAAGGGAATAGATGAATGAAGACTAAATTGTTATTGATCTGGGAGTGACTGTTTTTGACGTTGCAAATACCTGATAATGTGAACCTGTTTGATGAGATGGTAAAGCAAGCGAAGCTGCATCCGAAGAAAGTGATCATTGAGGATACGCAAAATAAATTTACCTATAAGAAGTTTCTGATTGCCGCCAACATTATGAGCAAGAAGATTCGTGAAGTCGTTGATGATGAGAAACGCATCGGTCTTTTCCTTCCAAATGTTGTGCCTCAGGCGATTGTTCTGTTCGCGCTCTTCAAAAATGAGCAGCAGCCGTGCCTGTTGAATTTTACAATGGGCGCGCGGAACATCATTGACTGCATTCAAACGGCTTCCTTGAAAACCGTGATGACTTCACGCGAATTCATCAAAAAGGCTGATCTCGGTTATGTTCTTGAAGAGATGGAAAAAGAAGTTAAGATTATCTATCTTGAGGATTTGAAGGCTGGGATTTCGACAATGCATAAAATCTCCGGTTTGGTCGAGGCACGCGTTGCCGGACTGAAGAAACGAGAGATGTCGGAGGTCATCTTGTTTACCTCAGGCACCGAATCAAAACCAAAGGGCGTCGTCCTGACCCATCGCAATATTTATGCAAACATTATGCAAGTCAAGGAACATATTGAACTCAGTGAGGATGATCGGATTTTCAACCCGCTGCCGCTGTTTCACTCGTTCGGCATGACCGTCGGCGCGGTTCTACCGTTTATTCTTAATATGAAAGCGTTCCTCTATCCGTCACCACTGAATTTTCGCGACATTCCGAAGGCGATCTACAAAGATAAGAGCACCTTATTTGTTGCGACCAACACATTCTTCGCCAATTACGCCAAATTCGCCACCAAGAAACAGTTTAAAACGCTGCGTATTGTTGTCGCCGGTGCGGAAATGTTGAAAGAAGATGTCCGCGAAACATATAAGAAAAAGTTTGGTATCACGATTCTGGAAGGTTATGGAGCAACCGAAACATCGCCGATTATCTCGCTCAACACACCGGAACATGTCAAAGAAGGCACGGTTGGCACACTGGTTCCGCTCATGGAAGCAAAGATTGCCAAAGTGGAAGGCGTCGAGGAAGGCGGCAACCTGATGCTGAAAGGGCCGAACGTGATGAAAGGGTATCTGATTCACGGCAAAGGTTTCGTGCCATGCGGCGAATGGTACAATACCGGCGATATCGCGCATATTGATGACGATGGATTTATCCACATCATTGCCCGTCTGAAGCGCTTTGCAAAAATTGCCGGCGAGATGATTTCACTTAATAAGGTGGAGGAACTGGCAATGGGATGCTACGGGAGTTCCGACTTTTACGCCGTCAGTATCCCGGATAAACGAAAAGGCGAACAAATCATTCTATTCACCACCAAGGCCAAGGTCTCCACACGCGAGTTCAAAAAGTTCATCAAAAGCAAGAAGATGTCGATGCTCTACATGCCTTCGAGCATTGAAACCGTTGATGAAATCCCGCTCCTCGGCAGTGGAAAAGCCAACTACTGGAAGATGGAAAATTGGGCAAAACAAAACAATTAAACGATCGACAGAGCGGTCCTCACTTACAAGACAATCACTCTTGCAAGTCAGGGCTCTTTTTTTGGTTTCAAGACATTGGTTTTCATTTTAGGCAAGTTAACGTTTGAAGTCAGCCAAACTCCTATACTTTTTTTCTATAAAAAACAGAGCATCGTCGCCGAGTCTCTGCATGGATAATGCGGGTATAGGATATGTTTTCGTATTGCTTTACAACACTTTTTATTGGAATAGGCTTTCCTTGATAAATGTATCGATATGATGCAAGGTTTGTTCCCGGATTTGCTTCTCTCTATATTTGCGGTCAAGCAGGTTGCGCAGACAGAGGGTCTTATCAGCCGGACGGGTAACCTTTCGTTTAATTTCCTGACGCATCTGAAACAGAAACTCGAGATAGTCTTCGGTTTGATCATTCAGCCGCCCAGCCGCTTCATCCCGAATTCGTCGAGCGAGCAGCGGACTCGCTCCGCCTGTTGATACGGCAAGTGTCAATCTTCCTCTGTGAAATACCGCCGGAAGTACAAAATTTCCTTCTTCATACCGATCAATGTTGTTGACAAGTTGACTTGATCTGGTCTGTTCAGCAATTTGCTTGTTCACTTCACGATCATCGGTTGCCGCAAAGACTATAAAGGCTGCTTCGGCATCATTTCGTTTCCATGCGCGCCTCAACCAGTGAATTTGTCCTGTTTCCGACCACTTTTTCAACTGCTCAGATCCGTGAACACTGATGACCGTAACCGTAGCGCCCGCATCGATCAAGGCTTTAATTTTTCGGCAGGCGACCTGACCGCCTCCCGCCACAACTGCTTTTCTTCCCCTAATGTCAAGCATAATCGGATAATACATGGTGAAGCGACTCCTCAACCCTTTTTTTCATTAATTGAATCAGATTCGGGTGATAACCGAGCGGCCGACACAGAGTGATCGATGCACCAGCCTTGTTTTTTACATCAATTGACCGATAGATCGTTTTCATTAAAACACCGCTGAAAAGCAGATAAGGAATGACATAGACATGCCGCCACTGCTCACGAATGACTTGGTCGAGTCCTTCGTCAAAGGTTGGTTTGGCAGCGGCCATATAACAGAGAGTCACCGACTCCATGCCTTTCTGATGCAGCAGATGACGAATCTGGGCAAAATTGCGTTTTGTATCGGGATCACTGGAGCCCCTGCCGACAAGCAGAATTGCCGAACCCTGAGGCAGAGGGTCTTGCTGCTCATGCAGCCGTTCAATTAAGAGCGACACGATCCTTTCATCGACACCGAATGGCCGGCCATAGATAAATCGCACATCGGGATAAAGGTGCTCTGCTTGTTTGATGACTCTGGGAATATCTCGCTTAGCGTGACCTGCCGTCAATAACAAGAGCGGCTGAACCAGGACCACTTCTGCGCCGGCTGCGATGCATTGGCGGATGCCGTCCAAAATCCCGGGCTGAACAATCTCGAGATAGCAGACCCGTTGAATCGGTGCATCGACTTGTTTCATGCATGACGAAAGAAACTGATTCGCCTGCTTTACGCCTTCATGAATGCGTGTTCCATGGCTAACGTACAGCACAGCAAGCATCTTATAAAGCCTCCTTGACGGGATCTGCGGACGGCTCCATCGCTTCGAACCCTTTTAATTGATCCCTGAGCCTGACCACTTCGCCAACAAGGATCATTGACGGGCTCTGTATTTTTTGTTTCGCTGCTTCATCAGCGGCATGGCTCAATGTACTCGTGACGGTACGCTGGTGTTCTGTTGTTCCCCATTCAATCAATGCGACCGGTGTTGACGGATGCCGTCCGTTTATAATTAGTTCATTCGTAATATGGGCGATATTGCCGACACCCATGTAGATTGCCAACGTATCGACGCCGGTAGCCAGCTTTGCCCAGTCGATTTTTTCCTGTCCACCCGCTTTCGCATGCCCGGTTACAAAGGCCAGTGAACTGGAGTAGTCGCGATGGGTTGCTGGAATGCCTGCATAGGCCGGTGCAGCAATTCCTGCGGTAATACCCGGCACCACTTCAAAAGCAATCCCTTCTTTTGCAAGAAATACCGCTTCTTCACCGCCTCGTCCGAAAACAAACGGATCGCCGCCTTTCAATCGAACAACGCGCTTATTTTTCTTAGCCTGGTTGACTAAGATATGGTTGATTGCTCCTTGTTTTAGTGGATGCGAATGCGGCATTTTTCCGCAATAAATGCGTTTGGCAGTCGGTTTTGCTTCATTGACCAAAACGTCATTCACCAGTCGGTCATAGACAATCACATCAGCAGTTTGAATAAGCCGAAGACCTTTGACAGTGATCAAATCCGGATCACCCGGACCGGCACCGACTAAATATACTTTTCCCATCCGTTCTTCCTCCCTTACTCAAATCGTTCCCTTGGCAGAATTGCAAAGCCTGACCCTTTTTTTGAAATACTCTTTTTTTGCATCAGAGCAATATGATCGATCTGCGGTAATTTTAAAAGGGTATGATCCAATTCCCGGTCGACAACTCGGAAGGCTGCTTCTTCATTTTCTGCTACAGCGACGACTGGAATCTCCGATGTACCGGCCGTCACAATAAAGCGAAACAACTCCATGGCCCTTCACCCGACTTCCTGTGTGCGCGATTTTAGAATTTTATCAAGTAATTCTTGCAGAAACGGTATACCGACACGGTTGCTGAATGCATAGAAGCTCTCACCAAGCTCCTTGTTGTCTCGGAAATAAATCAGGAAGTCTTTCAGAACATCCGGTAATAGATCGTTAGGAATCCTCCCTTTTAACCGTTCGTTAAATTTGCCCTCACCTTCAAGTGTCCCACCGACAAACAGTTCATAGGCATCAATCAGCTTTTTATCCTTCGTGCGCAGCTTCAGTCCTTGCAAACCGATTTCGGCGATTTGACGCTGCGCGCAAGAATTCGTACAGCCAACCATATGAATACGAACCGGAACATCAATATCAATCTCCCGATCAAGAAATTCTGCGATTTCTCTCATGCGATCTTTCGTGTTCGTCAGGGCCAGATTGCAAAATTCATTGCCGGTGCAGGCAACTGCGTATCCGATAAAATGTGACGGTCGAATCGGAAAACGTTTGAAAATAGCGTTTGCGAGCAAGCTTTCAACTTGGTCATCCGGAATATTGGGGATAATCAGATTCTGAGAATTAGCGGTTCTCAATTCGCCGCTGCCATAGGTTTTTGCAAGCTGAGCAAACGCATAAAAATCATTCGCTGCGATACGTCCAACCGGTACACTGACACCGACATAGCTGAATCCTTTTTGCTTCTGCGGATGCACGCCGTAGAAGAAACCTGCATTCCATCCTTTAAATTCATCATGACCAGTCGTTTCAAGTGGTCCGGTCTGCTCCAAAACTTTCTTCTCGAACGTCTCAATGCCCCAGTCGGCAATCAAATATTTAAGCCGTGCGCGTGCGCGACTTTTTCGATAACCATAGTCGCGATACAGATTAGTAACCGCTGCAGCGATCTTCACCACTTCTTGAGGACGAACAAACACATTCAGCTGCCGGGCAAGATAAGGCTTCGCCGCAAGGCCCCCGCCAACCAGCACATGAAAACCTTTAACCGATTGTCCATCGATCACTTTGGTCGCCGGAATAAAAGCAAGATCATTGATTTGAGCATGTCCCGCGTTATAAATATTTGTGTTCACTGATATTTTGTACTTACGTGGCAGATTGGAATAATCCGGATTATCCTGGAAAAAGTCAAAGAGGTCTTTTACGACCGGACGTGTGTCAAACAATTCATCCGAATCGATACCGGCAAGCGGATTACCGACAATGTTGCGCGGTGCATCGCCTTCTGCTTCACTTGTTGTCAGACCGACTGCATGCAGACGGTCAAAAACTTCCGGGAGCTTCTCAAGAGGGACCCAATGATATTGGATTGCCTGACGCGTGGTGAGATCCAAAAAACCGCGTCCGAATGCGTTGCCGATTTCAGATAGAACAACTGCCTGATCATTGTTCATAATTCCCGTTGGTACTTTCACACGAAGCATGAACAATCCTTTATCCTGTGGTTTCTGTACCGTCAACCCAGCATATTTAAAATACATGTACTGATCTTTCGGAATGGACGCGAATCCTTCTTTCGCATACTTCGGAATATCATCAAAGATGGACAAGCCGTCTTTCTTTAACTTATTGATTTCATTTTTGTTGAGTTTCTCATTATTCGCCCAAACCTTTTCATAAGCCATCGGCGCCTTCCTCCTCATTACCGGATCATTTGTTGCCGATCACCCGGTTTTTTTCTAATAGATCAATGACGTTCTGCGTGCCCTCCTCCAGGCTCTGTTCTGATGTGTCAATGATCAGATCAGGCGCCGGAGGTTCTTCATAGGGCGATGTGATACCGGTAAATGCTGTAATTTGACCGGCGAGCGCTTTCTTGTACAAACCTTTCGGATCACGCTTTTCGCATACCTCAAGTGGGCACTTTACATAGATCTCAAAAAATTCATCATCCGCGACGCGCTGTCGTGCCGCTTCGCGATCTGCCTGAAAAGGCGAGATAAAGGCAGTCAGCACAATCGCATTGCTGTCGACAAACAAGCCGGCTACTTCACTGATTCTGCGAATATTTTCTTTTCGATCCGCTGCGGAGAAGCCCAGATCACTATTCAGCCCGGTTCGGATATTGTCTCCGTCAAGGAGATAGGTATGGATTCCGCGCTTAAAAAGTTCATGTTCAACACGATTGGCAAGCGTCGATTTTCCTGAGCCGGACAAGCCGGTAAACCAAACAACGGCGCCTCCGTGCTCGCTTCTTCTTTCTCTGTCCGTTTTCGTTACGGTTGTTTGGTGCCAAATGATATGCTCTGCATCCGCCATGCGCCCTACATCCCCCTTACTTCGCAAGATCTGCCTTTTCTCTTAATCCGTCAATCAAAATCTGAGCAACTTCCGGTCTGCTGAACGTTTCAGGTGGCCGGATGCCATCCCTAAGCAAAGCTCTTACTTTCGTTCCGGAAAGGGATACATGGTTAGATGGATCGTGCGGGCAGGTTTTGTTTGACGCCATGCTTCCGCATTTTTTGCAGAAATAGCTGTTTTCAAAGAAAAGGGTTTGAATATCCAGTTCATCACGCGAAAAGTTAGAAAAAATCTTCTGCGCGTCATAGGGTCCATAATAATCCTTAACCCCGGCATGATCTCTGCCGACAATAAAATGCGTACACCCGAAATTTTTCCGGCAAATCGCATGGAAAACAGCTTCACGCGGCCCTGCATAGCGCATCGCAGCCGGGAATACGGCTAGTGCCGTTCGCTCCTTCACGTAATAGTTGTCGATCAAGGCATGGTAGCTTCGCAAACGAATATCCGCAGGAATATCATCTTTTTTTGTTTCGCCGACCAAGGGATTGATAAACAGCCCATCAACCGTCTCAAGCGCTGTCTTTTGAATATGCTCGTGAGCGCGATGGATCGGATTACGCGTCTGAAAGCCAACAATGGTCTTCCAGCCTTTTCGATCAAACAAACGCCGCGTTTCTGCAGGATCCAAGAAATCGTTCGCAAACTCAGCAGGTCGTTTCGAGCGCTTAATCAGTTCAATCGGACCAGACAGATACACGTCGCCGCGTTCATACAACCGTTTCACACCCGGATGTGCGGTATCATTTGTTAAGTACACCTTTCTTGCTTCATTTTCCTTATCCGGATGATATTTTTCGGTGATCTCAATCGTACCGTATACCTCACCTTGGTAGGTCAGTTTAACTTTTTCGCCAATGCTTACCCGTTCAGCTGCGTCCTCGGTTACCGGCAATGTCACCGGAATTGTCCAAGCAAGCCCAGTTGTCAGCCGCATCGTTTCGACAACTGAACGATAGTTCTCCTCATTAAGAAAACCGGTGAGCGGGCTGTAAATGCCACTTGCAATCAATTCCAGATCACTCAATGCGACTTGGTCAATCTGAAGTTCTTTATCCAGTTCATCAACGGCTCCCCCAAAGTTTTGCCGATTCACCAGTGTGCCGCCATGCGGTATGCTTGTCATGATTTTCCCCTCATTTCCGTTTCTAAAATTGCATCTCTTTCAAGTTTTCAAATGGCATTAATCGTATTATTCATCTGATTATACTCGGAATTTTAGTCTTTTAAATGAAGCCCGCATTCCGTTTTATCAAACGCGCTCCACCTGCCAGCGCGCTGATCTTCGCCGGCTTTCACCGGTCGCGTACAATAGGCGCAGCCGATACTAGGATAGTTTTGATCATGCAGCGGATTATACGGTAAATCATGTTTGCGCACATAATCCCATATTTCCGTCCATTTCCAATGGATAAGCGGACAAATTTTCACCGATTGAAAGCGTTCATCTTTGTTTACAAATGAAACGGATCGTCTTAGTGGCGACTGCTCATGCCTTAGCCCGGAAATCCATGCGTTATAGTGTTTTAATCGCCCCGCAAGCGGATCGATTTTGCGGATCCGGCAACAGAGATCGGGTCGCCGCTTCCAAAGCTCCGCGCCATATTCTTCAGCTTGTTGTTCAGGAGTAAGCGCAGGTTTTTCTTTGATGATCTTCAGTTGCGGATAACGCTTTTCCACGCGATCGATCAGCTCATAGGTTTCCTTGAAGTGAAAATCAGTGTCGAGAAAAATAACCGAAGCCGTTTTGTTCATTGAGTAAATCAGATCAATCAGCACCATTCCTTCAACACCGAAACTGCAGGAATAAACGACTTTATCCCCATACTCCTGGAAGGCCCACCCGAGTACTTTTCTGGACTCAAGCAACGCTATTCGATCACTGAATTCAGGGAGTTTCGCATTGCCCCATTGACTGTAAGTTACTGTATTCGACGTTGCACTCACCTCTTTCATCAATTTCGCAGCCTACGTTTAGGAAAAAAATACCGATTAAATAGTCACCATTTGCACTCGCCATCCGGCATCGCATCCTCCAGCATTGTTTTCACAGGGCAGGCGTCTGGGTATTTCCCTACTTTTTCACCAATACCAGCCGATGTAATGACAAATGCCACTCGTTTTAACCTCCTCCTAAAAAAATAACCCTTCTTCCATTTTGTAGGAAAAAAGGTTGCGTCGTTTTTCCTATCTTTCAAAATGGTTGACCATTTTGCTGGAATTAGCACCTTACAGAGAAAACGAATCTGTGCAGGTTGCCGGATGTCATCGGGCCAGTCCCTCCATCACTCTGGATAGATCATTTAGTTGTGTTTGATTTTAGAATGAATCGCAAGGGATGTCAATGATCCTTTATTTATAGTTTACAAATTAATTAAAATTCTTTATAGATTAATCGGTTAATCCTAGTGTTGCTGAATGATAGAAAAGCAAGCTCTTGTTAATCGAATTTCAAAATATAATTCTGTTTTTAGTAAATTTATCCCTTGTCTAATACCAACTATAGTGATAGGATTAATCCAATTTAAGTGACGCTTATCGTGAACGGCGGATATTCCATAGATATCCGGAAACCATTTTTTATAAGCAAAAGTAAAGACGCTCAATCGAACAGGTTCTCGCTTATAGACATGGGATCTCCGGATTCTTGGTACGTAGACGTAGTCCGCTTTATTGTTTTCAGAGAATGGGGATTTTTCGTGAAAATTATGGAGAAAGAATTGAGGTGAACCCTTATCGACTGCCCAATGGCTGCCGCAGACCCTATCGATTCTTCCGCCTGATCGTTGATAAGCGTCCTTAATTGCAGCTTTTTTTCAACCCTGTTTCCTTTGCTTCTGATCATTTGCTTTCTTGACACCATCACTTAAAAAGAAAAATGCAATGCCATTAAGGGGGAAGTTAAAATGAAAAAAAACAGCTTGTTGTTTCTTGCTGCATTGATGATTATCAGTGTGCTCAGTGCCTGCGGATCAAGCAACGCTTCACAAGGATCCGGCAACGATACGAAAAAGTCGGTAAAATTGCTTAACGTTTCTTATGATCCGACTCGCGAACTTTACCAACACTATAACACTGCATTCGCTAAATACTGGAAGAAGAAAACAAATCAGAACGTGACCATTCAGCAATCCCATGGCGGTTCAGGCAAACAGGCCCGCTCGGTTATTGACGGTTTAAAAGCAGATGTCGTCACACTGGCCCTTTCTGGTGACATCGATGCAATCGCCGATAGCACGGACAACCTGAATAAAAACTGGCAAAAACGACTGCCGGATAACTCCACACCCTATACATCAACCATTGTCTTCCTTGTGCGCAAAGGCAATCCGAAACACATCAAAGATTGGGATGATCTGACACGAAAAGGAGTCTCTATTGTAACCCCGAATCCTAAAACCTCCGGTGGCGCCCGCTGGAACTACTTGGCCGCTTGGGCTTATGCGGACAAGAAATATAATAATGACCAAGCGAAAAGCAAAGCATTCGTTAAAAAACTCTATTCCAACGTAAAAGTGCTTGACTCCGGGGCACGCGGCGCAACCACAACATTCACGGAACGCGGTGTCGGTGATGTGCTGATCGCCTGGGAAAACGAAGCGTTTTTGAGCATCAATGAACTTGGCAAGGACAAGTTTGATAGAGTTACACCGTCCTTAAGTATTCTTGCAGAACCGCCGGTAGCAGTTGTTGACAAGAATGCGAAAAGCAATGGAACAACAAAGGTTGCTACTGAATACTTGAAATATCTGTACAGCGATGAAGCTCAGAATATTATTGCGAAGAATTATTATCGACCAAGGAACCAGAAAATTTTGGCTAAATATAGTGATCAATTCCCAAAACTTAACCTTGTAACGGTTGAAGATCACTTCGGCGGCTGGACGAAAGCTCAGAAAACACACTTTGCCGACGGCGGTACATTCGACCAAATTTATTCGAAATAATCACTGTACATTCGCTTCTATTAATCCGTGCGCAATGGAGTTGAGAAATTTGACACGCATTCAACATTCAAAAAAGAAACAATCCATTCCCGGCTTTGGATTGACAATGGGCTTGTCGACGCTCTACCTGTCTCTGCTCGTGCTGATCCCGCTATCACTGGTCTTTATTTATTCAGCTCGGCTCGGCTGGACCGCTTTTTGGAATGACGTTACCGATCCAAGAGTGATCGCTTCGTACAAGTTGAGTTTTCTAACCGCGTTCTCAGCTGCCCTCGTGAATCTGGTATTCGGGCTCCTGTTTGCTTGGGTGCTCAGCCGATATACCTTCCCATTGAAGCGGATCGTCGATGGGCTTGTTGATTTGCCGTTCGCTCTTCCAACTGCGGTAGCCGGCATTACCCTCACAACGCTCTATTCTGAGAAGGGATGGATCGGCAAATGGCTGCCGTTTGATGTTTCGTTTACGCCAATTGGCATTACGCTCGCACTTATCTTTGTCGGGCTGCCGTTTGTCGTGCGAATGGTTCAGCCGGTTCTGCAGAATTTTGAACACGAAGTCGAAGAAGCCTCGGCCTCTCTCGGCGCGACTTCGTTTCAGACATTTAGAAGAGTTATTTTCCCACAATTGCTGCCTGCTGCACTGTCCGGGTTTTCGCTTGCATTTGCACGTTCGCTTGGCGAATACGGTTCCGTCGTCTTCATTGCCGGAAATATGCCGTTTAAAACGGAAATCGCACCGCTGATGATTATGACAAAACTGGAACAGTTCGACTACCCGGCTGCGACAGCTATTGCCGTTGTGATGCTTGTCATCTCGTTCGCGCTGATCCTGCTGATTAATTTAATCCAGTGGTGGTCGCGCATACGTTATGCGAGCCATTAACTCGGAAGAGGAGTTGCTGTTTTATGGAAAGCACGGTTCAACCGAATCTACCTCGTCAAGCGTTTGCTGCCCGTCATTCACTGAAAGAGAACGTTGTCCGCTGGTCGCTCATTACCGTTGTCCTGCTCTTTTTCTTCGGTTTTCTGATCATCCCGCTTGTTTCGATTTTTTTTGAAGCATTCAAGCAAGGGGTCAGTGTCTATTTGTCGTCAATTGTTGAAGCGGATGCTTTATCTGCAATCCGGCTGACACTCTTCGTCACACTGATCGTCGTCCCAATCAATGCGGTTTTCGGGATTCTTTTTGCTTGGGTAATCACAAAATATTCTTTTAGAGGAAAAAATCTTCTTATTACGCTGATCGATCTTCCTTTTTCTGTTTCACCTGTGATTGGCGGTTTGATTTTCATTCTTTTATTTGGACAGCACAGTTCACTTGGCCGGTGGCTGATCAGCCATAATATCAACATTGTTTTTAACGTCCCTGGGATCGTTCTGGCCACCCTGTTCGTGACCTTTCCCTTTATCTCCAGGGAACTGATCCCATTAATGCAGAGCCAAGGAACCGTTTCAGAGGAAGCGTCGATCTTGCTCGGCGCCAGCGCGTGGCAAACGTTTATTCATGTGACTTTGCCGAATATCAAATGGGCACTTTTCTACGGAATTATTTTATGCAATGCTCGGGCAATCGGCGAATTTGGTGCCGTCTCTGTTGTTTCCGGCCACATACGTGGAATGACGAATACAATGCCTCTGCAAATTGAAAACCTGTATAATGAATACCAATTTGTCGCCGCCTTCGCCATTGCATCGATCATGTCGCTCCTGGCTATTCTGACCATGGTCATTAAAGTGGTTCTTGAAAATTTCATTAAAAAGCAGACCCGCTGAAATTTTGCGCCGCAATGGTCTACTTTTTTTAAGGAGGTATTCATTTTGAGTATTGAAATTAATCACGTATCCAAAGCATTTGACTCCTTTCAAATTCTTAACGATATCAACTTAACGATACCGACCGGTGAACTCGTGGCTTTACTGGGTCCATCAGGATCAGGAAAAACTTCATTGCTTCGCATTGTGGCCGGACTGGAACAGCCGGACAATGGTCAAATCGTTTTTCACGGACAGGATCTGACCAATGCTCATATTAAAGAGCGCCAAGTCGGATTTGTTTTCCAGCATTATGCGCTTTTTCAGAACATGACGGTGTTTAACAACATTGCCTATGGTCTGAGAGTGCGGCCGAGGAAAATCAGACCTTCCCGAGCAGAAATCAAGGCAAAGGTTGATAAATTACTCCGCTTAGTCCGCCTCGAACCCTTTGGCAAACGCTATCCGTCTCAGTTGTCCGGTGGGCAACGGCAGCGGGTTGCGCTTGCCCGTGCTTTGGCTATCGAGCCAAAAATTTTGTTGCTTGATGAACCGTTCGGCGCACTGGACGCCAAAGTGAGAAAAGAACTGCGGTACTGGCTCAGGGAACTTCATGAATCCGTCAAAGTAACAAGTATTTTCGTAACCCACGACCAGGAAGAAGCCTTTGAAGTTGCCGATCGTGTTGTCATCATTCAGAACGGAAAAATCGAGCAGGTTGGAACACCAGAACAAGTTTACAATCACCCTGCGAATCCCTTTGTCTATGACTTTATCGGTAGTGCCAATAAGTTCGAGGGAAAGATCATTAACGGTACCTTTATCGATGGCTCCTTTGAAACCGAAGCGCCAATTGATTCCAACATCGAATCCGCCGGTCTTGGATTTGTCCGGCCTTACCATTTCGTCATTGAAAAAGATCGTTCCGGAAAATATTCCATTCCTGTGCAGATCAAACATATTCATGCCGTTGGACCAACTGTTCATCTCGAAGTCGAACGCTCAGACAGCCATAACGTGCTTAATATCGAGATTAACTGGGAAGAGTTTTCCCTGTTAAACTTGAAAAAAGATCAAACCATCCATATCAAGCCAAAAAAAGTGCAAATATTTGCTGTGTGAATTTCAAAGATAGAAAAACCTGGAAGGAAAGCCGTCCAGGTCTTTTTTCTGAAATGATTGATAATATGCCCAGTCTCTGATCAAAGCACGAACACGAAACGACTGCTCTCTAATGGTCGATTATAACTCGATCTCCAGTTCGCCTTCGCCTGTGAGCAGAACCGTTTGCTCATCATTGATCTCAAGCAGCAGCTTTTTCCCGCTTCCGGTCACCGATACTGCCTTGATGTTATTCAAAATGAGTTTAAACGAGTCATAGCCATTCGGATAGCCGCCCTGCTTCTTCTTAATTGATACATAAAGTTTACTATTGAATTTATGATAGCCGATACAAGGAAATCGCTTACAAATATTTGATTGACGGCTCATCTCACTTCGGTATATAACTATATGCCACCGAATGCGCGCATAACACCAGCCTCCACTTCTGAGACTAGCAATTAGGGGATGAGAGGATCAGCTGGGCTGATTTGTGGCAGCTTTCGCTTGGTGTATCCCCCTCTCCAACCGTCCGCCGCGATCTTCCCTATCCAACGATAAACCGGCGCGGGATCACCGGATCATCGTCGGGTTCCATGTGCCGAATAAACGGAAGATGCATGGAACTGCCTCCCTATTCCTCAATCGTCTTGATGATTCTTGCCGGATTGCCGCCGATAGCGACATTGTCCGGCACATCTTTGGTGACAACCGAACCTGAACCAATCACCACATTATTGCCAATCGTGACACCAGGATTAATCACTGCTCGTCCGCCAATCCACACGTTATTGCCAATCGTCACCGGCTTTCCAAATTCCACACCAGAAATACGCAGCGCCGCATTAAGCGGATGGGCTGCCGTATAAATATGCACGCCAGGGCCGAACATGCAGTGGTCGCCGATATGAATCGGACAAATGTCTAAGAACAAACAATCAAAATTGGCGTAAAAATGTTCACCAACATGAATGTTGTACCCATAATCGCAGCGAAAGGTCGGTTCGATGTATAGTTTTTCTCCAGTCGAACCGAAGAGCCGTTTTAATAATGACGTTCTCTTTTTTTGATCGGTTTCGGTCGTGTGATTAAATAGACGTGTTAACTTTCTAGCATTTAAGCGATCCGTTTTTAATTCCTGATCCATCGCGTTGTAAAGCGCTCCGGCAATCATTTTTTGTTTTTCAGATGTCATGGTTTTGCTCCTTCTAAATGTTTTTTCTTGGCCGTCCGCTTCTATTCTATAGGAACAACGCATAAATGGCATGCCGTACCGTTTAGAAGATAAAAAAATTCGGCGATTCGAGTCCGGGTGTACCGAACTCAAATCGTCGAGTAAATGATCGTTCGCTTTTTCGCTGATCAGTTGGTTTGTTTTTCAAACGTTTGGAATTTCTCTTTAATTGTATCTGCAGAGTGTTTAAATTTCGCTTCTTCTTCAGTAGTCAGCGGCAGTGTGAGGACTTCTTCAATCCCATTTTTGCCGATGATTGCCGGCTGACCAACATAAGTGCCGTACTTCTCACTGTAGCAGGAGCAAATGCAGGCAGCATGAGCATCGGAAAGCACGGCCTGACTAAGTTTAACGGCGCAGGTCGAAATTGCCCAGCTTGTATAGCCCTTGCCTTTATAGACTTCCCAACCGCCGCGACGTGCTGCTTCTTCCAAATCATCCAGGTTTAGGTTCCGTTCTTTCGCAAGTTCCGTAATGTCCAATCCATTCACGCGAACCGTTGACCACGCGGTGAATTGCGATTCGCCATGTTCGCCATATACATAGCCGGAAACGTTTTTCGGATCACAATCGAATTGATCGGAAACCACTTTTTGCATCCGCGCCGTGTCAAGGAACGTTCCGGTTGCAAAAACCTGCTGACGGCTGAGTCCGGTATTTTCCTGGAAATACTGCGTAATCGCATCGCAAGGGTTCATCGTATCGATGGCTACACCATGGAAACCGGACGCCTTAACTTTTGGCGCAATATCTTGCACGATGTCCTTCGTATACTCGAATTCTGCCCAGCGGTTTCCTTGTGCTTGCTTCTCTTTGTATGCAAGAATATTACCGGCAGTAATGAACAAAATGTCCGTATCGGCAAGTTCGCTGTAATCATTGATTTTAATGATCGTTCGCGTGTCGATCCGCCCCTGCATATCCTGCAAATCAAGTTGTTCCGCGCGCGCCAGTCCTTCGTTCGTATCAATGAGGATCAGCTCATCGGCAATCCCCCTCGATACAAGCTGGAATGCAACTGCTGCGCCGACATGTCCAAGACCAATAATCGCATACTTTCTCATTTCTCTAGCCTTCTTTATAGTAAAATTTAACATCCTATCATTATCATAACATAGATTGAGTTTTCTGAACCCGAAGATTTGCTGTTTTTTTAGTCATTCTAGAAAACTCGAAAAAGAAGCTGCCTCAATTTAAGTTTAATAAGAAAAATAGGCTCGGTAATGTATCGATTCGCTGTGAAAGGTCTTAGTTCAGCTGATGCTCTCTATTACATTTTCAATGATCTTCAGTCCGATATTATGCCGTGCGGTCAGAATCGATTCCGGGTGAAATTGTACCGCGACAATCGGTAATTTTTTATGTTCCAAGGCCATGACCATGCCATCCTCAGATCGGGCAGTAACGGTCAAACAGTTGGGCACTTGCTCCGCATAGAGGGAATGATAGCGACTGGCGGTAAAGCAATCCGTGATTTCATTGAAGAGCTTGCCGTGCTCTGTAACGGTGATCGTGGATGCTTTGCCATGCATTGGCTCTTTTGCGTAACCTAATTTCCCGCCAAAGTATTCGACGATGCCCTGCAGGCCGAGGCAAACGCCGAAAAGCGGCAGTTCTTTTTCGATGCAACGGTCAATCGTCTCGTGGATGGCAAAGTCGTTCGGCGTCCCGGGTCCTGGCGACAGGACAACGAGATCAAAATCCGCTGAATCATTGAGCAGTTGTTTTGCTAATGCTGTTCTGGCAGTCACGACGCAGGCGCCGGTTTGTTTAAAATAGTTGCCCAGTGTGTGGACGAATGAATCTTCGTGATCGACAATCAAAATCTTCTTCCCGCGACCGACCGCGTCCTTTTTATGATGCGGATTGCGCGATACTGCTTTTGTGCCTTCGACCGCTTGCCTCAAAGCTGCTGCTTTTGTTAACGTCTCATCCTCTTCATCCTGCGGTACGGAGTCAATCAGCAGCGTGGCACCAGCACGGATTTCAGCGATGCCTGCTTTAATTTTCATTGTACGCAAGGTCAGCCCGGTATTCAGATTGCCGTCAAAGGTCAGATAACCGACGGCACCGCCGTACCAGCCGCGCGGCGACGCTTCGTGCTGTTCAATCCATTTAATTGCATTGCGTTTCGGCGCACCGGTAATCGTGACCGCCCACATATGCGTGATGAACGCATCAAGAGCATCACGTTCGGGCTTGAGGCTGCCCACCACATGATCAACCGTGTGAATCAGATGCGAATACGTTTCCAGCTGGCGGCGGCCAATCACTTTAACCGTGCCCGGCAGGCAAATTCTTGACTTGTCGTTACGGTCCACATCCGTGCACATCGTCAATTCCGCTTCGTCCTTTTCCGAGTTCAGCAGTTGCCGAATACGATCTGCATCTTCAATCGCATTTTTTCCGCGCCTGATCGTTCCAGAGATGGGACATGTTTCAACCCGCTTGCCGTCAACTCGGACATACATTTCCGGTGAACAGCCAACAAGGTGTTCCGTTCCTAAGTTGATCATAAATCCATAGGGACTTGGATTAATCGTACGCAAGTTTTGAAAGATTTCCGACGGACTGCCCGTGCATGGTTCATAAAAGGTATGCGAAGGAACCACTTCAAATAAATCGCCCCGTTTGAACGCTGTTAAGGCTTTCTCAACCAGTTGCGCATATCTGCCTTTTTTGTACTTCTTATCCTCAGGAATGTCTTCACGTTTTGGGTACTCATAGAACGCGCCATCTCTTGGCAGTCCCGCGGTCGACTGCCCTGCAATCTCAAAATCGTAGGACAGGCAATACGCACATTCACGCTGATGATCGACAATACTGATCTCATCGGGAATAGAGAGCACCAAGTCCGGTTTCCGTTCCTCACGTTCCTGATGCAGCGGCATCGGTTCCAATCGAAAAACAAGATCGTAACCAAAGGCGCCATACAGACCGAGAAAATGATCTTCAGATGATGCAAACAGTTCCTGAATGGACCGCAACACCGTAAAAATCGAAGGTTGCCGCGTTCGCTCTTCTTCACGGAACAGTTCATGGTCCGATTCGATCGTACCGATGATTGATTTGGCGGACCGCTCAATCACTACAATTTGGCTGTTCTTAGTTAACTGCTCATCAATAGCCGCAAGCAGCAGTCTGCCTCTTTGGTTCAGGGCAGAGACAACAAATTCATTGGGATAGGAGCGAATTTCGATTCCCGGATTCACAAAGCCAATATCCCAGCGTGTATATCTGCCCGGATATTCATAGCTGCTTGAGAAGACAGCACCTTTTTGATGGTCAAGTTGCCGAAGCAAATCATCCATTGTACGTGCTTCATCAAGCGCTCGCGCATGGCGGGTAATTTTCACGCCTGCTTTCGTCGTATACGTCATGGCACCTGTCTTAGCTTCAAAATGAGATAAAATACTCAATCTCGTCACTCCTCTACTGTTCTCATCTGCACTCTTCTAAAAAATAAAAGGGGCCGCTCATCCTAATAAGGACGAGAGACCCCGTGGTGCCACCTTTGTTCGTTAAAAAACGCGCTCATGTACGGAAAGCGGATCACCGCTCGATACATTCTCTCTTTTATCGGTAAGAGTTTCCGCCGATGCCTACTATGCGTTCAGCCCGGATGCTCAAAAGCCCATTCACCAGAACGTCCGCACTGATTCACACCTACCATCAGCTCTCTGAAGCGTTCGCTCTGGCTACTCCTCTTCATCATCGCATAAATCATCAATTTGATTGCTTTTCATTCTATTGCGAATACGCAGGAAAGTCAACTGAAAAAATGATCATTTGCTCCGTTTCCTGTTGATTTTGTCGACTAGATTTCTTATATAGTCATCATCATGCTGAAGCAAGAGTGCAACATACTTTTTCTCACGAATTTCTTTATCCGGACAAGTCAATCGATGGTTATTCAGATCCAATCGGAGATTAAAGGTTTCTGAATGCGTTTCAGTCAAGTCTGTTCTGAAGGTTAAGTTAACAAGCCCTTTATCCTCATCTTCCCATTCCCAACCTTGTAATTGGGTATAAAAAAAGTACTCATCCATTGGGTATCCCTCATTTCCCCATGTTTTCGCCTCTCACGACAAGCGTTTAGCAAAACGAATCCTATCGCGGCACTGGATGCCATTTTCAAAAATAGGCTCGGCATAATGATCAATAAAATAACCTTTATCAATGCCGGTCATCGAAAAGCCGCATTTTTGGTAGAAACCAAGCTGTAAAATGCTTGAATTTCCAGTGCAGACTTCCAATCTGCGAAAGCCTTTTGTTTTTGCGTAGTCTGTTGCATGCTCAATCAGCTTTTTGCCATTTCCTTTGCCCTGTTCTTTCTCACGCACGGCGATATTGACAATCTCCATTGTAAGCGGACGCGTCTCAATCAACACGCAAACGCCGACTATTTCGTTTTCTTTAACCATCGCCAAGCATGTCGATCGATCCAGGTAACGTTCAATCATTTTCTGGGAAGGATCAGCAAGCAACAAGAGATCCATCGGAACTTGGTCATTTCGTTCTAATTTCACAATCACGATTTATACCTCTCCATTTCCTTTGTCACTCATCAAAGAGAATAAACTCGCGGTATTTTCGAGAAACCACATCAAGGATCAATTCTAAACCAATCAGTGAATGAATTTGTTGCTTGTACTGATGATCCGGTAGCGGCGTCGCTTCAAAGAAAAAGGAATAATTAGCATTTTCACTCAAAAATTACTACCAAACTTAGTAAACGTGGCAATCGGTATATTCCTCATTTTCAACATTCGCACTGCGTCTTTTATACCGGGCGTCTCTCCACTCAATGAAGTAAAAATAATCAAGTCATCTTTCCTTATAATCGAACTGCTCATTAACAAATTGGACTCTCCGGAGATCAGCATATTGGCACGTTTTGCGAGCATCAGGTCCTTAGAGAATTCTTTGGTGAAGTTATTCTGCGAAAAGCCGGTAGCATATAAGAAAACCATGCGTGCATCTTTCAATTTCTGCAAAAAAGGCTGGAAATTGGTTTGTTCCACATAGCGCATGATCCAATCCAAATCCTGTTTTAATAACTGAGTCAAGTCAGAGGGTTCTAACGCGGGGACCTTCATGGACTCACGAATGACATATTTTAATTCTGAAAATCCGCGATACCCCAATTTTTTTGCAAAGCGAAGTACGGAGCTTTTTGAACTGAGCATTGCTGCTCCCAATTCAACAATACTCATATTAACCACATCCTGCGGTCGCCTCATCATGAACTTTGCCATTTCTTTTTCTGAATCGGTCAGTCGATCATAATTCATCTTTATACTTAATTCAAAATCCATACGCTTCCACCTTATAAAATCGATCGTTTCAAGGTCTATTATCGACACGACACGTTTTGCTCTGCTCCTTTTCAGTATACCGCAAAAAAGGCGAGTAAGAGCCGAGACCGTCTCTTACTCGCCACATGTATCGTTTATTCTTCAATAAGATAGATAACCGCTTCATAGGGACGGAGTTCTAAATCCGCCAATACTTCTTTGCTATCATGGTAATTTGAGAGTAACAATTTTCCAGAAGCATGCTTTAATTCTTCAGGCAAATGATAGTTTACCTTATTATCCGAGAAGGAACAGATGACCACTAACTTTTGCTTTTGAAGAACACGCATGTAGCCATAGACGTCGGAATCGGTTGGATTAATCAATTCATAGGTCCCGTCAATCACAACCGGCAACGTTTTGCGGAGGCGAATGAGCTCCTTATAATGATAATAGACCGAGTCTTTATCTTTCAGACAATGCGCCACATTAATGCGTGCATTATCCGGACTAAAATCAATCCATGGTGTCCCAGTAGTAAATCCAAACTTTTCTTTTCCGTTCCAGGGCATCGGTGTACGCGCGTTATCCCGAGATTTCAAAAAAATGGATTTTTTGATATACGCTTGCGAAAGCCCCCGCGCTTCAAAGTCCTTCTTCACTCCTATGGTTTCAATATCCTTATAGTGATCTAGCGAAGCAAAGCGAACATTGCGCATGCCCAACTCTTCTCCTTGATAAATATAGGGCGTCCCTTTCATCATATGGAGAAGGGTTCCAAGCATTTTCGCAGACTCCACCCGATAGTCCCTATCATTCCCAAAACGAGTCACCGCGCGTGGCTGGTCATGGTTACTCCAATAAAGTGAATTCCACCCATGACCTTCCAGCTTGCGCTGCCATTCGGTCATAACATCTCGCAAATCACTCATCTTAAAACGCACATCTGAAAATTTCCCATAGGGTCCGTAGTCTAAGTGCATGTGGTCAAAATGAAAGACCATATTTAATTCGTTACGCTCAGGATCCGTGTATAAAATCGCCTGGTCACTCGTCGTATTTGCTGTTTCGCCAACAGTCATAATCTTGTGTTTACTTAATACTTCTTGATTCATCTCATGAAGAAATTCATGGACACGCGGACCATTCGATGCGCCAATATAATAGGATTTACTATAAACGGCATCATCCGGAGCATCCGGCCAATCCTGACGTTTGCTTATTAAACTAATGACATCCATTCGGAATCCATCAATTCCAAGTTCAAACCAAAAATTCATCATGGCATAAATTTTTTTACGAACGCTTGGATTTTCCCAGTTTAAATCCGGCTGTTCTTTCGCAAATAAATGGAGATAGTATTGCCCGCGACTTTCCACATACTCCCAAGCCGGACCACCAAAAGTGGAGCCCCAATTCGTTGGCGGACTTCCATCAGCTTTCGGATCTTTCCAAATATAGAAATCAGAATACGCGTTATCACGCGATTCGCATGATTTTCGAAACCATTCATGCTGATCGCTTGTATGATTCACGACCAAGTCCATGATAATTTTGATACCGAAAGAATGTGCTTTATTTAAAAGGCGTTTGAAATCGTCCATGGTTCCATATTTAGGATTAATTTTGAAGTAATCGGAAATGTCATAGCCATTATCGACCATCGGCGATTGATAAATCGGATTCAACCAAATCACATCAATGCCTAATTCAGCCAAATAAGGCAGTTTTTCATGAATTCCATTTAAGTCGCCTACTCCGCTCCCCGTTGTATCTTTGAAGCTTTGTGGATAGACTTGATAAACGACGCTTTTTTTCCACCAGTCTTTTTCCATCATTTTCTCCTTACTCATCGTCTTCATCTTCAGGCCTATTTGTTATAAAGTCATTCACATAAATCAATTGTTCCTTCGCCTCATCTAGCGACGAGCGAATTTGTTCCGCTGTTAGATACGTGTCATCTGGCTTCAATGCTATGGTCAAGACAATGGGTAGATTGATTCCGGTAATCACATGGAAATGCGGACGTGCTGTATATTTGGCAAAGGATTGATTGACCGATCCTCCTAATAAGTCTGTGAAGACGACAACTTCATCTTTCTTGATCCACCCCTTTTAACAAGGCGTCAATTTCTTCCTGAATCGGTGTATTCGTCAAATATGCAGAGAGTGCAGAAACGTTGTTGCGTTCACCCGTAATGTAGTTCAACGTGTCTTTTATTCCTGTTGCCATTTTGTGATGACTCGCAATGATAATTTTTCGCATTGTATTTCTTTTCCTTTCTTTAAATGAAAAACGACAACTTGCCTCGCTTTAAACGCCTAATATTCCAAAGAATGAACAAACCAACGCCAATCCGATCACTAGAAAAATAATTTGTGTGATACTCAGTTTCTTTGAAGCGATTAATTTGTAGACGACATAAGTTAACACTGCCGGGAGTAACGCCGGCATAATTTTATCTAAGATTTCTGTTTGAATGGGCAAGGTCACTTTTCCGGTTTTAAATTCAATCGGAATGTTCATTTTCACGACTGAGGGAATTAATGCGCCGACTACGGTTAGTCCCATGATGGAAGCGGACTCGGTAAAAATGTTCAACCGATCGCCGAGGGCAGTAATCAATTTCAATCCAGAGCTATGTCCCATGTCGAATAATTTCATACGAAAAAAGAAGAAAATAACATTTAACAACAACCAAATGATGGCACCCGTTGGATTGCCTTGCAGTGCCATATAGCCAGAAATCGATCCCATAATCGTCGGATAAAGTACCCAAACGAGTGTATCACCAACACCAGCTAATGGTCCCATCATCCCCGTTTTGAATGCTTGAACGGCATTTTTTGACTTAATCCCATCTTTTTCTTCCATTGCTATAGAAGCACCTAATAGCAAGTTCGCCATCCATGTTGTTGTATTGAAATAATTAAAATGATTATTTAACGAGGCTTTATAATCTTCATCCTTTTTATGGATTTTCCGTAACACTTTACTTAGCCCATACACAACGGCAGGTGCTTGCTGATTTTCATAGTTAAATGTATTACACGCCATAAACATATAACGAATGGATGCTTTTCGAATGTCTTTTTTCGTTACCACATCGTTCTTCTCCACGCTATTCATCAAAATCATCTCCTTCACCGGCATCACCCGTATCGCCAACTCCGGCTACCGCCGGTGTCTTTTTCATATTTTGCGTGAAGTAATAATAAGCAAAGGCAAATCCTAAGAGTGCAATACCCAGAATTGGTAATTTAAGATATGCAGAAATAACAAAGCCAATTATAAGCATCGTTAAGTATTTTTTGACGGGCATAAATTGTAGTAATAGTGCAATTCCGACCACTGGAAGCATTGACCCTGCAATGGATAGTCCGTCTGTAAACCACTTTGGCACAAAATCTAGGATCAAACGCACAAGCCGATCGCCAAATAACACACAAAGTGCTGTAGGAAGTGCTGTAGTCATACCAAAGATGAGCGGACCTATCCAAAAAATGCGTTCCATTTTCTTAAACTTTCCTTGATTTAACGCTTTTTGAGCGGCATGAGAAACATACGAATTCAACAATTTACCGAGAACATCTAATTGAATGCCCAACATTCCGACAGGAACACCGACTGCCAAGGCAATCGCTTTCGCATTTTCAATATCATGGGTTGTTCGAAGCGCAACATAAACGCCGACAAGTGTTGCAAGACCATAGTTTGGTACCGATGATCCGCCAATGTTGGCTACTCCCAAAGCCATCAATTGAAAGGTTCCGGCTATAATCATTGCTGTAGTCACATCGCCCATAATAATACCTGCAATCATTCCAATAATCGCCGGGTACCATGTGGTAATGACAAATCCCTGTTGGTCAAGAACCATCCAGAATGCCAAGGCAATGATGAGTATTCCTTGAATAATCTCCATTTTTTTCTCCTCTTCCTAGTCATGAGTCATTGCGGACATCATGTGTAAACTCCACTTTCTATCGATTATTTATTTAATATAAGTTTCTAGTGGCTCTTCTACTTCTCCCGGTACAAAGTGGAATGTAACTGGAATTCCTTTTTCTTTTAGCGCTTTTAAATCAGCAACTTCCTTTTCATCGACAGAAACCATTTTCTTAACCGTCTTTTTTCCCTCACCGTCAAAAATGATTCCTACGTTTACCTTCGGAATGTGAACGCCGCCATCAGCAAGTTTTAATAATGTTTCCGGCTCACGAACAACTAAGAAAACATTATGGCTGTCATACTTTCCCTTATTAAAGTTGGCAATTGCCGTTTCCGTATCAATGATTGACATCCCTGTTCCTGAAGGCTTACTCATGCGCATCGCTGCTTTTTGAGTCTCATCTTTACTTACTTCATCATCGACGACCATCAATCGCTTTGCTTTTGTATGCGCTGCCCATTGGGTCACTACAATTCCGTGAATTAAACGTTGATCAATTCGTGCAAGTACTAGTCCCATCGTACAGACCCCCTATTGAATGCGTTTTCTTTTTAACTACGAATAGAGCATAGCATTACGTGAAAGCGCAAACAATAGATTCCAAACATGTCGGGAAATGGATAGGAACATCGAGAAAAGGTGTCCAATCATAGGGAAATTTCCCGAGATTTCATTGATTCAACTCTATAATGATTAACGATCAGCCAATAATGAGGAATCATTCAAAAGCTTCAGATAGAGATGAAACGAATAGAGGAGGAGAACGAAAAATCACTAAAACGATGGAGAGTGAGAAGATCCGTTTTTCTGAGGCATCTTTCGTAATTATTGTAGCTAAAATTTTATAAAAATTTATTTCTATGTTCGTGCATAGAGTTGCTTTTCGCTAATTTAGCAGAAAGGCACTATATCGGCTTTCCTATTTATATCATCGCCATGCTGTATAAATCGAGTTTTGATTACCTGGGTATCGGCCTGAAATGCAAACGATTTATACCAAGGTTACGAAATTTAACAAAAATAATATCAAGGTATGGAATGCCGCATCATTAGTGCTTAGCATTAATGTTTATCGTTGTTTATCCCTGTTAAAACGTACAATCAGACAGATAACTAGCGAGTTCTTTTTTCATTTTTCCATGCTTTTCTTCACTGAATTGCTTGTCATCATCAAACCAGTTCGACGAATCATAGAGCCACACCGGCTTTTTTCGTCGTTCTTCGCTTTCCCACTCGTAGCGGGGAAAAATGTGTGCGTGTAAGAACGCATCAGCATTGCCCAATAGGTCGTAATTAACGCGGAGCGGGTGACAAACCTTGAGGATTGCGTCACCAATTAAACTCATATCAGTTAAAAACTGTGAACGTTCCGGAACGGCTAAATCATTAAGGCTAAACACTTCTCTTTTCGGAAGCAGAACGCAATAGCCCGGCAAAAATTGTGTATCACCAATTACCGCGTAGCCGCTTTTCAATTCTGCAAGAACCATCGGATTGGTTCCGTTTTTCGCTGATTCGATTCTGTTTTCCTTCCAGTTCATGATGCGTAACACCTCCTTTTTTTCTTGTTGCACCACGATATTCCGGTCAAAAAGGATCGAATAACGTATCCCTTTTGCTATAATGAGGAAAAAAGAGAATTCACATGATGCAAACCGCAACAGCTGTCTTACCCATTTTTATTTTGATTTACATCGCAATTCCTGTCTTCATCATCTGGTACATGCTTCAATTTTTAAAAATACATAAAGAATGAAACGATGTGCTCAAAGTGATTGCCCAAAAGCTAGATAAAAAGGATCAGTGACAGGGGAACCTGTCTTTTTCGTTTTCCAAAAAATGGGAAGGAGTGTGCTCTATAGCTCAATCCAATACCGCTGCGTGATTCGGTCCCCATGCCGCAGCTCATTTTCAAGAATACCGCCATTATGAATGATTGTTTTTGCGGAACCTCTATTGTTCTTGTCACATGTGAGGAGCACGCGTTTCAGATGAAGCGCCCGCGCCTTATCGAGTGCAAGCGCCAGCATCTTAGTCGCAAAGCCCTTGCAACGTTCCGAAGGCCGAACACCATACCCAATGTGACCGCCAAGATCGAGTAAAGCTTCGTTCAATTCATGGCGCAAATGCACCGCCCCGTACAGACGTCCGTTCGCGTCCGCTAAAAAATACAAGGTTGCCGGAACCCAGCCACGCTTGCGCACCGCAGCGGTTTTTCCTTCCTCAAGCTCCGCTAAAAATTGTTGGTAGCTGATCGCTCCTTTCGCGGAAGCACTCGGAATGATTTCTTCCCCGGAAGCTACCCATTCCGACAAATAGTCGTTAAACGCATCTTCTAGTTCCGGAGTCGGCTCTACTAATTGAACCATACGATCACCTCAATGGTAGACTTTGATGCAGAATCTGCGGTTAGCCGCAAATCGCTCAAACTTGCTTTCGATAAACCACCTCAAAAACTTCGCAAAAGCACGGAATCTCGTTGTGAAATGACCGCCCTGCTTCTGCATATTCCTGCTTAAAAAAGGCCTCGTGGACGCGTCGCCAATAAGTAAGGGAACGGTCTCCTTCGCCTTCGTGATAAGCGTGTTCCCATGTGACCAAGTTATAGGGAACAATTTCCGTGACAACGGTCTTGGTAATCGCTTCCGGCTCACCATTACCATTAAGAATGATGTTGTACTCTCCGACTTGCGGAAGCGGTTCCTCTTTTTCATAGAGTTCATAGGCGGAGGTTGTCGCCGTTTTGATTCCCCGAACAACCAACTCTGCCAAATCATCAGCCATTTCAGGGGTATTGCCGAACGCCCAAGCCTGGTAGTTGTCATGCGTTAGGCCTTGCTTTGTTTTATACTCGTTCCAGAACTTTATAATCGCTTCATCGTTTGCCATTGACGTACTCCTTTTATCGAGTTGATTTCTGAATTTAATATCCGCTGCCACCTATTAAATTGATTGTACAATGACGGCAAATAAAAATCCAAGGAGGAGCGCGACCAATAGATGTTGGGGGCGGTTAACGTATCGATCATTGAGCATGAAAACGGATTTTGATCAAGCGTTATGATACATTAGTGACAACGTTAGCTTTCCTATAATAAAAGGAGGTATCTTGATGAGCAAAGTGAAAATTGGAAAAAGTCAGGTTGAAACGGTTCCTCTTGGTCTGGGTACAAACAAGGTCGGAGGTCATAACTTGTTTTCCAATTTATCAGAATCGGATGGACTGGAAACCGTTCATGCTGCGCTTAAATCGGGGATTCAATTGCTTGATACAGCTTTTATCTATGGAAAAGGACGCTCTGAAGAACTGATTGGTGAAGTCATTGCTAATTTTCCAAGAGAGCAAGTGATCATTGCCGATAAAGCCGCCCATGACTTCTCAAGCGGTGAGATGGTGCTGAATAATAATCCCCAGTTTCTGAAACAATCGGTGGATGACGCACTGAAACGACTGAAGACCGATTATATCGATATTTTTTATATACACTTCCCTGACAAAGAGACGCCAAAAAGTGAAGCGGTCGGCGCACTTCAAGAATTACGAGAAGCGGGTAAAATTCGTGCCATCGGGATCTCCAACTTTTCATTTGAACAGACACAGGAAGCCAATCAGGATGGCTATGTTGATGTGATTGAAAATTACTACAGTTTGATTCACCGTGATGAGGAAGAGAAACTATTTCCTTACTTGCGTGATGCGGGTATTTCTTTTGTTCCGTACTTCCCACTTGAATCCGGATTGCTCACAGGCAAGTTTAACAAGGATACGACCTTTGCAGAAAGCGATCCGCGCAGTAAAGATGCGAAGTTCAATGGCGAAGCGTTCCAAAAAACAATCAAGAACATAGACACTATTCGTCCAATTGCGCAGAAACACCATGTTGACGTCCTTCAGGTTGTGCTGGCATGGTACTTGGCAAATCCTGATTTGACTGCAGTGATTCCAGGTGCGCGTAATGCCGGTCAAATTCCAGGCATTGTCCACGCGCTTGATGTAAAGCTCTCAAAAGAAGAGTATGATCTCATCGACCGAACCTTCACAAACCGATGAACACGATCAAAAAGAAGCGCTGTGAAGCGCTTTTTTGTTTTGCTGACCTGCCACTTAGTCAATACTCGGACTCGAGCGTTTTGATAAAGGCGTATTGATCACATTTGATGCTCGGCAAACAAATGATTAGGTATATCATCCAATCAAAACGAGAGGACCTTGATCGCCATTGGCAAACATTTTATCATGCTGCGGGCCAGAATGAATGCTGAATAGCCCAAGTTGTCCCAAGTACTGAAGATGTCAGTGGTTTTACCACCTCAATAGTTTTTTTTCGCGTAGACAGAAAAACACAAGACAGCTATGGCTATCGACCACTTTTGCGTTTTTATCAGTCACTTTCAAAAGTTTATCAACCACTTTTGCGTTTTTATCAGTCACTTTCAAAAGTTTATCGACCACTTTTGCGTTTTTATCAGTCACTTTCAAAAGTTTAATTTCCCGAGCAATGGTGACGATGCTTTTCTACCTGTCCCTTGTCTCAAACCGTTTATATTGATTCTATCAATCGTTTAATCTATAGTTATTAATGAATGTCCTTCGATTATTTATCCGCTGATTTTCATCAAGCGGTCATTTTTGCATAGATTATGTATGGAGGTATCCTCGGCTAGAAAAGAGATGGATAATTATGAGATTGCTTCTATTGATCAATAATTTATTTATTTTCATGATCCTCTCGGTAATGAATACGCTGATTTCGATCAAACTTCCGCTATCCATCTTTCATATCGATGGTTGGCTGTTCCGAACAAGACGTTGGGAAAAAGACGGCGCTTTCTATCAGCATTGGTTTGGCGTGAGAAGATGGAAGAGCCTCTTGCCGGAGCTCAGTGATTTTCTTTCCTTTCTTTTTTCCAAAAAGCAAATGGAGCATTCCGGTTCTGGTTATTTATATCGCTTTGCACAAGAGACGTGTCGTGCCGAACTTGTCCATTGGTGCATCATGATCAGTATGCTGCTCTATATGCAATGGGCGCATACAGGCATGTCCGCACTGATGTTTTTCATTGCTGTTCTGTGCAATCTTCCCTACATCATCATCCAACGCTATAACCGTCCCAGAATTTTAAACATTTTGGTTAATAAACGGAACGGTCTGAGCGAAAATAGTATCAAAGAGCTAGAACTACTTCATAAAGACATCTAAAGGGGAATTATTCTGTGGCTAGAATCCTGTTTCTTTCTTCGGAACATACAGGCTGCGGGCATAAAAGCATTACCGAAGCCTTGAGCGAACAGCTAACGCTTCTTTCACCAGATAGTCATTACATGGTGATTGACGGGTTTGAACTCGGCAATCGGCTTCTTCGTTCATCAAGCCGCAATTATGACGCGTTTGCGCTAAAATATCCCTTATTATGGGGACTCTTCTATCAGTTGAGTAATCCGTTTAAGGCTTTAGTCAACGCATTTATTGCGCGTAGCATTCGGAAACCGCTGTTAGAAAAGGTGCGCGCCTTTCGTCCGGACGTCATCGTGTCCGTGCATAACCTTTTTGTCGGTTCGGTGATCAGCGTCCTAAACCAAGCGCATCTGGACATTCCGGTCGTTTCATTGATTGCGGATTTAGATAATGTCACAAACTTGTGGGCGGACAAGCGGGCATCCAATGTGATCTGTCCGTCTGAAGAGACGCGTCAGCAGATGCTGAAGGCCGGCATGGCACCGGAGCAATTAGTGCGGACCGGTTTCCCGGTACGCAGCGCGTTCTGCACCTTACAACGTCCCGAACTTGGCCTTGCAAACAAGCATTTCATTTCAATTTTATTAATAAGCGGGAGTCAGGGATCGGCTCAGGTGTTGAAAATTGCTCGAACATTGGTTCACAATAAAATGATTCGCCTAACCATTATTGCCGGACACAATACAGGTTTAAAGAAAACACTTGAACAAACCCTAGCTCCCTACATTGGCAGTCAAGTCACGATTTACGGGTTTACTTCGGAAGTGAAAGCGCGGATGATGGAGGCAGATCTTCTGATCATTCGGGCCAGTCCCAATGTTTTAATGGAAGCAGTCAACCTTTGCAAACCCGTCATCGTGACCGGTGCGCTTCGTGGGCAAGAGGCGAAGAATCCTCGGTTTGTCGTCACTCATCAATTAGGACTTTATTGCAGAGATGTAAAGGATCTGCCGAAGATGATCGCAGAATTGTCAGCGCATGGCGGTGAAAAGCTGCGACAAATCGCCGAGAACCAGTATCATTTCCGGAAGCCCGAGTCTGCTCGCGTGATCACTGAGCGGATCATTCAGATCACCAAAGTGAAAAACTCGTCTCAAGATCGGCCGATCGCCTAATCGATTGCGCCGTTCAAAACCGATTCCAGGGTGCAGGTGTATGAGCAAAAAAACAAAACTTAAACTTATAGTCGGGATCATCATTACAATTCTTGTGATCTATTATTCATTCAAAACACTTGGTGGTTTAGACCTGAGTCCTCTGTTCCATGCGAACATTAATGGATTTCTGGTCTTCGTTTCCGTTGCGCTCACCATCTATTCAAACTACGTTCGCGGACTGGGCTATACACTGGGCATCGATTCGACGATTGATCGACTGACCGCCTTGCAGATCGTCGGCATCGGTCATGCGGCAAACATGATCCTTCCGCTCCATATTGGTGATGGTTTGCGTTTTGCGTTCTTCCCGGACGACTACAGCGCACTGCAGCGAACGAAACTGGTCATGATCCCGGCGGTTGCGGATTCGATTGCGATTATCCTGATCTCGCTGCTCGCCGTTCCTTTTTCCGGATTTACGGACCCGGCGATCGTCCATATACTCTGGATACTTTTCTTTGCCTGTATCGCACTGATCGTACTGCTTCTTGCCGGCCTCTGTTTTGTGCCACGGCTGCGCCGCTTCATGCATCGTTATCTGACCATCAACCTGTTGAACATGATGCTATGGGTGCTTTTCTCCTATATTCTCCTTCTTGTGGCGACATGGGCGGGACTTGCCGCATTCGGTTATAGCTGGCACCAATCGCTTCGCTTATCGCTGGCGGTTTTTGCTACGACGAATTTCGTCGGTTTTATTCCCGCCTCACCCGGTGCCGTCGGTCTTTTCGAATATGGTGTCATCGTTGCTCTCGTCGGACTGGGCATTCAGCAGAACGCCGCATTGTCGGCCGGACTCTTGCTCCACGTCATTCAATATGCGGCATTGCTCCCATTAGGCTTTGTCCTTTTTATTCTGGCCCTACGCGGAAAGTATGGAAAAGCAGTCAAAAGGACACTGCAACAGAAGCTATAACCGTTGCGAAAAATGTGCGCATCTTCGTTTAAGATCAAAAACCATCGATCAATGGTTAATATACGGCTTTCATTGCCTTCGATACGCCCTTTCCGGTCAGGATCTGACTTTCGTTTGCTTTAATAAATAGCTGATAATCTCCTGTCGTCGAATAATGCCGATGAAGACACCGCTGTCGTCCACGATCGGAACAAAATTTTGTGTCAGCGACTTTTCGATCATACCTTCAATGGCGACATTAATGGATATCGCCGAACTATCCCGATGACGCGGCACATCACTTAACGGCATATGTTCTGTATCTTTAAAATCGAGCGATGCATGGTGCTTCAAGTTCCAGAGGATGTCGCCTTCCGTTAACGTCCCCACATACTTCCCACTTCGATTTAATACTGGAATTGCGGTATAACGATAATGCTCCATTTTTTCAAGTGCTTGCCTAATGGTCCAATCCTCATAAACAAATTTCACTTCGTTTTTCGGAGTAATCAGAAATGCAGCGTTCATACTCGACTCACTCTCCATCCCTCTGTTTCAACGTACACCTAACCCTTCGACGAAACCGTATACATTATGACTATAGCATGGAAGGTGAACACAAATGTTCCGTATTCGCCCGTATCAAATGGATCATTCTCACGTCTTTCTTTTATAGAAAAGGACGTTCTTGTTCATCACGGCTCTGATTCTACCGATAAAAAATTTCTATATCAGATTTTTTTGGTATAGTCAAAATAATCCGTTTGTACTATTATTTTTGTAATGCTATTATATGTATTACTATGACAGATTTAGATAAAAAGGTTCGAATTATGGAGGATAGTGACCATGCATCACGATCAGAAGCAGTGTGCAGATCATCAGAATGGGGATACCGCCCAGTACCCTGATTTATTTTATCGTTCATTATTTTACAACAGTCCTGATCTCATTTTCTATATGGATCGGAACGGAGTCATTGCTTTACCGAACAAACGCTTTTCTAAGTTTCTTGGCTATCCGGTCAACGAGATCATCTTAAAGAAAATGGATCAGTTTCTGGCAGAGGAACAAATTCCCCCATTCAACACTGCTTATCAGAGGGTGCTGCTTGGCGAGAAACAGTACCTAAATTCCGTTTTCGTGCACAAGAACGGCAGTCGATTCGATGTACATTTAACGATGCTGCCGACTACATCTGAGCATAGAGACATTGGCATGTTTGCGGTTGCAACCGATGTGACGCAAACCAATCGCTTGAAGCAATCGCTTATCGAATCGGAAATACTCTTCAAAAGCATCACAGACAGTGCTTCTTTTGCGATCTTTATTTTTCAAGGAAAAAAACTCATTTATGGGAATCCGCAACTCTATGCGTTTCTTGGACCGGAGCTTGCAGGAGATGGATGCATTCTTGATATGCTGCATCCGGATGATCAACCGAACGTCCGATCCATTATCGCACAATTAGTCACTGGAGAGAAGGGCATTGATTTTTCATTTCGAACGGTCAGAGATGGTGAGATGCATCACTTTGATTGCTCGATTAAGAAAATTATCTATCGCGACAAAACAACGTTTATCGGCAGCATTCTAGAAGTAACCAACCGCAAAAAAGCAGAAGCGTTAACCAAATATCTAATCCATCATGACGAATTAACCGATCTTCCTAACAGCAGATTTTTCCGCAGAAAACTGGACCAGGAATTGATTGTCAGCAAGTCGCTGCACCAGAACCTAGCTGTAATGTATTTAGATCTGGAGCGTTTCAAATACATAAATGATACATTAGGCCACCCGACCGGTGATGAATTACTGAAACAGTTTGCGAAGAAGCTGAGAGCTTTACTTGATGTGCGTTATTTTATCGCCCGAATCAGTGCCGATGAGTTTCTCATTCTCTGTCCAAATATCTTCTATCCAACGGTCATCAACCTCGCAGAAACCATGGTCAGTGCATTTGACGAACCGTTTCTCATTAACGATTACCGGATCCCGGTTTCACTCAATCTTGGGATCAGTATCTTTCCTGAGGACGGCGATGATGGAACAACTTTACTGAAACACGCCGACTCTGCGCTTCATTGGGCACAGAAAGACAAACATAACCGTTACCGGATCTTCACATCCACGATGGATATCACTAGCTACAAGCGGTTCACCTTAGAGTCAGACTTGAGAAATTCGCTTGATTTGCATCAGTTCGACTTATATTATCAGCCCAAGGTCGATCTCCTTACCAATCAAATTGTCGGCGCTGAAGCATTGATCCGCTGGAATCACCCAGAATGGGGGCTTATTTCGCCAACCGAATTCATCCCGCTGGCAGAAGAAATCGGCGTCATGCGTCAAATCGACCATTGGATCGAGGAGACGGCATGTCGCCAAAATAAGCTTTGGCAGGACGCGGGACTGCCTGAACTCCCGATCTCCGTCAATTTAACCGCGAATCGTTTTCTAGAAAACGATCTCGTTACGCGTATTCTAGAAATCTTAAATCAAATTAAACTAGATCCGCACAATTTGGAAGTAGAGATTGTAGAAACCTCGCTTCTTGAAAATGAAGCAACGGTTCTTTCAATTTTAGATGGTCTCAAAAAAAACGGAATTGGTATTAATCTTGATGACTTTGGCACCGGCTACTCATCGCTCTCTTACCTGAAACGATTCAAAGGCAAGGTCGATACACTGAAAATTGATAAATCGTTTATTGATGATTTGAATACATCTGGCGATAACAGTTCTCGGTTTATTACGCAATCAATCATCGACCTTGCTCACCATTTGAACATGCGCGTGGTCGCAGAAGGGGTCGAAACGCAAGAACAGCTGCAGTTGCTGAAAGAAATCAAATGTGATGTTGTGCAAGGTTATTTATTTTCTAGGCCAGTACCGGCCGACCAGTTTGCTAACTTTGTGCGCAAGCAGCATGGCCATTCATCTGACATAAGCGAACAGACTCGACAAAAGCCTCGTAAAAATAGGCGTAAGTTCTTTAGAGTCGCGCTTAAATGGCCGTTAAATGCGTCCGTCACATTAGATCAGTTCCATGGTCAAAAGGTTCGTCTAGGGCAATCGCGCATTTTGATTGAAAATATCGGGCTGGGCGGATTGCGCTTCTTATCGGACTTGCGGTTCGGGATTGATTGCTCAATGATCTTAAAAATAGAAACAACGATTCTCGGGAAGGCAGCTACGTTCTATGGTTCAGTCGTTTGGGCGAAGGAACTCAAAGCGGAAATTTTCCAGTACGGATTTGAATTTATCATGAGTGAGAAGGAGCGGACACTCCTCTCGCAGCAGCTCAATCGTTTGGCACATATGCTCAAAACCGCTTCGCTCACGCCCACTTCTGATTTCGTGACGACGGACAAGTTCGACTTTTTCTCAAAGTCAAAGGATTCCCGATAGGAAAAAGCGGGCAAAAAACGCCCGGTCGTTAATCTCCAACCATGTGTGATCGACTCGTGTCTTTTCGGTGCTGAATCGCCGCTT